>JAZOLW010000026.1:0-12872 GCA_045653405.1 Eubacteriales bacterium | reverse complement strand
GCAGACAAGATATGGTATCCATTCTGGACAAACGGCACAGCAGGTCTCACTACAGCTCAGAACCTGCAGATTTTCTGTTTTTCCCTGGCATTGATACAGCTGACAGTAGCACATATCAAGGGCGCTTTAAGAAACAGAAGTTCCGTTAAGATGCTTGGTGATATAGGCTCGATATTACAGCTTGTGGGTATCTACTACGTAGTGCTTAGCCTTGTGGTTAACGCCCAGGTGTTCAGCTTCGGACTGGTTATCAGCGGTATTCCCGTGGGAACTGTGGCAATAGCACTTATAGGCATAGGTTTTGTACTCAGCTTTGTATTTTCAAACTATGAGGGTAGCATCATTAAATCCATACTTTCAAGCCTTACGAATATAGTATCGGTTTTGCTTGGTGTGGTAAATGTTTTCTCTGATATTGTTTCGTATATACGACTCTGGGCAGTAGGCCTTGCAGGTGCTGCAATCTCTGCTACCGTTAATGAGTTGGCAGGGCCGTTATTCGGCAACTTTTTGTTTATGATACTTGCCATTGTTCTTCTGGTATTCGGTCACGGTCTGAATATGATACTGAACATTCTGTCAGTTATTGTACACGGCATTCGTCTTAACACTCTGGAGTTCTCCTCGCATCTGGATATGTCGTGGAGCGGTCACAAATTTAAACCTTTCAAAGAATAAATTGATTATAAAGGAGAATTATTATGAATTTAGGATTATTATCAACAGCATTGGTAATGGGTATTGCCGCAATCGGCTCGGCTATCGGTATCGGCATTGCAGGTCAGGCATCTATCGGCGCTTGGAAAAAGTGCTATATGAGCAATAAAGCAGCACCGTTTATTCTTACCGTTTTCGCAGGTGCTCCCCTTACACAGACCATTTACGGCTTCCTTCTTATGCAGCAGATGAAGGCATCCACTGCAGATCCTGCTTTCTTGCTTGGTCTTGGAATTGCATCCGGCGTAGCAATGGCGCTTTCTGCTGTTTTCCAGGGTAAAGCAGGCGCGGCAGGTGCAGATGCTCTTGCTGAAACAGGAAAAGGCTTCTCTCAGTACATCACTGTTGTAGGTCTTTGTGAAACAGTTGCATTGTTTGCACTTGTTTTCAGCATGGTAGCTTTGGGATAAATTCAATTATCCGGGCAAAATTCCTTATCCGCTCCGTCGGATAAAAAGAAAAACATAAAAGTAGACACGGACAGGAAAAATCCTGCCCGTGTTTTTACTTTACAGTTATTGATATTAGTCCCCGACTTTGAAATTCTTTGAAATTCACAGAGAAATAATCTTCTTCAAACCTTATCTCATAAACAGCATTAAAGATGGGGACTAATTTTGCTTTGCTGTTATTTTCCCATTGCAGCTCTTCTTTTTTTGCTTCCGTAAGTGTAGTCATGGGAGCTGTGCCGCAATATTTCTTATATCTTCTGTTAAAACAGGACAGGCTGTTGAAGTTATACTTCTCTGCAACCTGTGTCACGGTGTATGTACCGAGGGACAAGTCTTCCATTGCCCTGCGGCATCTTATTCTTTCGTAAAAATCAACAACACTTATGCCAGTTGCTTCCTTGAAGCATCTGCAAAGATAAAAATAGAAATTTCATCGGCTCAAGAAGAAACTGCCAACGCTGATAGATTTCTTTCACTGGTGCGTAGGTATACGTACATAAAAGAACTCACGGCAGAAATCCTCCGTGAGTTTGTAGAAAGAGTATATGTACATCAAGCCGAGCATATTGACGGCAAAAAGATTCAGAAAATACGAATCGTGTAACTGTATTGGGGAATTTAATCCACCAATAAAAATACGAGAAAAAACGGCATAGCCGATGATTTTACGACTATGCCGATTCTTTCAAAAGACACCAATCCCTTAGTGAAGAGGATTTATAACCGTCCCTTCTTTTTACAAAACAAAAACCGGCTTTTCAGCCGGTTTTATTATTGAATTATTCTTCTGTGATTTCAACTTCAATTTCGTCGCTAAAGTCTTCGCCGAGCATTTCCTCGAGAGCTTCTTCAACTGCTTCTGCTGTTTCATCAAATACGTTTTCTGTTCCTTCGATGGAAAGATCAATTTCGCCTGTTGTTTCGTCTTCCATTTCATCATCGATGCCTTCAATTGAAAGAGAAATCTTAAGCTTCTTGAGCAAAACTGCCAAGGTAGTAAAAATACCTGCTATTACAACGAACGCACCAATCCAATAAAATAACTTTTTCATATGTTAATCCTCCCTTAGTATTGTATTCTAATGTTAGTATATCATATTATTTCAAATATTGTTTAAAATAATATTAACTTTTTTAGATAATTGTTAACATTTATGTGTTATACTTCATAAGTAAAAATGGATATTTGTATCAAAAATTACGGATTTTTAACTACATCACACAGAAAGGCTTCGGTTTTACCCTTTTGCGGTATGTTTCCGAAGAAACAGACTAAATATGTGCGGATTTGCAGGAATTTTTAAAAACACACCACTGAATGACACAGACATCAAAGACCTTGAAAATATGTCAAAATGCATTCGTCACAGAGGACCGGACGATTCAAAGTCGGTCATTGACGAAAACTGCGGTCTTGCTTTCAGAAGACTCAGCATTATTGACCTCGAAAAAGGTTCCCAGCCCTTCACCGACAAGTCGGGCAGATTTACGGGTATTTTCAACGGTGAAATATACAACTATCTTGAGCTTCGTGCAGAGCTTTCCGAACAGGGCTGTGTATTTGAAACACGCTCGGAAATCGAAACTCTCGTTACATTATATGAACGCGAGGGCGAATCGTTCATAAAGAAGCTTCGCGGTATGTTTGCCATCATCATTTATGACAGACAGGAAAACACAATTTTTGCAGGACGCGATCCCTTCGGCATCAAGCCTTTCTATTACAGAGAAAACAAGGACGGCGTTGTGTTCTCCTCCGAGTTCAAGGCTTTCCTTTTTGACAGCAATATGCCGTCATACAATGTGAGTGACGAATACCTCCAGAACTATTTTACATTCCAGTATGTAACAGAGCCCGACACCGTTACAACAGACATAAAAATCGTTCCTGCAGGTCATTACACCGTAATCCGCAAGGGCGAAAAGGTAAAAACCCAGCCGTACATCGACATATCCTTCAAGCCCGATTCTTCAATTTCTTTTGACGAAAAAGAAAAGAGACTGAGAAAGGCTGTTGAAAAAAGCATTGAGGCTCACATGCTCAGCGATGTGCCTGTAGGCTCGTTCCTTTCAAGCGGTATAGACTCTGCCGTTATTACAGCGGTTGCTTCAAAAATTTGCCCCGGAATCAAGGCATTCACCGTTGCTTTCGGCGTTAAGGAATACTCCGAAATTGACAACGCCGCAGGAATTGCAAAGCACATTGACGTTGAACATCACAAGCTTGTTGCAGGACTTGACGAGTTCCTTGAAGCATACGACAAGGTTATATATCATCTCGATTCTCCTATGGCTGACCCCTCGGTTGTGGCTATTTATCTCGTATGTCAGGAAGCTGCAAGACACGTTAAGGTTATCCTTTCGGGCGAAGGCTCAGACGAATTCTTTGCAGGCTACAAGGTTTACCGCACAGCTCTCTCTGCTGACAAAATTTACGGACTTCCTTCACCCCTCAGAGCAGCTCTTTACGGTCTTGCAAGAATTCTTCCCGACAGCGTTAAGGGAAAACAGTTACTTCTTCGCGGAACAACTCCCGTTGAAAAGCGTTTTGTTGGTAACTCTTTCGTGTTTGACGAAAAAGGCAAGGCAAAGTACTACAAGAAATACAATCCCGATATCAACTTCACACAGAGAACAGCAGGTATATATGCAGACGTAAGCGGAATGTCAACCCTTACAAAGATGCAGTACTGCGACCTTAACACCTGGCTCAAGAGCGACATTCTCGTAAAGGGTGACAGACTTTCCATGGCTCACTCCCTTGAAGCGCGAGTTCCCTATCTTGACAAGGAAGTTTTCGAGGCGGCGCGTATTCTCTGCGATGACGACAAACTTCGTGACGGTACAACAAAATACATTCTCCGCCATGCATTCCGTGATATCGTAAACGAAGAAACGGTAATGCGTCCAAAGCTCGGTTATCCCGTACCCATAAGAGTATGGCTGAGAAATGAACTGTATGACTGGGCAAGAAATATAATTTCTTCACCCTATGCTGATGAATATATCAACAAAGAAGAGGCACTCAAGATGCTTGATGCTCACAGAGCAGGCAAGGGCGATTACTACAAGCAGTTGTGGGTAATTATAACATTTATCACCTGGTACAGAATTTACGTTCAGGATGCAGACAACACAAGAAAGCTTATTCTCGACGAAAAATTTTAATATACCGGTATAAGAACGGAGGGTAGTCCGATGCACACAAAAGGGTGCGGAATTGTATGCGAATACAACCCCTTTCACAAGGGACACGCTTACCAGATTGAATATGTAAAAAAAGTGCTGGAACTGCCCGTAGTATGTGCAATGAGCGGTAACTTCGTACAGCGGGGAGAGCCTGCGTGTATGGATAAAAAATACCGCGCCCAAGATGCCGTGAAAAACGGAGCATCCGTTGTACTTGAAATTCCTTTTCCCTACTGCAGTATGACAGCAGAACGCTTTGCAAGAGCAGGCGTTGAGATATTGGATAAAAGCGGAATGTGCTCTCACATAGCTTTCGGTTCGGAATGTGCCGATGTGGAAAAGCTTTCGGAAATTGCAGAATTTCTGCTGGAAGATACAACAGAAAAAAGTATACAGGTATATCAAAGCAACAACCCCTATATCAGCTACGCAGTTGCCCGTGAAGCTGTTATTTGCAGGGATTTGGGAGCAGAATACGCAGATATCTGCGAAAACCCCAATGACATTCTGGCGATAGAATATATAAAGGCAATAAAACAGCTTGGAAGTTCACTTATTCCCGTTGCCGTAAAGCGTACGGTTGAAAGAGCACAGGGGTCTGACGGAGTTTTCGCCTCGTCTTCCCATATCAGAAGTCTTATGATCTCAGACGATATGGAAAGTGCAGGGAATTATGTGCCTGACGCAAAAAATCTTGAGCATTTTACGTCATATGACGGATTTTACAAGGCACTGCATATTTCGCTTATGACACGCACCCCCGAAAGTCTGGCAGGTATCTGCGAGCTTGGCGGCGGTCTTGAATATGCCGTTATAAAGGCTGCAAAAAGTTCTGCAGCTTACGCAGAGATGTTTGAAAAGCTGAGATGCAAAACGCTGACTGATGCCAAGATAAAAAGAATGTTGCTGTTTGCGTTTTTGGATGTTTCAAAGGAAAGAGCAAGCCTTTCTCCTGCATATACGGAGGTTCTCGCACTCGGCGAAAACGAAACTGCCTCTGAACTTATGCGTATATGCAGAAAACAAAAGCGTATAACCGTAGCACAGAGGGTAAGTTCTGTAAAAAAAGATGCTTTGGCAAAGGAACAGTACGAATTCTGCAGAAATGCGGAAAATATTCTCAGATACTCAAAATAAATCACGAACTACGGAGAAACAATGCAGTATTACAACAAATTTTCTGAAAACAACGGAATACACAACACAGATAAGGTCGTTTGTCTCAACCGTGTTCTTACAATATGCACAGAAAAGGCAAATGCTCTGTTTTCCTGCAAGGTGGATTTTATCTGTCCTGCGGAACTGACATATGTGGGCGAAAACTCACGCAGTATCATTGAGGACTATTGCACACTGCTTGACAAATACTGCACATTATATTCCGAAATCACAGTTAAGCTTGAAAGAAACGCAGGCAAGGACACTGCGACACTTACGGTGTGTGACAGCGAGGATAATCACCTGCACAGACTTGATTTTGAATTGTACACCGATATCCCCGGTCTTGTAATCAGAGCGCCCGAGGAAGATGCTGTTATTTTCAAAGCTGTGGAAGACATTTTTGAAAAGCTGGAATATATCAGACGTTACAAATAACCGAATAACCCTATAATATCGCTCTTTGCATTGACAAAGAGCTTTTTTTATTGTATAATAGTGTGAATATTAATTAAAATAGGTGTAGTATATATATTTATATATATTAACTTACGTGTCAAGGAGGCAATCCTGATGGTGATAATGGGCATTGACCCGGGTCTTGCAACAGTCGGTTTCGGGATTGTTGAATATTCAAAAAATACATTCTCTGCATTGGAATACGGAGCGGTTCTCACCCCTGCAGGCAAAAAAACAGAGCTAAGACTTGAAGAAATCTATGAAAACATTGACGAGCTGATTAAGGCAAGCCGTCCCGATGCCGTTTCCATAGAAAAACTGTATTTCAACACCAACGAAAAAACAGCCGTTAATGTATGTCAGGCAAGAGGAGTTATTCTCCTTGCCGCAACAAAGAACGGTATTCCCATTTTCGAATACACGCCGCTTCAGATAAAGCAAGCGGTTACAGGCTACGGCAGAGCCGACAAAAAACAGATAATGTACATGGTTACAAAGCTGCTTGGTCTTGCAAAAGAGCCGCACCCCGACGATACGGCAGACGCACTTGCAGCAGCAATATGCCATGCATACAGCTCCGAATCAATTCTCTTCGGGCTGAAATAAATAAAACAACTTTACAGGAGGTTCACTATGAAATTAATTATGGCTGTAGTTCACAATGACGATGCCCCCATCGTTACATCCGAACTTAACAAGGCTGGTTTTTACTCCACAAAAATTGCATCCACCGGCGGTTTTCTTTCATCCGGCAACACCACCTTCATAACAGGTGTGGAGGATGAACAGGTTGACGAAGTAGTTAGAATTATTTCGGAAAACGGCAAGAAGCGTTCTCATTACGTGCCTACAAACGCATATCCTGCTCTCAATACCGTAGCAGGTGCCGGCGCAACTGCAAAAATCCAGACAGGTGGCGCGACAATATTTGTTTTAGGCGTTGAAAACTTCTTCCACGTATGACAATAAACGACCTTCGAGGATTTGATATAAAAAAGAGCGTGCACGCATATCTTATAATTTCGTCGGGAACCCTTGCAGCACGCCAATATTCAGAACTTCTTGCCTCGGCATTTATGTGCCCCAACGTATCCGAGGGAGGCAACCCCTGCGGAACCTGCAGTGTATGCAGAAAAATAAATTCGGGCACACACCCGGATATATATAAACTTGGCAAGAACAAAGTTAAGGTTGACGACGTAAGGGATGTGCGTTCTCAGGCATATCTCTCGTCCAATGAAAGCGACAGAAAAATCTTCATACTTGAAGGTATTGACAAATTCAATGTTCAGTCGCAGAATGCTCTTCTTAAAGTTCTTGAAGAGCCTCCGCAGGGAGTTGTTTTCATACTCACCTGCTCATCAAAAAGCAGTCTGCTCCCCACCGTTTTATCAAGAGTATGCGTACTGACACCTGCTCCTCACGACAGTTCTTATTACACGGAAACAGCGGCAAGTCTGCTGGGAAAAAACGCTGACGAAGAATCAATGGCGGTTATTGCATCATACCTGGAAACATATGAGGATACAGATGCAGAAACTCTTCCGGTTAAAAGCGTGCTGGATGCATACAGCCTTGCAACCAGCTACTTCAGCGGAAGACAGCAGGATGTAGTTTCTTTGTTGCCGAGAAAAAAAGAGCAGAAGAATACGGATTCCGCAGACAGCACGGAAGGTGCGGGAAAAAACGCAGGAGACCTTGAAGTATATCTGCGTACCTTTATGCTTATTGCTAAAAATATGGCAGTATACAAAAAATCAAACGGGAAGTGCAGAGTAATTCCCTGCACACAGGACTTCAGAAAGCTGTGTGTAAAAATGTCTGCAAAAAGGGCAATGGCCTACTACGAAATATTTGAAAAAGCATATCTTCTGTGTGAGGATTATGCCAACAAGAGTGCGCTTTATGCGTATCTGACAGCAAAGCTCTGATACAGCAGGGCTTTAAGATGTGCGTTCACACGCACCCGATTGAAAGGATATATTACAAAAACTTATGAATAACAAAAACAGAAATATGCAACCCAACACCTCTGCCGAGGGCGATAACACCATCAATACAAAAAAGGGGTTTATGATTTCCCTGCCCTCAAAAAAAGACAAGAACAGCGGAAATGAAACGGCTTCCGGCATAGTTATGGCGAAAACCGTTAACGATAATGCGTCAAAGAATGTAAACCAGCAGTCAGCAAAGCCTGAAAATGACAGTCGCGGCAGAAATGACAAGCGTCATAAATTTGACAAAAACCGCAAACGCGGCGGGGAAAACAACTCTGCTCCTCAGAATCAGCAGAACAAGCCGTCGGGCGAAAATGCAAGAGAAAACGAAAACAGAACCGATAGAAATGACAGAAACGGCAAGAACAGTAAAAACAACAATCAGCACCGCGACAAAAATTTCGGCAAGCCTAATAAAAACAATCACCAGAACGGCAGTCAGAATAACCAGCAGAATAGTCAGCAGAATAATCAACAGAATAACAGGAAAAATGATGCAAAACCTGTTCAAAATCCTGCACCCCAACAGCAATCACAGGACAAGAACCGCAATCATAACGAACAGCACACAAGCCATAACAACCGCAGAAATGACAGACACAACCGCAGAGACCGTGACAGAAAGAACCGTGGACAGGAATTTACGGGGCTTTCACCTCTGTCAAAGGATATGCAGTCATTTGCCGGAATCTCGGGTTCTGATATAGCTAAAATGTCAGAGGCAAAGGCTCCCGTAAAGGAGCTTTCCCTTGAAGAAAAATATAAAAACGCAATTCCCCTTGCAGAACAAATTGCTGCAGAAGAAGCAAAAAGACGTGCAAAACCCAAGGCTATGAAGACTGAAGAAATCGACCGCACTCAGACTGCAAACGCACTTCACAGCGAAGCTGTTGCAAATGCAGAAGAAGGAGCGACCCACGAAGTTGATTTCGGTAAGAACTACGAAGTTGTGGGTATAAGATTCAGAGAAGCGGGTAAAATTTATTATTTTGACCCCGACGGACACGAAGTTCCCTACGGAACCCCCGTTATTGTTGAAACAGCAAGAGGTGCGGAATACGGCTACACCGCCATTTCAAACAGACTTGTGCCGCCATCGGGCATTATTCCCCCTCTCAAGAAGATAAAGAGAATTGCAACAACTCACGATACAGAAAAGTATATTGCAAACAAGGAACTTGAAAAAGAAGCTGCAGAAATATTCAAGCAGAAAGTTGCAGCCCTCGGTCTTGAAATGAACCTTGTTTTTGTGGAGTACACTTTTGATAACTCAAAGCTGTTGTTCTACTTTACAGCAGAATCAAGAATCGATTTCAGAGAGCTTGTAAAAGAACTTGCATCTGTTTTCAGAACAAGAATTGAACTTCGTCAGATAGGTGTTCGTGACGAAGCAAAGATGCTCGGAGGGCTTGGTGCCTGCGGAAGAAGCGTTTGCTGTAACTCTTTCCTCGGCGACTTTGCTCAGGTATCAATCAAGATGGCAAAGGATCAGGGACTTTCACTCAACTCAGCAAAAATCTCAGGTGCCTGCGGAAAGCTTATGTGCTGTCTGAGATACGAGGACAAGGTATATGAGGAAGAAATGGCTCGCACTCCCAAGGTAGGCTCTGTTGTTGAAACAGACGAGGGCAGAGGTGTTGTAACAGAGGCTCACGCACTCAAGGGAATTGTAAAGGTAACACTCGAAAGTGCCCCCGAAGCACCTCCCAAGGCTTTTGACAGAGAAGACGTAACGGTTATCGGCTTCAACAAGGCAGCAGTTAAGGAAGAAAACATCGACCTTAAGGAGTTAAAGGCTCTGGAAGATTCGTAAGACGTATTAAGACGTATTATGAAAGGATTTACTTGAAACGGAACAAATGCTGCGACAAAACCTTACAAGGATTTTAGATGATGAACGGTATAATTAACATATACAAGCCTTCTGGCATAACCTCCCATTCGGTGGTTGCCAGAATACGAAAGTTCTACGGAATAAAACGTGTAGGTCATTCGGGAACGCTTGACCCTATGGCTTGCGGAGTACTTCCCATACTTGTGGGAAGTGCCGCAAGCGTGCAGGAACTTATCACGGGACACGACAAGATTTACAGAGCAGGCGTGCTTTTCGGCAAGATAACCGACACGGCAGATATTACGGGAAATGTGCTTGAAGAACACAAAGTAACCTTCACAGAGGACAAGCTTAAAGAAGTGATATCCGGCTTTGTCGGAAAACAGATGCAAGTCCCCCCTATGTACTCGGCAATTAAACAGGATGGTGTAAAGCTCTATGACCTTGCAAGGCAGGGAATAGAAGTTGAACGCAAGGCAAGAGAAATTACAGTTTACTCCATTGAGATATCAAAGCCATTTGACGGTGTGCGGTGCGAGCTTGACATTTCCTGCTCCAAGGGAACATACATACGAACTCTTGGTGAAGATATAGGAAAGGCTCTCGGCTGCGGTGCCTGCCTTGACAGCCTTGAAAGGCTTAGATGCGGAGAGTATACAGCAGAAAATGCAGTAAGACTTGAAGATGTGGAAAAGCTGTATGTGGAAGAAAACACGGCGGCTCTTGAAGGATTGCTTACAAGCCCTGAAGAGATATTCACGGATTTGCCGATTGTGACACTTGTGCCATTTTATAAAAAACTTGCACTCAATGGTGCAGAGATATATCTGAAAAAAGCACGGATATCCGAAAAGTTTTTTGAAAAAACGGATATGTGCAGACTTTACGATGAAAACAAAAATTTCTTTGCTGTGGGACAGCTTCTTGACTATCCCGACGGCAAGGCAATCAAAATTAAATACAGATTTGTTTAAAAATACACAGGTTTCGTAGGGGACGGTGCCCACACCGTCCCGAATAACCAACCACGGAGGAATTCAAAATGGTTAAAGAAAATATGGGCTTTTTGAAGTCATTTGACCCTGAAGTGGCAGATGCCGTTGAAAAGGAATTTGCACGTCAGTCAAGAAACATTGAACTCATTGCAAGTGAAAACATTGTATCTCCTGCAGTTCTTGCGGCAGCAGGTACTGTTCTTACAAACAAATATGCAGAAGGTTATCCTTCAAAGCGTTACTACGGCGGATGCGAATGTGTTGACATTGCAGAAGAAATTGCAAGAAAGAGAGCCTGCGAGCTTTTCGGCGCAGACCACGCAAACGTACAACCCCATTCAGGTGCAAATGCAAACTTTGCGGTTTACACCGCATTCTGCAAGCCCGGCGACACTGTTATGGGTATGAATCTTGCTCATGGCGGACATCTCACGCACGGAAGTCCCGTTAATGTTTCGGGTATGTTCTTCAACATCGTTCCTTACGGTGTAAACGATGAGGGCTTTATCGACTACGATGAAATGGAAAGAATCGCAAAGGAATGCAAGCCCAAGATGATTATTGCAGGTGCTTCTGCATATCCCAGATTCATTGATTTCGAAAGAATTTCCAAGGTTGCAAAGGAAGTCGGAGCAATCTTTATGGTTGATATGGCTCACATTGCAGGTCTTGTTGCGGCAGGACTTCATCCCAATCCCGTTCCCTATGCCGATGTTGTTACAACAACAACTCACAAGACTCTGCGCGGTCCCAGAGGCGGACTTATTCTCTGCAAGGAAGAACACGCAAAGGCTATTGACAAGGCTATATTCCCCGGCACACAGGGCGGTCCTCTTATGCATATTATTGCAGCAAAGGCTGTATGCTTCGGCGAAGCACTCAAGCCTGAATTCAAGGAATACGCAAAGCAGGTTGTTGCAAACTCCAAGGCATTTGCCGATGCACTTCTTGCTGAAGGCTTCAAGCTTGTTTCCGGCGGTACAGACAACCACCTTGCACTTGTTGACCTTCGTCCTTTCGGTGTTACAGGCAAGGAATTTGAAAAGCGTCTTGACAGCGTTTATATCACAGTTAACAAGAATGCAATCCCCAATGACCCCGAAACTCCCTTTGTTACAAGCGGTGTAAGAGTAGGTACTCCTGCGGCTACATCACGCGGTTTCAAGGAAGAAGATTTCGTTAAGGTTGCCCACCTTATGAAGCTTGCTGCTACCGACATCGAAAACCAGGCTGACTACATCAGAGCCGAGGTTTGCAAGCTCTGCGAAAAATACAAGATTTATAATTAAATCGGGGTTCCACCCCGAACCCCGCACCTTTCAGCAAAACACATTTAGGGAGATGTTTCGTCACTGCGGAGGCAGGGCTTATATCTTTGTCAATCTAATCCCATAGATTGGCAGAGAGCATCAATGAAGCCATCGTTTAAGTAAGTTTTTTGCCTTCGGCGAGTTACTTTTGTGAGAACAGAAAGAATGTTTCGCTGTTGCGACAGCGAGTTACTTTGCGTGAGCAAAGTAACCAAAGTCACGAGGGCTTCGCCCTTCGAACCCGCACCCGTCAATTAAATTTTCTACCAACTATCACTAAAAGTTAATACAAAATGAGAAAATTTTGAGATTGACGGGCGTATATATGTGCAACTGCACTGCCACAAAGATGTTTTAGTGAAATATCAGATTATATCAATAGTTAATCAGTGGCACATAGCTTAAAATTTGCACAAACCAAAACATTATAATGTGCAACCGACAAAGGTGTACACCAGACAGGCAATAAGAATTGCACTAATCACTTCGCCTGATGTAAACAGCAAATATTTGCCCGTCAGCGGTGAAGTTCTACGAATTTCACCGCTGACAAAAAGAGAGGCGTAGCCTCCGACGGGCAATCTTAGAAATTACTCATTTGGCTAAAAATCAGATACCGTTGGCGATAATTTCTTTTGACCGTCGTGGGTTCGAAGGGCGAAGCCCTCGGGTTCTTTTGGTTACTTTTCGCACAAACGGAAAGTAACATTAAAAACGGCGCAGCCTCTATGATACAAACTCATCAATTTCCGAAAGCGAAA
>JAZOLW010000025.1:0-17503 GCA_045653405.1 Eubacteriales bacterium | reverse complement strand
AACAGGCTGTGCCTGGGCGGGACACGCGCACTTTTGTGCGCTGATTGCTCGGCGCAGACTATGTCCGTTCTTTTGTCAAAAGCTCCTCCAAATGGAGTTGCTTTTGACGAGGGTAGGAACACCTGTGCATTTTGCCCTCTTAGGGTTCAAGTCCCACCGCACACAGATAAACAAAAAAGAAACAGAGTTACCTTGATAGGTAACTCTGTTTCTTTGGTCTGAGTGGCGGGACTTGAACCCACGGCCTCTACCACCCCAAGGTAGCGCGCTACCAAACTGCGCCACACCCAGAACTTGTATTTGTTGCACTCATTTACACAACAATGGAATTATATCACGATGAAACTGATTTGTCAATAGCTTTTTTTGAAAAAATAATAATTTTTATTGCAAAAAATCCGACACTTCGACATTTGCTTAATTTTTGCGAAACTCTTTCCGCCGGCGGAACGGGGGATAATTCTGCAAAGCTTTTACAGCGTATTATATGCAAATCTACGGGTTTTGCTACATATGTTCTATATTCTCTGCAGACACCTGAAATACAATGTTTTTTTACTGTAAGTTTATAATTTGTTAAATATTTTTTTGAGAAAACAGTTGCATTTTTTTATTGCATATTGTATAATAATATCAACGAAGTGGAGCGAAATGGAGTAAATTATTACCAATAAAGAGCAAAATGGAGCAAAAACGGAAAAAAGGAGGGTGTAATTTATGTTTTCCGGAAAAGCGAATCATAGCATAGATGCAAAGGGAAGACTTTTTATACCCGCAATGTACCGCGATGAGCTCGGCTCAAAGTTTGTAGTGGCAAAAGGCTTCAGCGATCCGTATCTTATAATTTATCCCCAGAGAGAATGGGAAAGCTTAATTGCAAAAATTGATGCTCTCGGTCTTGATAAGAACGCAAGAGCAATGAAAAGATACATTATGATGAGTGCAAATCCCACAGAGATGGATTCTCAGGGAAGAATAGTGCTGACCAAGGAGCACAGAGAATTTGCCAACCTCGAAAAAGACGTGATGATAGTAGGTATGAGCAATACTCTTGAAATCTGGAGCAACGATGCAATTATTGAACAGACTGCAGAGCCTCCGGAAAACCTTGAA
This sequence comes from Eubacteriales bacterium, assembly GCA_045653405.1. GTDB lineage: Bacteria > Bacillota > Clostridia > Oscillospirales > CAG-382 > UMGS882. Next base: position 16,390 of record JAZOLW010000025.1, on the reverse strand, counting down.
GAATTCCTTGCAATGCTCAAGTAATTAACGGGAGAAAAACTGATGCAGGAAAATTTCGGACACTATTCTGTAATGCTTAATGAAACAGTAGACGGATTAAACATTAAGCAGGATGGAATATATGTAGATTGCACCCTCGGGGGAGCAGGACACTCAAACGAGATTCTGAAAAGACTTGGCGAAAACGGAAAGCTTATAGGTATAGACCAGGATTCATACGCTCTTGAAAAAGCGGCAGAAAGACTTAAGGTTTACGGTGACAGAGCAGTGCTCCTTAAAGGCAACTTTTCTGAAGCTGCAGAGCTTTTGAGAGAAGCGGGCTTTGAGAAGATTGACGGTGTTGTTGCTGACCTTGGAGTTTCCTCATTCCAACTTGATAACGCTGACAGAGGTTTCTCTTATATGCAGGATGCTCCTCTTGATATGCGAATGAATCAGGACAAAGGTTTTTCCGCTTATAACGTAATTAATGAATATGATGAAAGACAGCTTTCAAAAATAATAGATATGTACGGCGAGGAACGCTTTGCAAGAAAGATTGCAGCAAACATCTGCAAGGCGCGTGAATCAAAGCCTGTCGAAACAACTCTGGAACTTGCAGAAATCATAAAGAATTCAATTCCTGCAAAGAACAGAGCAGACGGACCTCATCCGGCAAAGCGAACATTTCAGGCAATCAGAATTGAAGTAAACGGTGAACTTGATGTTATAGACAAAATGATAAACGGATTGTTCCCGATGCTGAACAGTGAGGGAAGAATGGCGATAATCACATTCCACTCCCTTGAGGACAGAATTGTAAAGCATTCATTCCTAGAGCTCACAAAAGGCTGTGAATGTCCTCCTGATTTTCCGGTGTGCGTGTGCGGTAAGAAACCGCAGGGCACGGTGATAACGAAGAAGCCCGTACTTCCGTCAGATACGGAACTTGAGGAAAACCCCCGTTCAAGAAGTGCAAAACTAAGAATATGTGAAAAAATATGACTTATATATAAAGGAGAAGATAAAATGAATTCCAATACAGGAACCGAATACATAAATCTCAAGCAGGCAAAATACAATAGAGATATGAGAAACAGTGCAGCTCGCGTTCAGACAGCTTCGGCAGGTGTTGTGACAAGCGACAGAACTGTATACGGAAATTCTGTTTCTGCTCCTGTTAATGACGGTTACTCCGTAAAGGATACCGTAGGACTTCTGTGGGAAGAACTTTTACGTACAATCTCCAAAAAGAGAAGAGAAGCCGCAAGAGAGCGTGCCAATGCACCTAAATATGTGGCAAAAAAAGTGAAGTCCAAGCAGGCTTTTCCTATTTCGGTTCTTGGATATATTATCGTATTTTCATTTATTGCAATGTTTCTTGTTCTGGGAAACAGCAAGATAAACGAAGCAACACTCAGAGCGGATAATCTCAAGAGTGAGATTGCGTCCGAAATGAACAGAGGAGAAATTCTCAATGCGTACATAAACCAGAGGAATGATGCTGCCTATGTTGAAGAATATGCGGTAAATGTACTGGGAATGGTTAAATCGACAGATGTTGCCAAGAGATATGTCAGCATATCAGGTGAAGACAAGGTTGTTGTAAGCACACACGGAAACGTATCAAGTATCGGCACGGGTGCAACACTTACACTTAACAGTGCAAACTGATATTCTGAAAATAAAAGAACTTTTCTGCATGACTGTGCGTTGTAAAAATTACATTTGTCGGTCATGCAGTGCTTTTTTTGATACAAATTTTAATTTTCCGGAGGTAAAAGAATGAACGGCAAAGATATGAAGAAACCGCTGTATATACGGGGAATTGCGGTAATTGCAGTGTTTGCGCTGATTGCGGTTGTTCTCTGCGGAAGACTTTGGTATCTCCAGATAGTTGAAGCGGATAAATATAAACAGGGCGCGTTTGAACAGTATACGACAGAAATACCCATAAGCGCAAAAAGGGGAACAATATACGACAGAAATATGACAGCTCTTGCCGTGAGTGCAACTGTTGAAACGGTTTTTATATCTCCCTATGAAATAGCAAACCAGAATGACAATAAAAAGCCAGAAAAAATGGTTGATATACCTGCCAAAAAAGCAGAAATAGCTGATTTTCTTTCTGTAACTCTTGAAGTAGACAGACAAATGATACTTGACAGAATGGAAAAAACGAATTCCAAGTATCAGGTAATAAAGAAAAAGGTAGAAAGAGATGTCTGTGATAAGATAAGAGAATTTATAAACGACAACGATATCGTCGGTATTCATCTTGAGGAAGACGTAAAAAGATTTTACCCCTACGGAAACCTTGCAAGCCACGTCATAGGCTTTACAAACTCAGCAAACACAGGCATTTACGGTGTAGAGAGCTTCTATGAAAGCTATCTTAAAGGAAATTCGGGTAAGATAGTAACCGCGCAGAATGCCAAGGGACACGATATGCCTTTTAAGTATGAGAGTTATATCGAAGCCGAAAACGGAACGAATGTTGTTCTTACAATAGACTGGCAGATACAGTCAATACTGGAAAAGAACCTTGAAATCGCACTGCGCGACAACAAGGCAAAAAACAGAGTGTTCGGAATTGTTATGGACGTCAATACAGGTGAAATACTTGCGATGTCCACAAAGCCGGATTACGATCTGAATTCTCCTTACACACTTGACGCACTTTCCGAAGCAAAGCTGAATGCTTTTTCGGGAACAGAGGAAGAACAGAATACTTACCGCAAAGAACTCCTTGAGGGCCTTTGGAAAAACAAAGCAATCACCGAAACATATGAACCCGGTTCAACATTTAAGCTCATAACCAGTGCAATGGCACTTGAGGAAAATGTTGTCAGCACTAATGATACATTCTTCTGTTCCGGACAGAAAAAAATTGCCGGATGGTCACAGCCTATCAAATGCCACAAGGCTGGAGGACACGGTTCGGAAAACTTTGAGGAAGGACTTCAGAATTCCTGCAACCCCGTGTTTATGGAGGTTGCGGAAAGGATAGGCAAGGAAAAGTTCTACGACTATTTTGAAGCATACGGATTTACTGAAAAAACAGGAATTGACCTTGCCGGAGAAGTTTCAAGTATTTACCATACAGATTTGAGCCTCTTCAATCAGGTTGAACTTGCTGTTTACTCTTTCGGTCAGACATTCAGAATTACACCCATTCAGCAGATAGCAGGTGTTTCTGCTGTTGCAAACGGAGGAAAATTGCTGAAGCCACACGTTGTAAAAGCGCTTGTTGACGACGAGGGCAATATTGTGAAAAGCTATGACACAACCCTTGTAAGACGTGTAAATTCCGAAGAAACTTCCGAGCTTATAATGACATATCTTATGAACGGTATAAATATGGGTTCTACAAAGAACGCATATGTAAAGGGATATAAGATTGCGGCAAAGACAGGTACATCACAGAAGCGAGACCAGGAAGGCAACTATTACATAGGCTCCTGCGCTGCGTTTGCACCTGCAGACGATCCCCAGATAGCAATTCTTGTGGGTATTGATGAACCTACAAACGGAGATTATTACGGCGGCGTAATTGCAGCCCCCGTCGTTTCGTCGGTTCTTACAGAGGTACTTCCGTATCTCAATATAGAACCTACACTTACAGAGGAAGAAGCGGCAACACTTGATGTTGCAGTTGCAGATTACAGGGGACTGGCGGTTGACAGTGCAAAGACACTTGCCTCCAATTCCGGATTCCGCACAAAGGTAATGGGAAGTGGAAATGTTGTTACAGAACAGCTTCCCAGATACGGCGGAAAGATTCCCGCAGAAGGTGTTGTTATTCTGTATACAGATAATATTACACCCAGTGAAAGCGTAACAGTGCCTGATGTGACAAACTATCTTCCTGCACAGGCAAACCGCACGCTTATTAATGCAGGACTCAATATCAGAATGGAAGGCGCATACCGTGAGGACGTTGAAGGTGCAATCGCAGTCAAGCAGACACCTGCAGCAGGAACGGTTGTAAAGCCGGGAACTGTTGTTGAGGTAGAATTCCGGCATATGGACACTTACGATTAAAAAACAAGGAAAGTCAGGGAGAATTGATATGGATTCCGATATGATTAAACTTATGATAATTCCGGCAATAATCTGCTTTGTAGTTACAGCAATTCTTGCAAGAATATACATTCCGGTACTCAAAAGCATAAAAATGGGACAGAAAATACTTGACATAGGTCCCAGATGGCACAAATCAAAAGAGGGAACACCCACAATGGGCGGTCTGTTCTTCATAGTGCCTGTTATTGCAGCTTTAGCAGTTATTGCACTGGTAAACGGAAATTATACTCTGCTTGTGCACGCAGCCTTTATACTTCTCAACGGACTTATAGGCTTTGTTGATGACTATGTAAAGTTCTTCAAAAAGCAGAACGCAGGACTCACACCCTCTCAGAAGATGGTGCTCCAGTTCTCTGCATCGGCACTTTATATATTTGCCCTTGTATTCCTTGGAAACATTGACACAATGATAAAGATTCCATTTACTGACATTGCATTCGAACTGCATATAGCACTTTATTGCGTGCTTGCTGCAGTGGGAATCGTGTTTACCGTAAACAGTGTAAACCTCACAGACGGTATAGACGGTCTTGCATCATCTGTAACCGCAGTTGTAATGCTGTTTATGGCAGTTCTTGCAGTCAAGACAAACAACGAAAATGCTATGGTTGTTGCTGCTTGTATTATCGGCGGCACACTTGGTTTCCTTGTTTATAACTTCCATCCTGCGAAAGTATTTATGGGGGATACGGGTTCTCTGTTTTTGGGAGCTGCAGTAAGCTCTATGGCGTTTATTCTGAATTGCCCTGTGCTTATCCTTTTTGCAGGCTTTATGTATTATGTTGAATCAGTATCGGTTATAATACAGGTAATAAGCTATAAGACAACGGGTAAAAGAGTATTTAAAATGACTCCCATACATCACCACTTTGAAATGAGCGGATGGTCGGAAATTAAAATTGTTACAGTGTTTTCAATAATTGCGGCAGTTGTAAGCATTGTGGGATGCTTCGGATTTTTACCTGTACTCTAACAGGTGTTGACAGAAAATAAAGAAAAGGGGAATTGCGTTGGATAAGACAGGTTTTGAACACAAAACAAAAAGGAATATGAAAAAGCCTGTTGCCAAAAGGCGTGTTGTGGTGCAGTTGCTTGGCGGTGTGGACAGACCGTTTCTTGTAACCATAATTCTTTTGCTTTGCCTTGGTACTGTAATGGTGTTCAGTGCAAGTTACCCTTATGCAAATGCAAATTTCAACGGCGACAGCTACCATTTCGCCATAAGACAGGTGGTTTTTGCAGTTGCCGGACTTGCTGTAATGGCTTTTATTGCAAAAACAGGGGTAGGTAACTACCATTTCTTAAGAAAATTCAGTAAAATAGCTCTTGTGGTATCCATTATTCTTCTTGCAGGTGTACTTGTTTTCGGTATGAACCTCAGTGGTGCGACAAGATGGTATTCCATCGGCGGAATTACAATTCAGCCGTCTGAAATAGTGAAATTCACCCTCGTTCTGTTCTTTGCAGACTACGCTGATAAGTATGCCGACAAAATCAGATTAAAAGGCACTCTGAAAGGTGTTTTTACATCAGTTTTGCCTTTTGGTGTAATTGCAATGCTTGGCGTACTGATGCTGTTTGTTTTTGATAATAAAATTCTGGGCGGAATTTTTGCAGCAGCAATACTTTGTATGGCGGCGGCAATGCTGAAGCTCAACAATATGAAGGAAAATGCACCTGCTTTTTATTACGGTGTGTTACCTTATGTAATTGTTCTTGGTATAGTCGGAGTTCTTATGTATCTCCAGCCCCATATGTCAGGTCTTATAATTATGGCAGGTATTACATTTGCTATGATGTTTATGGGGGGTACAAACCTTGCTTATCTGCTCGCAGGTGCAGGTGTCGGCGTTGTAGGTGTGTTTGCCCTCGCAATGACAATGGGACATTCCTCAAGCCGTATTATGGTGTGGAAAGACCCCTTTGCATATCTTCTTGAAGGCGGATGGCAGCCTGCACAGTCGTTGTATGCCATAGGCTCAGGCGGTTTCTGGGGTGTAGGATTTGGAAACAGCAGACAGAAGCACCTCTATCTTCCCGAACCGCAGAACGACTATATCTTTTCAATCTGGTGCGAAGAAATGGGCTTTATCGGCGCGTTGCTTGTTATATGTATATTTATGTTCTTTATATACAGAGGTATACTCATAGGACTTCGTGCACCTGACAGATTCAGCTCGCTTCTTGTTATCGGAATAATAATGCATGTAGGTCTGCAGATGGTTCTCAATATTGCGGTTGTAACCAATTCTCTGCCGAGTACGGGTATATCACTTCCGTTTTTCAGCTACGGAGGTACTTCGCTTATGATTCTTCTTGCTGAAATGGGAGTTGTTCTTGCAGTATCAAGATATTCTAATGTTGAAAAAAGTTGAGGTCTGCGACAAAAGATGACAGATTTTCCGAATGTTTCGGATTAAAATTATAGTGTTTGCAAATATATGCAAATTTCGGAGGTTGACATATGAGAGTTCTTGTCAGCGGCGGCGGAACAGCAGGACATATCAATCCTGCTCTTGCAATTGCCGATAAAATAAAATCAGAAAATCCCGATGCTGTTATAGAGTATGTAGGGACACCTACAGGAATGGAAAACCAGCTTGTGCCCAAGGCAGGATATAAAATTCACGGCGTTGCGGTAAGAGGTTTCAGAAGAAAGCTGTCCCTTGATAATATTGACGCAGCGGTCAAGGCGGTTACCTCTGTTATTAAAGCAAAGAAAATAATAAAGAATTTCAAGCCCGACATAGTTATTGGGACAGGCGGTTATGTCAGCTGGCCTGTAGTTAAGGCGGCATCCGGGATGAAAGTTCCTACCCTTATACACGAACAGAATGCAGTACCCGGTGTTACTACAAAAATGCTGTCGAAATATGCCGATAAGGTTATGATTAGCTTTGAAAGCTCAAGAGAATATTTTGACTGCGACAAGAGTAAACTTGTTCTTACAGGCAATCCCGTTTCAGAAAAAATGCTTAAGGCAGATAAAGCTGAAATGAGAAAGAAGCTCGGTATTCCCGATGGAGCGACGGTAATTGTTTCCGCAGGGGGAAGCCTTGGCGCAAAGATGCTTAATGCTGCAGTTTTTGAGCTGATTAAGGATTATTCAGTTAATGCGGAAAACATATATCACTTTCACGCAACAGGCAAGGGCGGTTTTGACGAGCAGGCTGAACTCTATGCTGGACTTGGATTCGTAAAAACAGACGATGAAACTCTTGTAAAGAATAATGTTACCGTAAAGAAGTACATATACAATATGCACGAACTTCTTGCAAGTGCTGACGTAGTTGTATGCCGTGCAGGTGCAATGACACTTTCTGAAATTGCGGCAATGCATAAGGCATCAGTAATAATTCCGTCACCCAATGTAACAAATAACCACCAGTATAAAAATGCAAAAGTGCTTGCAGATAAAGATGCAGCATTTCTTATAGAAGAAAAGGACCTGACGGGAGAATTACTCTGCAAAAAGGTGAAAGAATATGCTGAAAACGAAACTCTCAGAAAACAAACCGAAAAAAATATAGAGCAGTTTGCAGTGTACGATACTCTTGACAGAATTTGCGACATAGTAAAAAAACTCGCAAAGTAATCCACGAAAACTGTGTGCAAAAACATACAGAGAGGTTAAAATGGACGGAAATATGCCGAATAAGGAAGTTAAAAACAACAGAATGTCGCTGTCAGCGGCAAAGAAAAAACAGGCGGAACAGAAAAGACAGAACTTGTTTCTTGCATCAAGTATGGTTATAATACTGCTTTTGCTCTCAGGCTGGCTGTTGTTTGACAAAATGTTTGTAATCAATCAGTTCAGCATAAAAGGCAATGTGGAATATACCGAGGAGCAGGCTTTGGAAATAGCGCAAAGGATTGGTCTTGAAAAGGGGACAAACCTTTTCGGTTTTGATAAAGCGCAGCTGCAGAAAGAAGCGAAATATTATCTGTCTGAGTTTGATAGTGTTACAATAAAGAGAAGTCTGCCGGATAAAATAATTTTTGCAGTTAAAGAGGCAACTCCTGCAATGTATATTGCAGAAAACGGAAAAAATTACATACTTTCAGAGGGCCTCAGAGTAACATCTGTAACCGACGATGCATCAATCCCCGAAAACCTTTCACTGATACGTATCTACATAAACGATGTTGTTAAGTGTCAGGCAGGGGAGTTCCTGCAAACTTCAGCAGGCAGTGACGATGTGATGAAAGACCTGTACGCAGTGCTTTCCGAGGAGGAAGTGCTTGGCGAAGTAAGTGAAATTAATGTGGAAAACAAGTTCGCGGTTTCTATGCTGTACAAGAAAAGATTTACAGTGAAGCTTGGAAGTGCTGATAATTTCACTGTCAAAGTAAGATTTATGAAATCGATTGTGCAGAAGCTGAGAGATACCGATAGCGGTTATATAGACGTTTCGGATGACAATCTCAGAGAAGGTGTTTTCAAGGCATATGAATAATTGTTAAAATTGTGTTAAATTCATTTGATTTTATCAAAAGCCCTTGAAAAAAACATAAGAAAAGTTTATTATATATATTGTATATGTGTCTTTAGTTGTTGTTACGTCAAAATAACAATTAATTACAGACTAAAAATAGGAGGATGTAAAAATGAATTTCGATTACGAAGCAGGTTGCGATTGCGGCGCAAAGATTAAAGTAGTCGGCGTAGGCGGTGCCGGTAACAATGCAGTTAACCGCATGGTTGAAGAAGGCATCAAGAGCGTTGATTTTATTGCAGTAAACACAGATAAGCAGGCTCTTCACCGCTGTGCAGCTCCCGGTAAGGTTCTTATCGGCGAAAAGCTCACAAAGGGCAGAGGCGCAGGCGCAAATCCCACAGTAGGACAGAGCGCAGCAGAAGAAAATATAGAAGATATCAAGAAGGTTCTCGACGGAACTGATATGGTATTCATCACAGCAGGTATGGGCGGCGGAACAGGTACTGGTGCTGCTCCCGTAATTGCAAAGCTTGCAAAGGATATGGGTATACTTACAGTTGGCGTAGTTACAAAGCCTTTTGCATTTGAAGGAAAGAGAAAGATGGAACTTGCTGAAGCAGGTATCGCAAACCTTAAGCAGCATGTTGACTCCATCATTATCATTCCCAATGAACGTCTTAAGTTTGTTTCCGAAACAGGCAGACTTACTCTTGCAAACGCATTCCAGGTTGCAGACAGCGTTCTCAGCCGCGGTGTTCAGAGTATCACTGACCTTATCAATATTGATGCATTTATGAACCTCGACTTCAACGACGTTGTAACAACTATGCAGAATGCCGGTCTTGCACATATGGGTGTTGGTACAGCACAGGGCAAGGACAAGGCAGAAGTTGCTGCAAAGACAGCTATCTCCAGCCCGCTGCTTGAAACATCTATCACAGGATGCAGAGGTATCATCATCAACTTTACATCTTCACCTGATATCGGTCTTGATGAAATCGAATACGCAGCAAGCCTCATCGGTCAGGAATCACATCCCGACGCAAGCGTTATCTGGGGTGTTGCATTCGATCCCAACCTGGAAGACGAAATGCGCGTAACTGTTATCGCAACAGGCTTCGAGTCTGACAAGAGCGAAGCAAAGCCTGTTATTAAGCCGGTTGCCGAAAAGGTTGAAGCTTCCGTTGCAGAAACAGCAACAGCAGAAGCTCCTGCAAGCAAGGGCGAAGATTTCGAAGACGATCTTGGTGTGATTTTCGGAAACCGCAAGACTCCCTCAAGATTCAACTATTAATTGAAAACACAACTTTATCAGACAGTGTGATTTGCACTGTCTGATTTTTTTGCTTAAATTTCTATAAATCTTTGTGTGTTACTCTTGATAAATTACGAAATTTGTTATATAATAAATTAATAATGTAAATTGGGAAAAGTGTTCGTATTTGTACAGGAAAGCTGCCGAGGTTGAGAAAAGATGTTTGACGGAAACAGACAAAATAAAATAATATGCGTTGTCGGTCCTACTGCTTCGGGAAAATCAGACCTTGCAGTAAAAATTGCAAAGGCGTTCGACGGAGAAATTATCTCCTGCGATTCTATGCAGTTGTACAGAGGTATGGATATAGGTACAGCCAAAGCAACTGAAAGCGAAATGGAGGGTATTCCTCACCATCTTCTTGATATTGTTGATATAGATGATGAATTCAGTGTTTCAGACTATGTAAAACTTGCAGATGAATGTGTCAATGATATCAGTTCAAGAGGAAAACTGCCTGTGTTTTGCGGCGGTACGGGTCTGTATATTGACAGCTATATTTCGGGTATGAGCTTTGGTGAATACGAGAATCTTCCCGAATATCGAAAAGAACTTGAAGATTTTGCAAAGGAAAACGGTGCGGAAGCACTCCATAAAATGCTTGAAGAATGTGACAGGGAAGCGGCTGATAAGATAGATAGTGCCAATGTCAAGAGAGTGATACGTGCTCTTGAAGTATACAAGGCAACAGGCGTGCCGATTACTCAGTGGAATAAGCAGGCAAAGGAAAAGGCAAAGCCCAAGGATGCACTTTATATAGGAATTACTTTTGACGACAGACAGAAGCTGTATGAACGCATTGACAAGCGTGTTGATATAATGCTCGAAAGCGGTTTGCTTGAGGAAACTGAAAGACTTATTTCAGCAGGGCTCAGAAACAGTGCAACTGCATCTCAGGCGATAGGGTATAAAGAGCTTTATCCTTATTTTGATGGACAGGCTACACTCGGTGAGTGCGTTGACAGACTTAAAATAAATTCAAGACATTATGCCAAAAGACAGCTTACATGGTTTACGAGAAACAAGGCTGTAAAGTGGATATATGCTGACGGCAAGACCAAGAACGGAGTTGCCGAAGAAGCATTTAATTTGTGCAAAGCATATCTGTGCGAAAAAATATGATAACGGAGGTGTGCGAATGGAAAAGAAACTGGCAGATTTCTTCTGCAATCCAAAAACAACATTGAAAAATATATCTTTGTTTTTGCTTATGGTTTTTCTGGTAGTTTATGCAGGTTTTCAGATATTACCGTCATTTTCCCAGAAGATTGAAACGCAAAGCGCACTTTCAGTATCAGTGTTTGATACAAACAAAACAAACGGATATATTTTCAGATATGAAGAACCTATAAGCGGAAACGCAGGTGGAACTCCCGTTACATTTGTAAAGGACGGAGAACGTGTTTTCAAAGGACAGCACTTTGCAAATGTGTATACAGCAAGCGACTATGCTGAACTTCAGGCTGAAATAGATACAATCGATGCAAAAATAGAAATTCTGGAAAAGAGCGAAGTGGAAACAAATGTATATGTAACAGATATTTCCAAAACCGACGCTGAAATCAACAATCATCTCAGCAGTGTATATTCTGCCGTTGCAGACGGAAACCTTTCCGAAGTAAGGGATGACCAGAACGATATGCTTGTCAGTATGAACAAGCGCAATATGATTGTAGATATGACGGAAAGCTATACCAACGAGCTCAACTCTCTCAAGGCACAGAAAGCGGCGCTTGAGAACCGTATAAGCTCAGTTTCTCAAAAGCTTACAGCAAGCACTTCAGGCTATTATTACGGTGACACAGACGGATATGAAAACATTTTTGACCCGGATGTTCTTGATGAACTGACACTTGAAAGCTTTGAGCAGCTGACATCAGTACAGTCTGATACCGCTCTTAAAAACGGAAGCTATGGAAAGATTGTTACAAGTTTTGTCTGGTATGTGGTTTGCGAAGCTGAAAAGGCAAGCGTGTCCGGATATGCGCAGGGATATTACTACAATCTGAATTTTCCCGAGTTCGGGGAAGAAAACCTGACAATGCAGTTGAATAAGATTATAAAAACTACCACGTCGGATAAAGCTCTCCTTGTGTTCAGAGGGAATACAGCACCCGAAGAATTCACTTATAAAAGAAATCAGCGAGTTGACATAATTAGCGAAAAACATTCAGGGCTCGCCATTCCCAAGGAAGCGCTGAGAATAGTAGACGGCGAGCAGGGCGTATATGTTATGAACGGTGACATTGTCCGTTTCAGAAGAGTAAATATAGCCTTTGAAAATGAAGACTATTACATAATAAGCACTAAGGATCCCCGTGCAGAGGCTACTTCCGAGGAAGAAGTGCCCACAGAGGAAAACAAGTATTCCTATATTGAGCTGTATGACAGCGTGATAGTAAAAGGGAAGAATCTGTTTGACGGAAAAATTGTCGGTTGATAGGTTTACATAATTGGAGTGATACAGTTGGCAGAAAAATTTTCCCACCGGACGGTGGAACGAAATCTGAATGAAATCAGAGCAAACATAGAAAATGCGGCAAAGCAGGCAGGAAGAAATCCTGCAGATATAAAATTGCTTGCAGCAACAAAAACAGTTGATGCCGAAACCATAAATTTTGCAATTTCCAAGGGAGTAAAGTACATCGGCGAAAACCGTGTACAGGAGCTTCTTGAAAAGTATGATGCAATCGACAAGGAGAATGTTGAAATACATTTCATCGGCAGATTGCAGACAAACAAGGTTAAATACATAATCGACAAGGTTAAGCTTATCCACTCGGTTGACACCTTGAAACTGGCGCAGGAAATTGACAGGCAGGCAAAGAAACATTCGCTTGTAATGGACATACTTGTGGAGATTAACGTAGGGGAAGAGGAGAGCAAAGGCGGAGTGTCTGCCGGAGGTGCATATGAACTCCTCGGACAGATTTCAAAGCTCGAAAATGTGAGGGTTGTTGGACTTATGACAATACCCCCGAAGTGCGTCGACAATGCAAATGTTAATGCAGGGGATGGAAGTTCAAAAAAAATTTACAAAAACCGTGAATTTTTTGATAAAATATTTAAATTGTTTATTGACATCTCGGACAAAAAGTTAGATAATATATATATGTATGAGCTATCAGCCGGAATGTCGGACGATTATGAGAGCGCAGTGTACTGCGGATCGACGATTGTAAGACTCGGACGCATTCTTTTCGGCGAAAGAGCTTGAATTTGTTAATTTTATTTGGAGGTTATAAACTATGGGATTCAAAGACTGGAACTGGGCAAAGGTATTTCCTAAGGGCTACGATGAAGACGAAACTTATGATGAAGAATTTGACGAGGTAGAGGAAGTAGCAGCGGCTCCTGTACGCACACCCGAAAAGGTTAGCACACCTTACGGCAGAACAGATAACGGACAGGTTAAGATTGCATCACACTCTTCCATCGAAATGAAGGTTGTTACACCTACAAGATACGACGCAGTAACACAGATTGCAGACCTTCTTCTCGAAAAGAAAACTGTTCTTCTCAATCTCGAAAACACAAACAAGGAAACAGCAAAGAGACTTATCGACTTCCTTTCAGGCGTTGCATATGCACTTAACGGTGATGTACAGAAGGTTGCAGATAACACATTTGCAGTAACTCCCAACAATGTTGCAGTTTCCAACGAAAGCGTTGACGGCGTTCCCGCTGAAACAGCTGACGGAGAACTTTACGAATAATAACTGTGCTTGACGCGGTATATCTTGTTGTATTGCCTGCGGCTAGGCTTATTCTGACGGTACTGTGGTATCTTCTTGTGATAAGAGCAGTGCTATCGTGGCTGCCGCCGATGAACAATGCATTTACGAATTTTGTATACGGTATAACCGAAGCAGTGATAAACCCTGTGAGAAGCATAACAAACCGCTTTGGCGGAGGGTCGATGCCCATTGACCTTGCGTTTCTGGTTGTGATAATTGCTGTGGCGTTGCTGAGGAACGTATTATGAGTAAAAACGAATTTGATAACCTTGCTGTAAGGGCAGAGGATTTGTGCAGACGGTGTGAAAAGCAGTTTTCACCCGTGTTTACAGATTTTCTTTCCCCGGAAGAGCGGGTGCTTGTCAAATCTGTTGCCGGAGATTTTATCGGAGTTTTCTGCGTGGAATTCGGCGGATTTGATGACGCTGAAAGAAAGATTGTGGGATTTTTCCCTCTCGATGTGTATAAGGTTCCTGAAACAGAGCAGGAGAACATGGCGTACTTTGATATGTTTGATGTGGAATACATCAGAATATCAGGTTCGGGTTTTGTGAATATAGGCCACAGAGATGTTCTCGGTTCACTTATGGCATTAGGACTTAAGCGGGGAAAGATAGGGGATATATTGGTGGACGAAGACGGAAAGAGCGCGTATGCGGTTCTTCTGCCTGAAATTGCCGAGTATGTCTGTGTAAATCTTGAGCGCGTGGCAAGGGATAAAGTAAAGGTTGTCCGCATTGACAAGGCTGATGTGCCGGAGAAAAAGCAGAAGTTTGCCGATATGTCGTTGACGGTGTCGTCACTCAGACTTGATGCATTATGTTCGGGATTTATGAATATCTCGAGAGATAAAGCAAAGAAGCTTATTGCATCGGGCAGAGTGAGTGTAAACCACGCTGAATGCACGTCGGTTGATAAAACTGTTGCCGAGGGTGATATCATTACGGCAAAAGGTGTCGGAAAATTCAAGGTTGATGCATTTCTCGGTATGACTGCAAAGGACAGGCATAAAGTTATTGTGAGAAAATATTTGTAAGCACAGTTGTGCTGTTATAATTAAGTTACTACATATCGGATATCGTTAGAGCTTTTTTAGCCCTAACGATATTTGTGCCAAATAACATATTTGTAAAAACAGTAAAGGAGCACTTAAATATGGCAAAGGATTACGGAAAAACACTGAATTTGCCCAAGACGGACTTCTCTATGAGAGCAAATCTGCCTCAGAGAGAGCCTGCAACACAGGAAAAGTGGGCAAATGAAAATATATACGGAAAGATGATTGAGAGAAACAAGGGTAAAGACAGCTTTGTTCTCCACGACGGACCTCCTTTCTCAAACGGCAATATCCATATGGGTACTGCAATGAATAAGGTCCTCAAGGACTTCATTAACAAGTCAAAGTCAATGACAGGTTACTATACACCCTTTACTCCCGGCTGGGATAACCACGGTATGCCTATTGAAAGTGCTATCATCAAGAAGAATAAGCTGGACAGAAAGAAGATGAGCATTTCTGAATTCAGAAGCGCTTGCTTTGATTTTGCAAGCAATTTTGTTGATATCCAGATGACATCTTTCAAGAGACTTGGTGTCCTCGCTGACTGGGAAAAGCCTTACCTTACAATGACACCCGACTTTGAAGCTGAAGAAGTTAAGGTGTTCGGCGAAATGTATAAGAAGGGCTATATCTATAAGGGACTTAAGCCTGTTTACTGGTGCCCTTGCTGTGAAACAGCCCTTGCTGAAGCTGAAATTGAGTACGCAGAAGATAAGTGTAATTCAATCTTCGTTAAGTTCAGAGTTTCTGACGATAAGGGTCTTCTTGCAGACGCTTGCGACCTCAACAAGACATACTTCATCATCTGGACAACTACAACCTGGACACTTCCCGGTAACGTGGCAATCGCAGTTCATCCCAGAGAAAAGTACGTTCTTGTAAAGGCGTCAAATGGCGAGTTCTATGTTGTTGCAGAAGCACTTGCTGAAAAGACAATGAACGCCGGCGGAATTGAAAGCTACGAAATCGTTAAGGAATTTACAGGCGGAGAGCTTGAATATGTAAAGACTGCTCATCCTTTCCTTGACAGAGAAAGCATTGTTGTAAACGCAGACTATGTTACTATGGAAAGCGGTACAGGATGTGTTCACACAGCTCCCGGCTACGGTGCAGAAGACTACCTTACAGGTATGAAATATAAGTTTGAAGTCCTTGTTGCAGTTGACGACCAGGGCTATCAGACAGAAAAAGCAGGCAAGTTTGCAGGTCTCAGATATGACAAGTCAAACGAAGCTATCTTTGAAGATATGAAGGAAAGCGGAGCACTCTTCGCATACGAAGAAATCGTGCACCAGTATCCTCACTGCTGGAGATGTAAGAACCCCATTATCTTCAGAGCAACTCCTCAGTGGTTCTGCTCTGTTGAAGCATTCAGAGATGAAGCTGTTAAGGCTTGTGAAGCAGTTGAATGGCTTCCTGAATGGGGCGAAAACAGAATTATATCAATGGTTAAGGAAAGAAGTGACTGGTGTATTTCAAGACAGCGTCACTGGGGTCTTCCCATTCCCGTATTCTACTGTGAAGACTGCAAGAAGGTAGTTTGCACAGAAGAAACTATTGATGCAGTTGCAAAAGTATTCGGTGAGAAGGGTTCAAACGCATGGTTTGACCTTGAAGCAACAGAAATCCTCCCCGAAGGATTTGCTTGTCCTCACTGCGGAAGCAAGAAGTTCACAAAGGAAACTGATACTCTTGACGGTTGGTTCGACTCCGGTTCAACACACAGAGCCGTAATCAAGGACGTTAAGTGGCCCTGCGACCTTTACCTTGAAGG
>JAZOLW010000024.1:0-26904 GCA_045653405.1 Eubacteriales bacterium | reverse complement strand
ATTGCAACGGCACTTGCTTTTATAGAAAATGCCGGAGTAATTCCGGACGAGAACGACCCTCTTGTTTCCCGGTGCGTAAAAGACTATTGCCGTTGGAAGTACGACTATGACGGAGAGGGCGAAAAGTATGAAAAAGCCTTTTACGATTTGCTTGCCACAATGTCCCTGTCACAGGAGCGTAAAATATGAAAAACGAGATTGTCACGCTGAAAAAAGTCGCTTTTAAAAAGGACGCAGACGGATATACTGTCGGAAAAACCAAAAGTGAAAGCTTTGTTTTTGCTGAAAAGAAATCTGTTACGAGAAGCGAGTTTTATGCTGCAATGCAGGCAGGGGTAACGGCAACAGCTGTATTTGTTATTACTGCTCTTGATTATAACAACGAGACTGAAATTGAACACAACGGAAAGCAATACACGGTTATTCGTACATATCAGCCGCCAGGGAACGATATTGAGCTTGTGTGCTCTGACAAGGATGTGAGCTGATGGCAGGGTTAAGCTATAATCCATCAACAAAGTACATTGAAATGCTGAACAAACTCGGCAACGACGAACAAGTTTACAAAAACGCTGTTAAAGCTGCCGGAAAGCCTCTTGTAAGTAAATTAAAACAAGCACTTGCGCCGTACAAAGACACGGGAACTATGGCAAACAGCATCAAAAGTCGTGTCAAAAAAAACAAGACAGATGGCTCATACTTTGTTGTTGCCCGTCCATACGGAACACGAAAAAAAGGCAAAAAAACAATTCGCAATATGGAAGTATTTGCTTTTAATGAATACGGGACGTCAAAAACAAATGCACGTCCTGTAATTGACAGAGTGCAACGTGAAGCAGAGCCTGAAGCTGTGCGCGAAATAGAAGTTGCCGTTGAGCAGAGAATAAAGGAGTTAGGACTATAAATGAGCATAAACGAAACTATTATATCGGTGCTTTCACCACTTGAAATTCCTGTATTCCCAGACGTTTGCGAAGAAAAAAACGACGAATATATCGTTTTTAACTATACGGATGAAAGCTATGAGGGATATTCAGATGATGTTCCGGAGTGTAGCTATCCGCAACTTTATGTGCATTATTTTGTTCGTGGAAAAAGTCCTCTTGCAACAAGGAATCAAATTTGCAAACTTCTTGTGACGGCAGGGTTTGATGTCACTCCCGGTCCGATAATGTATGAAACCGACACAAAATACCATCACGCAGTTATTTCCGTAGGAAAAGACTGCACCGTTGATATGTAAGGAGAATAATTATATGCCAATAGTAGGATTAAGAAAAAGTTTTTATTCAAAATATGAGCCGGACGAAAGCGGCGTTTATAAGTACACAGGTGGCGGAGCGTTTGCGCGAATGATTGATGTTACCGTAACACCTGAGACAAACGATGCAGAGCTTCACTCAGATGACAACCTTGAAGAAAGCGACTACAGCTTTGTAAAGGCGGCGTTAAAGGTTACTGCATCAGACCTTGATAACAAAGCAAGAGCTGATATTCTCGGCATAACCATTGAAGAAAGCGGAGAAATGATATATGGCGAAGCAATACAGTCGGATGTAGGCTTTGGTTTTATCATCGTGAAGAAAAAATCCGGTGTGGAAAGCTTTAGAGCCATTGTCCTCACAAGAGTCAAGTTTAAGATTCCCGAAGATACGGCAGCAACACGCGCCGGTAAAATGACATACCAGACACAGGCTCTTGAGGGAACCTGCTCAAGGGATTTTTCTGACAAAAAAGCTTGGAAAAGAGAAAACACATTTAAAACAGAGACCGAAGCTGTTGAGTACATAAAAACAATACTCGGTTTAAGTGAACAGCCTGCGACAACGGATGAAACGGAGAGTGACTAACTATGACAGCTATGATAACGGCTAACATTAACGGGCACGCATATCCGCTAAGACTTGGTATGCTTGCAATGTCCCGTATAACAAAGGAGTTTGGAGGATTGCAGGGGCTGTTCGACTGTCTTACTTCCTCAGATTCCGAGGTATCAAACAAGGCTCTTTGTTCTCTTTCCTTTGCTCTTATAAAAAATGGAGAAGAAGTAGAAAAGTTCGAAGCAGAAACACAGCCTGACAGACCTGACCTTAAAAGCCCCGAACACATTGCCGCTGTTCTCGGATATATCGAAAGTGCACAGCTGTTTAAAGCTGTACAGGGTGTTATCGAAGCGGAAACAGCGACCACGATAGTTGTTGATGAGGATAGCTCAAAAAACGTAGAGACCACGCAGGAATAAGCCCTGCGTGGTACACCTATTACAAGTATAAGCTTAATATCCCTGAGAGGGATTACATCTGTATGACTGCAGGAGAATTCTTTGACCTTGTGCTGTGTTACAAAATTGAGAACGGCATTTTGAAGCCAGCGGTAACAGACGACGAAGAAATGATACCGTATGATTTGGAATGAGGTGAGTAAGTGTCAATAAACATAGGTCCTAAGATAAGCCTTGACGGCGAAGCTGAGTTTAAAACTGCAATAAAAAACGCAGCTGCAGCGGTAAGAACGCTTGATGCTGAACTTGAAGCAAGTAAACAGCAGTTTTCGGAAAACGCCGACAGCACCGAGGCACTTACCTCGCAAAATGAAATATTGCAGAACAAGTCTGAAGTATTAACTCAGAAACTGTCACATTTAAAAGCTGAATATGACAGGGTATCAGAAGCACAGGGACAAAACAGTGCAGCTGCTTTGAAGCTCCGTACAGATATAGCAAAAACAAACACAGAGCTTGGCAAAACTGAGCAATCCTTAGAAAAGAACAATGAAAAAATATCGCAAAACACAGCACAGAACGAAGGACTTGCAGGTGTTATTGCTAAGCTTATAGAAAAACTCAAAGGCAGCACGGATGAAATAAAAAACAGTAGTGAAGCTTTAGATGAAGCAGGAAACAAAGCTTCTGCTTTTTCCGGCAAAGCTGCTCCTGCCTTTGACAAAGCAAAGACGGCGGCAATAGCTACAAGTGCCGCTATTGTTGGCATAACAACGGCACTTGCAAAGCTAACGCTCGATACAGCCGCATCAGTCGATGAACTCAACACCCTATCCACAACAACGGGCATTTCAACACAACAGCTTCAGCAGTTGGAATATGCTTCAAAATTTGTGGATGTATCTGTTGATACTATGACAAAATCAATTAAAGAGGTCGGAAAGCAGATGGGCGAAGCGCTAAAAAATCCCTCCGGGGATGCGGCAACTGCTTTTAGTCAGCTTGGTGTTGAAGTAACAAATATTGATGGAAGCTTGAGAAACTCAAAAGATGTCTGGGAGGACGTCCTTGCTTCGCTTGGAAATGTAACGAACGAGACAGAGCGAACAAATCTTGCTATGAAGTTGATGTCAGAAGAAGCAAATCAACTCAATGGCATTATGGGGGCAGACGGGGTTAATGCGCTTGACAGGTATTCAGCTGAAGCACAGAAAAGCGGTTATGTAATGTCGAACAATACGCTGACCTCTTTGCAAAGGCTTAATGATGAATACGACAGAGCAAAGCTCCAGCTTGAAGCAACCAAAAACAAAATCGCCGAAGCTCTTGCACCGGAACTGACCGAACTTGCACAAACCTTTACAAAGGTTGTAGAGGCGGCAACCCCTTTTATTGTTGACGGTCTGCAGTGGATTTTAGACCACGGCTCACAAATTGCACAAGTTATAGGTCTTGTTGTTGGCGGTCTTATAGGTTTTAAAATCGCATCAACACTGACATCGTTAATGTCCTCGTTCAACGGAGTAATGGCAATGACTAATGCTACAATGTTAGCAAATCCCGCTGTGTGGATTGCCGCAGCAGTAGCAGTTGCAGTTGCTGCTCTTGCTTCCGCTTTGCTGATATTTGCCGCAAACAGTGCCAAAACAGTTGAAGCGGTTGGAAGTGTCGGACAGGAAATCGAAGAAGGCATAAAGGACGCAGAAACATCTGTAAAGGCTTTTAACGAGGGAATGACAAAGGTCATTGACACAATGGACTGGAGCAGTATGAAAAATTCTCTCTCATCCGGTTTTAGCTCTTTAGCAGACAGTGCAGCTGAATCGTTTTCTGAACGCCTTGCTCAAAAACTTAAAAATCTTGATGCAACAATAGAAAATAGCTTGCCTAAGAGCATTTCTTTTGACGTGGAAACCAACATTTCGAATGTTTCAAGAATAAATAGCTCTATCGGTTATTCAGGATTTGGAGAGGGATTTACCGGCAGTAATATGATGGCAGACTTTATAAACGCGCTGAAATCGATATTTGATTTTCCGACAGCTCCGGCTGGAGCTGGAATGTCCGGAGCAATACCGATTCAGCTTGTTGTTGATGGCAGAGTCCTTGCAGAAGCGCTGTGGGACCCTTTTAACGAGGCTGCGGCACGAAGAGGAAAAAACTTATAATGAAAAGGAGGCGTTATTTGTGGAAAATCACAGATTGACAGTAAGTGATGGAACCAGCACAGTAACGCTTCCGTGCACTAAAAACATAGTGCACGGAGGAAGTTTAGAAAGCACAGATGTTATTATGGCTTCTGGAAAAATAAAAAGTGACATTATAGGATTCAGACAGTCTATAACGTATGCATATAGCTATATTCCTGCGCAAGAAATGGCAAAGCTACACGATATGCTGAGACGCAGAAAGTTTTTTGAATGCAAATTTTTAGATATAGATAATATCGAAAAAACCGGCATTTTTAAGATTGACTATCCAAAGACTAATCTGTTTATGTACAAAAAAGGTGTTGCTGTGTGGAAAGATGCAACACTATTACTAACTTCGCAGGAGGTTATACGGTGATTTACGATGAATACACTCGGCCCAATGCAGACGAAAGAAAAAACAACATAAGATTAACTATTGCTAACGCAACAACCAAGATTATCCTTTCAGATGAAGATGTTGAGAATTTTAGCTTTGTGGATGAAAGCGACACCGGAATAAACTCTGAATCAATAACTGTTGCGGAACACCCCGGACTTTCACAGCTAAGCGGTAAGCGTTTTTTGAAAATTGAGTTATCGTGCGTAAGCATCAATGAGCCTGCACACTATGTACATATAGGAAGTCAAAAGGTTAACTATATCAGAAAAATAGATTCGACAAATAGAGTTAAAATTAAAGCCAGTGTTTTTGACAATTTTTGGTATACTATTATACCTACCAGCAATTACCTAATTGAATACAGAAAAAAGTACAATGAAAAAATCGACAAGTATGTGAGCACAAACGGCCAAGCGGAAGGAATACGGGTAAGAGACCTTTTGTTGCTGACATTAGAAATTTTTAACGCTGACAACATTTTCGGTATTGATGTTCCTGATGATATTAACAATATTTATTTGTTTGACCCTATGATTTGTTACAGTGAGACATACAGAGAAAAACAAACAAACATTATAGAGTCGCTTGAAAAAGTATCAGGAAAAACTCTCTGGAGTTATTTCGACGGCGCAACGTATCACATTTGCTATTTGGAAAACAGTCCGGCGCAGACACAGCCATATCCGGAAATAACGCAAGATGATTATATTGAATTTAACCGGAGCAACAATGCAGATTACGGAAATACAATTAATTTGCAAAACAGAGGAAATATTTTACTTCAGTCAAACGACATTTTAATAGTGGAAGGACAAGAAAGAACCATAAAGCGAAGTCAAATGGATTACCACAAGGGGAGCTTATCAGGAAGCTTAGTGCTCCAATAATATCTTTTACATAATGCACAGGAGAGATAAACAGTGACAAACACATACAATGTAACAATAAACGGCAGAGCTATGACAAAGCCCAAACCGAACATTTACATCCCGGCAGGAAATATCAATGTTGACGTCATTGCGTTTGACATAAACGGCGCTGAATGGACGGAATTGCAGAAGGTAGCTGTCTTTGTTTCAGAAAATAAGCATATAAAGGTACAACTTGACGAAGACAACAAGGCTGTAATCCCCCCCGAAATTCTGAGCAAAAAAGGCCTGTTTTCTTTTGGTTTGTGGGCAACAAGTATTGATGAAGCAGGAAACATACAGTTTAGGTTCAGTACCAATTTAGTAACAGGAATTGTAGGAGAGGGTGCCTGTGGCAACGACTTTGCCGAAGCAGAAAAACAGCAAGCTTCTGCTTACGAAAAACTGATATACTTGACAATAGAAGCGGCAAATAGCGCCAAAGCTTCCGAAAAAAATGCAAGAATATCAGCCGAAGCAGCAGCTATCTCAGTCACTACCACAAAAGAAAACGCAGACAGGACATCAGAGTTAAAGAAGATTACAGAAGAAAAAGCTCAAATGTCAATTAAAGCATCTGAGGAGGCATCTTTAAGCGCTAAGCAGGCTTTTGAAAGCTCTAACACTGCCAAAGCTTCTGAAACAATGGCAAAGGAATATGCTGAAAATGCTTCAGGCAGTGCCGCCAGCTCCGCATCAAATGCACAGACGGCTGTTAATGCAGCTGACTCGGCCTCTGAAAACGCCGTCAAGGTACAGCAGAACACCGATAAAGTTACTGAATTGTCGGAAAGCGTTGCAGTAAATACTGAGAGCGTTGCTAACAACACACAAATTGTTATTGCCAAAACCAATGAAACCGTTGAAAATGCAAAAAAAGCTGAAGAAGCTGCCGAACAAGCTGCTAAGAAGGCAGACAAAAACACAGTAGCCAACGCACTCAAAGGCAACGCAAAAGGTGAAGCTGTATGTATGGCTGATATATCACCTATTGAACACGAATTGAGTGTAAAGGTATCAGGTGTCGAGGACATTACAAAGGTTAATGTAAGCAAGTGTGGAAAGAATTTGTTTGATGTATCTAAAGTTATTGGGCGTAATGTAACAGGTATATCAAGTAGATGGTTAACAAATAACGGTGACGGAAGTATAACAGTATCTATTGGAAGTCAAACTTCAATGTCTGGAGCAGAGCCGCATACTCTTAAAGATTATGCTCCTAATTTAAAAGTGGGAGAAACATATAGATTATCCGCTGATACTACTGTAGAAACAAAAAAATATATTTATTTAACTCAATGTAGTAAAAGTTGGATGTTTGGAAATGCGTTAACCATTACTGAAGAAATGCTTAATTCTCGTGTAAATTGGTACGCAGATAGCTCTGTTGATGATGGTATAGCAACAATAAGCAATATTCAAATAGAGTTGCACACTCAAGGTGCAACTGCAACGGATTTTGAACCATACATAGAACCGCAGACATTCCCAGTAAACGCTGACGGAACAGTGGAAGGTATAACAAGCCGATATCCGTCAACAACACTGACAACCGACACAGTGGGGGCGGTTATTGATGTTGAATACAACAGAGATTTAAACAAGGCTTTTGCCGAGATAACACAAGCACTCATATCTATGGGAGGTAATATATAATGTTTAGCTTGAGAGATTTTATTAAAAAGGGATTACTTGATGCTATTGGAAAAATGGCTGATTACAAGGTTATTCTTAACGCAGTAGGATGGTTTGAAAAAGGTGTGCTTGAAGAAAGTGACCTTGCGGAAATTCAGGCGGTTATCGATGCGCAGTACACCACGGTTGCTGAAGCTCCGGAAATCGAGGTGGCGGAATGAATGAAATTGTAATTGCGTTTATTCGCTGGATAGTTCCGTTTGTATGTTGTGGAATAACAGGTGTATTTCTGGCAATGTTGCGCAAACACAGGAAAGAAAATGAAGCTGTCAAAAACGGCGTTAAAAGTTTGCTGAGAGCTGAAATAATCCGACAGTATGAGAAGTATTCGGACAGAGGATATTGCCCTATTTACGCACGTGAACCGCTTACACTTGCACACGATGCATATCATTCTCTTGGAGGCAATAGTACAGCAACAGATTTGTTTAACAAAACAATAAATCTGCCGACAGAGGAGGATGAAAATGTGTAGGTGCAAATATGAAGAAGCAATAAAGCGGGAACGAAAAATAGCCCGAAAGAATATGACTTTTTCAAAGGTTTGGGTATCTCGGCTTTTATGGCTTGGCTGTATATGGATAACGCTGTCATATGTGCTTGCGTTCTGTGACAAGGTGCAGATAGCAGAAACGCTGTCCGGCACTGTGGCAAGTGTTATAATTGCCGTTATACTCGGCTATCTTTGCAAATCTTACTTTGAAACCAGGGAAGAAGAAAAGGTTAAATATTTAAGAGATAAAAACAACGTATACAGCGGTTCTGACGAAGATAACGGAATTTAACTTGCCGGTAACTTGCTGGTAACTTGCAGAAAGGAAAATAATATGAAAACAAACATTAATTGGAAGCAGAAGCTGACAAGCCGTAAATTCTGGGCGGCGGTAATCACATTCGTAACAACTATACTTGTGGCGTTTGGTGTGCCTGACATCACCATTGAACAGATTGTAGCGGTAATCACTGCCGGCAGTGCAATGATTGCTTACATAATTGGCGAAGGTCTTGTTGATGCGGCAAGAGTAAAGAAAGAATCTTCTTCAACAGACGAAAACGAGGTGTAAATATGGCATCGTGGTACACAACAATACACGCAAAACAGAATGTATTTAAACAGGGCGTGCATTATATGACCTCTCCCTTTGGTATGCGTTCACTCAACGGCAGAAAAGCTATGCATAATGGTGTTGACGTAATCGGAAACGGCTGGGCTTGTGATTATATCGTAGCCTTTGCCGATGGTAAGGTTACAGATGTACTTAACACCTGTTCAGGTAAGACACCTGCAACAGGAAACTATGTTGTTATAGACCACGGGAACAATGTCAAGAGTGTTTATTACCATATGGCAAAGGGTTCTGTCAAGGTAAAGGCGGGACAGGCTGTGAAAGCAGGGGACGTACTCGGTTATATGGGTAGCACCGGAGACAGCACCGGAAATCACTTGCACTTTGGTATCAATATAAACGGCTCCTGGGTGGACCCTGTGCCGTACCTTGAGGGAAAAAAAGCGTTGCCGGTTCAGAAAGTAAGCTCACTTGAGGAGGACTTGAAAGAACTTGCGAAAGCAGGTATCATCAACACTCCCGATTATTGGAAGAATAACGCAAACAAGCTGACATACGTGCCGGAGCTTATTCACAATATGGCGGAGTATTTGAGGAAATAAAAAGAAAATACCGAGCAGAGTTATTCTCTGCTCGGTATTCTTATGCTTATCATCAACACCTGTTTTTTCACTATATAAGTAAAAAGGTTCGGATAAGTCTTGATTGGTGACCCGTACGGGAATCGAACCCATGTTACAGCCGTGAAAGGGCCGTGTCTTAACCGCTTGACCAACGGGCCGAGAGTTATGCCTTTCGGCATGGTAGCGGAAGTCGGACTTGAACCAACGACCTGCCGGGTATGAACCGGATGCTCTAGCCAACTGAGCTATTCCGCCATATTCGACGCACTCTCAACGTCGCTTGATTATTATATCAAAAACATATCTGCTTGTCAATAGCTTTTTTACATTTTTTTGCAAAAAATACGGCTTTTTTTCGACAAACACATTTTCCGTATTTACTGCGGCTTTTTACACCGCAGTAAATAAAGGTATCTATTTATTTCAGATATTCTTCTGCCTGGTCGCAAAGTTCCTTTGCAGCTTCTGCGCTTCTTGCTTCGCTGATTATTTTAAAGCCGCTGACCTTACCGGGAATAATTGTTACACTTCCTCCCGGAAGTACAAGCTTCACTCCCTCTTTTTTGCTGTTTCCTGAAGTATCGTGTGTTTTTTCGTTTGCGGCGAGTTTAATGAGCCTTTGCATTACTCCCGCTCTGTTAGCATTCCCCTCAAATCTTCTGCTATACACCTCAAAACTTGGTACCTGTTTTGTAAGAGACACCGCTTCAGTTCCGTTTTTGCTTACAAGGACTGCAAAACGAAGCACGAGAAATACTGCGTCATTAAGCCACAGAGTACCCCGCAAGTCCTGTCTGTTCAGAACTTTGTCGTTGTGAGCAGCCGACAGCGCATATTCTTTTACCTCAAGCCCTCTTTTCTCTGCAAGAGTTCTGTATATATCGGGAAAAGAGCTTGATAAATATATGCTTCTTATTCCGTTATCCGATGACAGATTGTTTATAATTACAGCACCCATATGAAATTCATCAAGAGTTGACGACGAATATTCGCTTCTTGCCTGTGTGCCGGTTTCATCAATGTCAAAGCAAAAGCTGTTTCTGTCAGGTTCACGCTTTACACTGCCGCCAAGCTCGCTGATGGCATAAAGGGCGGTGTATGCAGGAGAATATGCCTGAATATCTCCGCTTTTAGCAAAGGAACAAACGAAACCGTCAAGAGTATCTCCTCCCAGTAAATCACGGCACTCACTGACAAGACGGCTGTAATAAAGTGTCCATAAGTCTGTGAAATGGTCTGTTTCATAGAACCTGTCTGGGACAGAGTATTCTGCAGACCCGTAAAATTCGTTTGTAAATTCACGTTCAAAGTCTCCTGATACGGGAAGTCCATACCCATCAAAGATTTTAGCAGAAGTATGTCCCTTGCTGTCACGGCTTACATAAATTACAATATCGGATATAAATTCAAGAGCCGCAAATCTTGCCATTGCTTCAAAACCGCGTCCGAAATCAATACTTCTTACGCCTGCGGACATAATGCCGTTTAAGATTATACTGCTGATACGGGCAGAATGGGAGTTGTCATCACACATAACGCCAATTCTTGTAGTTCCGAGTGTTTTATGGGAGCTTACGGCATGTGCAGCGGCGTACCCAATATGCAAAATATATTCGGGACTTGCACTGTCGCTGTCACAGCAGATACCGTTTTCACCGAATATACTGCGTTCTTTGCGTCCTGAGTGACCGCAGATATAATCCTGACAGGTGATGTGCGCACCGCTGTGAATAAGAGAGTATTTTGGTAGAATAACGCTGTCGTCAGCCTTGGCATTTGCACCTATGGCGCATCCCTCTGATGTCACGCAGTTTTCACCAAGCTTTGTGTTTCTTCCGATAAGAGTTCCGTAAATACCGCATCCCATACCAAGTACAGCACCATCGGATATAACCGAGCAGGCGATGTCGCATCCGTCGGAAATTACCGCCTCATCACTTATAACCGTATATGCACCAAGCTTGACGTTTTGTCCCACTACTGCACTGCGGGAAACAAAAACTGGCAATTCAACTTCTATATGCTTGTCGGCGAGTTCTTTTTCTGTCATTCCATTGTTGGAAAATCCTGATATTTTGCCGTCAAGGGCGGAGCAGTTGGCAGAAAAGTAACTGTCAAGGTTTCCGATATCAAGCCAGCTGCCTTTTGCTTCGAAAGCGAAAAGTGCATATTTCTGGGCAAGGAGCAGGGGAAAGAGCTGTTTGGAAAAGTCAAACTCGGTATTTGCGGGTATTCTGTCAAGGATATTTTTGTTTATAATATAAATACCTGTGTTGACTGTTCCCGAAACAACCTGCGCCCATGGGGGCTTTTCGGCAAAACGGGAAATTCTTCCGTCGGAGCCGTAAAGAACAACTCCGTATTCAAGAGGGTTATCTGTGTTGTACGTTACTATCGTAACATCGGCATTTTTCTCAAAGTGAAATTCAATGGCAGCTTTCAGGTCAAAATCGCAAAGTCCGTCACCTGACATTACAAGAACGGTGTCGCTCATACCGTCATAGGCATTTTTCACTGCTCCTGCAGTGCCGAGAGGTGTCTGCTCCCTTACATAGTTTACAGTAAGGTTTCCGTGCCTGTTGCCGAGGTTTTCAATTTGCCAGGGAAGATACATTGTTGTGACAGTTGCTTTTTTGATACTGCAGTCGTTCAACCTGTCAAAAACAGATTCAAGAACTGTTTTTCCCATAATTTTGAGCAGGGGTTTAGGAGTGTCTTCGGTAAGAGGAGCAAGTCTTGTTCCTTTGCCGCCGGCGAGAATTATTGCTTCTACAGTTTTATCCATAAGCATTTCTCCTTATTGTGTTTTCGTTTACTATTTTGTGCAGTCGAAACAGATAATATAACGAATTTGGGGAGAATACTTTAAAATTATCAAATACTTGTTCCCTGTTTTTCCTTGCGGGAAAATAGGCAAAAGCACATTCAATGGGGAATGTTTCGCCATTGCGATGGCGAGTTACTTTTGTGCGAACAAAAGTAACCAAAAGTCGCGAGAGCCGGCGAAGCGCCGGAGCAGATTTGTCAATATGCGCGCACAAAGGTGCTTGCATATTGAAGGGAGCATCATTGTTGCTCTGTCCATCAATTAAATTTACTACCAACCATTACTAAATTTAATGCAAAATGAGAAAATTTTGAGATTGACGGGCGTATATATGTGCAACTGCACTGCCACAAAGATGTTTTAGAGAAATATCAGATTATATCAATATTTAATCAGTGGCACATAGCTTAAAATTTGCACAAACCAAAACTATCGGAACGAGCAACTGACAAAGGTGTACATCAGACAGGCAATAAGAATTGCACAAAGCAGCTACGCTTGATGTTGATTTTATTTTTGATTGAAGTCTGTTTTGCATTTATGTACAACCGCACATAGAACCGACGGTCAATCTCAAAATTTTCTCTATTGGTATAATTTTAGAAATAGCTGGTAGAAAATTTAATTGACCGTCGCAGGGGTCAAGGGCACTCCCTTGTGGTTTTTGGGTTCTTTTGTCCACACAAAAGAACCTCGCTTCCGCAGAAGCGAAAAATCTCTCCTGTGGTAGTAATTTCTTTTGACCGTCGCAGGGGTCAAGGGCACTCCCTTGTGGTTTTTGGGGTTCTTTTGTCCACACAAAAGAACCTCGCCGTCTTGGCGGCGAAAGGGGCGAAGCCCCTCTTTTTGTCAATATGCGTGTGCAATAGCACTTGCATATTGACTGCCAAAGGCAAACATAAAAGAAACTCGGTGACATTTCTGTCACCGAGCTTTTTAAACTTAATTTTTGATTTCGTTCTGGAAAGCAACAACACCCTCAACACAGTATTTCTTGCGAAGCTTGGGCTTTTCAATCTTGCCTGTGGGATTTCTGGGAATGTCGTCGAAAATAATCTGCTTGGGTCTCTTGTATCTTGCCATACCTGCACAGTATTCTTCAATTTCAGCAAGAGTACAGGTCATACCGTCCTTAATTTCAATAACAGCCGTTGCAATTTCTCCGAGACGCTTGTCGGGAGTACCGATAACCGCTACATCCTTAACTTTTTCGTGGGCTCTGATGTAGTTTTCAATTTCAACAGGGTAAAGGTTTTCACCGCCGCTGATGATAACGTCTTTCTTTCTGTCAACAAGGAAGATAAATCCGTCCTCATCCATCTTAGCCATATCGCCTGTCATAAGCCATTCGCCGAACAGACAAGCATTTGTAGCCTTTTCGTCTCTGTAGTAGCACTTCATTACTGAAACACCCCTGACAGCAAGCTCGCCGACTTCTCCGCGAGGCACGGGATTGTGGTTTTCATCCCATATTTCGGCTTCCCAGCCCTTGCCGGGAATACCGATAGCACCAACCTTGTGGATGTTTTCGAGACCGAGGTGAATACATCCGGGGCCGAGGGACTCTGTAAGACCGTAGTTTGTATCGTACTGATGATGGGGAAATCTGTTTTTCCATCTCTTTATAAGGCTGGGAGGAACAGGCTGTGCACCGATGTGCATAAGTCTCCACTGGTCAAGCTTGTAGTTGTCCATATTAACCGCAACGCTGTCGATAGCATCAAGAATATCCTGTGCCCACGGAACAAGCAGCCAGCAGATAGTAACATTTTCTTCGGATATTGTCTTGAGTATCCAGTCAGGACGAACACCGCGCAGAAGAACAGCCTTACCGCCTACAAGGAAGCTTCCGAACCAGTGCATCTTGGCACCTGTGTGGTAAAGGGGAGGAATGCACAGGAAAACATCTTCCTTTGTCTGGTAATGGTTGTTGTTTTCTGTGTAGCAGGATGCAAGAAGTGACTTTTGGTCGTGAAGAACAGCCTTGGGGAAACCTGTTGTTCCGGATGAGAAATAGATTGCCGCATTGTCATCTTCGGAAATTGTGATACGCACATTTGTTGAAGGCATATCTGCAATCAGATCTTCATAGAAGGATGCATATTCGGGACATTCTTCCTTTTTGCCTGCAAAAATAAATTCGTTTACACCTGATACGGTGTCCTTGATTTCGTTTATACGGGTGATAAATTCAGGACCGAAAATAAGTACATCAGATTCGGAAAGTTCAAGACAGTACTTGATTTCTTCAGCGCTGTATCTGAAGTTCATAGGACAAACAACAGCACCTGTCTTGAGAATACCGAAGTATATGGGAAGCCAGCCGATGCAGTTCATCATAAGAATTGCAACCTTCTTGCCCTTAGTGATTCCTTCAGAAAGAAAGTAGTGAGCAAGTTTGTTGGCAGTTCCTTCAAATTCACCCCATGTCATTTCACGGCGGTGAACGGGCTTGGGCATTGCTTCAACAAGGTCGTATTCCTTCCAAGCCTTGTCAATTCTTTCCTGAATTTCAGGATTGACCTCTATAAGACTTACCTCATTGCCGTACAGTTCGGCATTTTTTGTAAGAATGTCTGTGATAATCATTATTATTGATCCTTTCACTGTGGATGTCAAAAAAGAAAGCCTGCGGTTGATTGCCGCAGGCCGTGAGTATCTTTTCCGTCTGCGAACAACACCAAATGCACCGGTCCGCAGATTGTTTCCGCGAAATACGGTGCTAAATATAATAGTAATAATAATATTTTTCGGTAGTTTTCAACATTGACATACAGATTTCCTTATTTTTCAAAGATTAAAGTAAGTATAACAGCAGTTTATGAATAAATTTCGTATTTTGTTTAAATTTTAGTGCTGTTTGAGAATATTTATTTCGTCTTCAGTCAGCAATCTCCATTCACCCTCGGCAAGTGCGGGGTCAAGAGAGAGACCTGCAAATTCCGTGCGGTCAAGGGCTGTGACTTCCTTTTGACCGCAGGCATAGCAAAGACGCTTTACCTCGTGAAATTTGCCTTCGGTCAGTGTGACATAAGCACATTCGGGCTTTTCGTGTATAAGTTCAAGTAAAGCAGGGGCAGTGTTCTTGCCCTCAATGACAATTCCTTTTTTCATAGTTTCTATGTCGGCTTCCGTAAAAGGTTTGTCGGCTGTTACAAAATACTTCTTCTCTGCGTGATGCT
Source organism: Eubacteriales bacterium (assembly GCA_045653405.1). GTDB lineage: Bacteria > Bacillota > Clostridia > Oscillospirales > CAG-382 > UMGS882. Next base: position 11,789 of record JAZOLW010000024.1, on the reverse strand, counting down.
TGGGGGAGAGCAGACGGTGTGCAAGTGCTCCGTCATTGGTCACAAGCAGAAGTCCCGTTGTATCCTTGTCAAGTCTTCCCACACAGCTAATACCCTTATCTGTGTATTCTACAGGGAAAAGAGAGATAACCGTGTTATCACGTCTGTCCTCGCTGGAGCAGACAAGACCTTTGGGTTTATTAAGCATTATATAGATAAATTCCGAGTAGGAAAGCGGCTCTCCGTCGCATATTACGGTACTGCTGTCGGGATCGATTTTCATATCTGCACTTTTGGCAAGGCATCCGTCAACGGTCACTCTGCCTTTTCTTATCAAACCTGACGCATCTTTTCTGCTGATGACAAGGGAAGCGGAAATGTATTTATCAAGTCTTACCATATTTCCACCTATATTCCTTTCATCTTGGCATAGTTACCCATAATTTTCTTTGTGCCCACAGAATCAAAAGCAACCTCGTACAGCACATCTCCTGACATCGGCTTAACACCTATGACCGTACCCGATTTGAACACGGGATGCTCCACACGCTGTCCGACTTTAAACGTTTCAGCAGGGGCGCGTTCTTCCATAGCCTTTCTGCGCTGTGCCGCTTCTCTTGCTTTGTTGTAGGCATAGGCATTTGCAAGCTGTCTTGGCTCGGATGTTGCTTTCGTTACGCTTGACGGGCTGACAGAGCCTCTGTTCCAGCTTCCGTATCCGCCGCCCGCACCTGTTCCGCCGCTAAATGACGAGCCGTAGCCCTGCGTGTATTCATTTTTAGCAAATGTGAAATCTGCATCATTAAGTTCAAAGTTGCAGTATTCGCCCGAAATTTCCTCAACAAATCTCGACTTCTGATGAAACTCCGTTCTGCCGAATATCATTCTGTTATGGCAGTGTATGATAAACAATTGCTTTTTAGCTCTTGTAATGGCAACGTATGCAAGTCTGCGTTCTTCTTCCATTTCCTCCTCCGCTTCCATAATTGTCTGCGTTCCGGGGAAAATACCTTCTTCCATACCGGGCAAGAACACAACGGGAAATTCAAGACCCTTTGCACTGTGAACCGTCATCATAACAACGGCTGATGCGTCCTTGTCATAGTTGTCAATATCGGCAACGAGCGCCACTTCTTCAAGGAAGGCTTCAAGTGTTGCATCGGGATTGTTGTTATCATACTGAGTTGCGTTTGTAACAAGTTCCTTGACGTTTGCAGTTCTGTCTTTGGCTTCTGCTTCGTCAAGCGCCGCAAGAGCTTCAAGATATCCTGTCTTTTCGATTACCTTTTCAACGAAAACACCTATGGGCAACTGCTCATAACCATTTTTAAGGTCATACATCATATCGGCAAACTTAACAAGCTTTGCTGATGACCTTGAAAGTGCAGGATATGCATCTGCATGCTTTGCAATCTCAAGCATATCCTTTCCCTCGGACAGAGAAATGTTTTCAAGCTCTGTAACGGTTGCTTCACCGATACCGCGTTTGGGTACATTTATAATGCGCTTCAGTCTTAAACTGTCGCCTGGGTTTGCCAGTACGCACAAATATGCAATAACATCCTTGATTTCCTTACGCTCATAGAAGCGTGTGCCACCGATAATTCGGTAGGGGATGGCACTTTTGGCAAAGGTGGTTTCAAGTGCACCCGACTGGGAGTTCATTCTGTAAAGAATTGCAAAATCTTCAAATTTATATTCACCCGATGCCACCATATCGGATATCTTGTTCACGATATACTGTGCTTCGGAGTTCTGATTCTCACACTGCTTTACGGTTATCTTTTCACCGTCATCATTGCCTGTCCAGAGAGTTTTTCCTTTTCTGCCTTTGTTGTTCTTTATAACGCAGTTAGCCGCCATAACAATGTTGGAGGATGAGCGGTAATTCTGTTCAAGCTTTACTGTCTTTGTATCCTTGAAAACTCTGTCAAAGCCGAGGATGTTGTCAATGGTTGCGCCTCTGAACTTGTATATACTCTGGTCATCGTCGCCAACAACCATAATGTTGTTGTCTTCGTTGCAGAGCATCTTTGTGAGAGTGAACTGAGCAATGTTTGTGTCCTGATATTCGTCGACAAGGATGTATCTGAACTTTCTTCTGAACTTTTCCAGAAGCTCAGTTTCCTGCTCAAGCAACTTTACAGTCAGCATAATGAGGTCGTCAAAGTCAAGGGCATTTGCCTTTTTCTTGCGCATCTCATATTCCTTATAAAGACGGGCAATAGTCTTTCTTCTAACATCGTGAGCAGAAATGGAAAGCTCGTACTTTGCTGCGTCAAGAAGCTTTTCCTTGGCTCTTGATATTTCATTCAGAACGCTCTTGGCAGGGAAAGTCTTGTCGCTGATGCTGAATTCCTTTATGATTCCGTTCATAAGACGCTTCTGGTCGTCTGTGTCGTAAATTGTAAAGGTTTTGTCATATCCCAGTCTGTCAATATACATTCTGAGTATTTTTGCGCATACCGAGTGGAAAGTGCCTGCCCATATATCAAGAGCAGCCCCGCCGAGACTTGCTTCAAGTCTTTGCTTTATTTCGTTTGCCGCCTTGTTTGTAAACGTAATGGCAAGTAGCTGATAGGGGAATGCAGGATTATGGGTAAAGGTTGCCATTGCACTGTCAAGAATTGCTTTGTCAGCGTCGTCGGAATCCGCTATCTTTTCAAGCTTTTCCACAAAAGGCTCAAACAGCATATTCTCAGAAATATTATCGTTGAAATAGGCATTGCCGTATTTTACTATGTAGGCAATTCTCTGTACAAGTACGGTTGTTTTTCCGCTTCCTGCACCTGCAAGGACCAAAAGCGGTCCTTCCGTAGAAAAGACCGCTTCTCTTTGTTTATCATTTAAAAAGCCGTAGGCTTTATCAAATATTTTTCGCTTTGCTTTAATTAATCTTTCTTTTAAATCCATTAATTTGCCTCATTGGTTATGTACGGTGGAATGTGGGTACAATTTCCTCAATTTTTGCTTCAAGTGCAGACAGCATTTCCGCCTTTGAGAGGGTGTTGTTGTTCGCGAGTTCTTCAAGCTCATAAAGTTCATTGTTCACTGTTTCCTTGTTGAAGTCCACAAAGTGTCCCACGAAAATTTTGTCATTCTGGGTTTTCTCAAGATTCTCGTCGCTCATCATCAGCTCTTCGTAAAGCTTTTCACCGGGACGAAGACCTGTGTATTCAATCTTTATATCAACATCCGGAACCTTGCCTGACATTTTTATAAGTCTTTTTGCAAGGTCTGCAATTTTAACGGGTTCGCCCATGTTGAGAACGAATATTTCTCCGCCTTCAGCCTTTGTGCTTGCAAGAAGAACAAGCTGAACAGCTTCGGGAATTGTCATAAAGAATCTGATGATTTCGGGGTGTGTAACGGTTACGGGACCGCCTGCCTCAATCTGTTTTCTGAAAAGGGGGATTACAGAACCGTTCGAACCGAGTACATTTCCGAATCTTACTGCAGAAAACTTGGTGTGACCGCCGTTGAGGGACTGGATAACCATTTCACACATTCTCTTGCTTGCACCCATTATGTTTGTGGGGTTTACAGCCTTGTCTGTGGAAATGAGAATAAACTTGTCAACATTGTTGTTTTTTGCTGCGAGGGCTGTGTTGTATGTGCCGATAACATTATTCTTAACAGCTTCCTGAGGAGCATTTTCCATAAGGGGAACGTGCTTGTGAGCTGCTGCGTGGATAACAATTTCCGGCTTATATTCAGCCATTATGTTGTTAATTCTTTCCTTGTCGCGTACAGATGCGATTATTGTTTCAAGATTAAGAGAAGAGCTGTACTTATATAAGAGTTCCTGCTGAATATCGTAAGCATTGTTTTCGTAAATATCTACGATAATGAGCTTTTTAGGTGAATTTGATGCAATCTGTCTGCAGAGTTCTGAACCGATAGAACCGCCGCCACCTGTTACAAGAACGGTTTTGCCTTTTATAAAAGCATTGACTTCGCTGTGGTTGATTTCGATGGGGTCGCGTCCGAGAAGTTCGTCCATCGTAACATCTCTGAGCTTATCAACAACATTTGCATCGGTTGCGTGAAAATCTGCAACTCTGGGAAGCATTTTAATTTCTGCGCTTACGTCACCGATGTTTTTGAGAATTTCAGCTCTCTGCATATTATTGGCAGAGGGAATTGCAATGATTATAAGGTTTATATCGTATTTTTCATAAAGTCTGGGGATATCTTTGTCAGTACCTTCGATTTTAATTCCCGATATTGTTCTGCCTGCCTTTGCTGTATCAATATCAACGGCAACTACCGGCTTAATTCCATACTCGGGATGATATTTCAGTTCATTGAGAAGCATAAGACAAGCCTGACCGCAGCCGACAATAAGAGTATTCTTTACACTTACGTTGTTTACACGGTCAACTCTGTTGACATACACTCTGTAAATCATACGGGTAATCAGCATAGCTGCAGATGAAACAACGGAAGTGACTACAAGAATATAATTGCTGTGGTAAAGTGCGCTGAATACCACTCCTTCAGCCGTCATAACCCCGCAGAACACTGCACCTGTTATAAGGAAAGCACCGAAAAATCTCAGGTATTCAGCAGACTGTGCATATCTGTGTATAATCCTGTAAACACCGATAAGTGAAAACATAAATGGATACACTACCAGCAGTGTAAGCATTGCAGCTGCTGTTCTCATAAATATGTTTTCTGTAGAACCGCACATATCACGAGGGAAAATTATGACACAACTGAAATAGCAGGCAAGCAGCGTAATATAGTCAAATATTATTATATACAGCTTTCGCATTTTAGTGCTCATTTGTTATAGTACCGCCTTTAATCAATAATTAAATAATTACAATAATTAGTTGGTTTCGCCGAGCATTGTCTTTATGTAGTTATCGGCCTTTTCAAGGATTCTTTTGTCGTGCTTGAAGTTGAGCATTTCCACAGCCTCCTCAAATGGCAGAAGATGGTATTCGGATATTTCCATAATATCCATCTGAATGTCCTTGGGGTCGAAAGAAGCAAGAAAATAAATTGCCTTTTTCTTGATGAAATTGTTTATCTTGTAGTTGTAAAACTCTCTGAAGCCGTCTATTATGGTTGTACGAACACCGGTTTCTTCGTAGATTTCGCGCAAAGCAGTCTGCTTTTCGGTTTCACCGAATTCGATATGTCCCTTGGGAAATCCTACATGACCGGAAATGTTGGTGATGAGAATATACTTTCTCACGCCCTCATCCATGGTGTACATTACCGCACCGCAGCTTTTTTCATAATAGCATATATAATCTGCACTGCCTTCGGGAATGAACTTGTCAACCATTTTTACGATATTCGGCTCATAGAATATGCTGTTTTCTTTTGCCGCAATAAAAATGTCATCTTTTGTGCCCGACTTATCGTGGGCAACTGCAATAATCTGCGCGTTGAATTTGTTTACGGGGAAGTTTTCTCCTATGAGAATAACTTCCTTAACACCGATTTTGCCAAGGGTCGTGTATCCGAAGTTGAGGTACCCTGAAAATCTGCCGTCAACAAAAGCCCTGTATGACTTTTTGACGTTGACAGTACAGGTAAGCCCCAACACCTGACGCGCGGTGTTTTTGAGGTTAAAATCATTGAGATTTGCCATGTTGTAACTCCTGTTATCAAAGAAAAGGATATTAGAAAAGCGTATAATATCCTCATTATTATTTAGTATTATAACATAGTTAAACCGATTTATCAATAGGAAATTTTATTATTAACAGTTTTGTTATTAAGAATGTATAAAATATAATTTATCGACAAAAAAGCATCCAAAGATGCTTAATATTAATCAAAATAAGATTTATACTCAATTCTGTGCTTACTGTCAGGAAACAGCTTTTCGTGAAGTGCCATAAAATAATCGTCGGTCATACTGGCAATATAGTCAACAACAATCTGATTGGGTTCTTCCTTTGAATAGTCTGTGGTATTGTTGTAATATTTCACGCTGTTTTTTACAAAATCTATGTGATGCTTGTAAATCACAGAGTCTGTATTCTGTTCTTTCAGGTCTTTAAGTAAACGGTAGTACAAATCAGAGAACATGGGACGGATGGTGTCTTCATATTCCTTGTTTGTTGCTTCGTTGTTATAGATAACCCTGTAATTCTCACTTTTTGCTTTTTTGAGGTCGTTATAAGCCTCTTTGCTCAGCAGAATGTAGTCTTTTCCATAGCTGTTTTCTATTATATCAACGGTGAGATTGTTGATTATCGCTGCATTCTGTGCGCCGATTTTATCCGTTTCAAACTTGTAGTCACGGTCAATTATTCTTGCTGTCAGTGCATCCTGTCTGTCTTTGCCGAGGTATGCTATCATATCACATATTCTCACAACGCAGGCTTCAAGAGTACACGGAACAAGCGACTTTATTGCAGTACCGCCAGCTGTATAACAGCTTTCAACCTGTCTGTCAAATTCCTCAAAACTTTTCGAATATACAGGTCTGTATTCCTGCATTTCAAATTCTCCGTTGTGGCAGAGTATACCGTCAAGTGTCTGCAGGGATGTGTTTCGGGCAAGTATTTTGTCAAGCACTCTTACACTATGTACATTGTGGTTGAAATATCTTCCCGTTTCAGTGTGAAGCAGTTCGCTTAAAAACCTTTCTCCTGCGTGACCGAAGGGTGTGTGACCTATATCGTGTCCGAGGGAGATTGCTTCAATCAGGTCAAGGTTAAGACCGAGAACGGCACCGATATTTCTTGCAATTCTTGATACAAGCTGAACGTGGAGAGCGCGTCTTGTTATATCGTCATTGTGATAGAAAGAGAAAACCTGAGTTTTGTCGGCATATCTGTTGTAATAGGGAAGATGGAGAATCTTCTCTGTATCCCTCACAAAGGCAGGTCGCCAGAGGTTTTGTGTGTCGTGTGTGCTGTCACGCCTGATAACCGAGCTGTTATCACAGCGGTAAGGGTTTACATAACCGCTTTTTCTGTCAGCTTCAATTTGTTTTTCAAGCGTTTCGGACAGCTTATCATATGTCAGCTTTGATTTTTCCATAAAGTCACCGCCTACTGTAGTGTTAACTATATAATATCACAAAAAGGGTATTATTTTTTTGATATTTTGAAAACTTATTGAAGTTTTCTTGAAAAAATAAGGAATGTATCTCTACATTCCTTAATATGTTTTTATAACATTTTTTCAATTTTGTCAGCCACTTCATCAAGTGCGTGAGTAGTTGTCTTTTCGATTTCGCCTGCATCACAAAGAGAAGCAAGTGCGGGGTCAAAGGGCATTCTTGCAAGAAGCTCAAGTCCCTGTTCCTTTGCAGTTTCTTCTGTCTTGCTCTTGCCGAAGATTTCAATCTTCTTTCCGCAGTCGGGACATTCAACATAGCTCATATTTTCAACAAGTCCGAGAATCGGAATGTTCATCTTCTTTGCCATATTGACAGCCTTTGCAACAACAAGGGAAACAAGTTCCTGAGGGCTGGTTACAATTACGATTCCGTCAAGGGGAAGTGATTGGAATACAGTAAGGGGAACATCGCCTGTTCCGGGAGGACAGTCAACAAACATAACGTCAACATCTTCCCATACTGTATCTGTCCAGAACTGTTTTACAGCACCCGCGATAACGGGACCTCTCCAGATAACGGGAGTGTCTTCTGTTTCAAGAAGAAGATTTGCTGACATAATCTTGATGTTTCCGTGTGAAATCTTGGGAAGCATAAGATTGTCGTATCCCTGAACTCTTCCGTGTACGCCAAACGCCTTGGGGATTGAGGGACCTGTAATATCTGCGTCGAGAATAGCTGTGTTGAAGCCTTTTCTTGACATCATAACAGCAAGCAGGGATGTAACCATTGACTTACCAACGCCGCCCTTACCGCTGACAACTCCTATAACTTTCTTAACCGAGCTCTGTTCATTTAAAGGTTCAAGCAGACTTTCGGGTGCTGTTCTTGAAGAACAGTTTGATGAACAGGTGCTGCAGTTGTGTGTGCATTCTTCTGCCATTTATATCATTCCTTTCATTTTCTCCTACTATTATATATTTCGCTTTTCGTAATGTCAAGCATTTTGGATATTGTTTACGATTTTCGCATAAATAATAAATATATTTACATAAAAAGTCAACTTGCGGGAGAGTGTTTACAATTCGGAAAAGAAATTAACAGTTAAATTTCACTTTAATTACTAGACGGATACACATAATGCGTTTACAATGTTTGAGTAAAATGCAAAAGTATGGAAAGGCGGGAGTCTTATGGGTTCTGAAAAGACTGTCATAAGTGAAGAAATAACAGCTAAAGCCCCCAAAAGAGGCGGAAAGCGTAAAAAGAAAATCAAGAAAATAATTCTGTGGACTGTTGTTATTATTGCAATAGCTCTCTTTTTATGTTTTAAGATGGGAGTGTTTGACAAAACAGCAGGAACTGCCGAAGGAGAAACTGTTACAACCTTTACCGTTACGAGAAGGGATCTGCAGAATGTTCTGTCGGGTACAGGAACACTCCAGCCATATGATTCCTATAACGTAACAGCTCTGTCATCAGGTGAAATTTTAGAGGACTTTTTTGAAGAAGGCGACGAGGTAACGGAAGACCAGATTCTTATGAAGATTGATTCCAGCAACCTTGAAACCTCTCTTGAAAGGGCGCAGAATTCCTATGACGACGCAAAGGAAGCGCTTGACGATTTGCTTGAAACACAGCAAGACCTTAATGTGAAATCCAAATGGCAGGGAGTTATCCGTGTTATGGATATAGAAGTCGGAGATGAAATCAATACAGGCACTGTAATTGCAAGTATCGTCGATATGGATACAATGCTTATTGATATTCCCTTTATGCAGATTGATACATTCAGCATTAGCAAGGGAGATTCGGCAGTTCTTACGGTAGGCGATACTTTGGAAGAAATTCCCGGAACTGTTCGTAAAATAAGCCCATCATATAATGTTAATGAAAACGGCGTAAAAACAGTAAATGTCACTATTGAAGTGAGTAACCCCGGCGCAATAACAGAAAGTACATCCGCTACGGCTAAAATCGGCGAGTATTCCTGCACAAATGCTTCAATTTTCTATTACAATGTGAATGAAACAATAAAAGCTGAAACTTCAGGCAAAGTCGTTAAGATTGTAAAAGGCGAAGGCGACAGAGTAAATGAAGGAGATATTGTCCTTGTGCTTGAAAGCGAGAGCCTTGAAAAGAGTATAGACAGAGCCGAGCGCACACTGAAAGATGCCCTTAACAGCCTTGAGGATGCCGAAGATGCTTTTGATAATTACGAAATCACAGCACCTATTTCGGGAACAGTAATTCAAAAGAACTATAAAAAAGGTGAGAAAATCGGTTCGGGTTCAGGCGGAAACGGTAACACAGTTGCAGTAATCTATGACCTGTCTGCACTCAAATTCGATATGAATATAGACGAGCTTGATATTGATGATCTTGCCATCGGTCAGGAAGTAAACATCACCTCAGATGCCAAGGCGGGCAGAGTGTATGTAGGTAAAATCACAAAAATCAGCGTTCAGGGTACAACCTCAAACGGTACTACATACTATCCCATTACAGTAACCCTTGAAGATTTCGGCAAAGGAACAGACAAGGCTCTTCGTCCCGGTATGAATATTGACGCAGAAATCGTTCTTGAAAAGGTTGAAAATGCACTAGTTATCCCTGTTGACGCAGTTGGCAGAGGAAACAAGGTTAAGGTTATAAAAACCGATGTTTCCCATAAGACAGAACAGCAAATCGGAAATGGCAAGCAGTTTACAGGTGACCGGCCCGATGTTATGCCTCAGATGCCCGAAGATATGGAGTTCTCCGAAGGAATGGAACTCCCAGAAGGCATTACACTTCCTGAAGGAGCAAAGCCTCTTGACAAGGAGGGAACTGACAGCGGCAAGAATATGCAAAGACCCGCAGGAAACAGAATGGGCGGATACTCAACAGCATCCAAGGATGTAGAGTACGAAGAAGTTATCGTTGAAACAGGTATCAGCGACGAAACATATATAGAAATCATCTCAGGACTTGAAGAAGGCGACGTTGTAATATCCGAAGCCACAGGTGTTTCCGGCGGTGGCTGGGGCAATCTTATGACTATGGGTATGGGAGGCGGTATGCCCGGAGGTATGAGCGGTGGTATGTCCGGCGGTATGGGCGGTGGTATGCCCGGCGGCATGGGCGGCTCAAGACCTTCCGCAAGATGAGGTGGCGTAAATGATAACGCTCAAGGATATATATAAAATATATTACACCGGTGACACCGAAACCCGTGCGGCAGACGGAATAAACCTGGATATAGACAAAGGTGAGTTTGTGGCGGGTGTCGGTCAGTCGGGTTCGGGAAAATCCACAATAATGAACATAATCGGCTGTCTTGATGTGCCGACATCGGGTACATATGAACTCAACGGCATAGATGTCAGCACAATGGACGACGACGAGCTTGCAGAAATAAGAAATAAAACTCTCGGCTTCATTTTTCAGCAGTATAATCTCATACCAAAACTTACAGTGCTTGAAAATGTTGAACTTTCCCTGCTGTATGCAGGACTTGACAAGGCTGAAAGGCGGGAGAGAGCAAGAGAAAATTTAAAAAGAGTAGGGCTTGAAGGCAAGGAGAAAAACTATCCGTCACAGCTTTCGGGCGGTCAGCAGCAAAGAGTGTCCATTGCAAGGGCACTTGCGGGAAATCCATCTGTTATACTTGCCGATGAGCCTACGGGAGCACTTGACTCAAGAACAGGCAGAGAAGTGCTTGAGTTTCTGCAGAAACTTAACAGCGAGGGAAACACGATAGTGCTTATTACCCACGATAACGGCATTGCCGGCGCGGCAAAAAGAATTGTAAGACTGCACGACGGAAAGGTTGTGTATGACGGTCCGTCAGATGCCCCCGAAGCCGTTGTTCAGGCGCATATTTCCTTTGATGATGACCCTCTTGTAAACAAGGGAAAGAAAGACGCCGACACACCTGCCGAAAAAACGGGAGGTGAGAGCTGATGGGAATTACACAGTGCTTTATAATGGCTCTCAAAAGCATATCCACAAGCAAGATGAGAGCGTTTCTCACAATGCTTGGTATTATCATCGGCGTTGCGGCGGTTATAGTTATTATGTCAATGGGCAACGGAATGGAAGTCTACATAAACGATATGTTTTCGGAACTGGGAACTACTACCATCACCGTTTCCATCACAGGCAGAGGCTCGACGAGAACTGTAAGTGTTGACGATATGTACGAGTTCTATGAACAAAACCGTCACGAGTTTGAATGTATGAGCCCCAAAGTAACATCCCGCGCTCAGGTAAGAACAACTGTTGATACAGAAACATATTCACCTACAATTACAGGAGGGGGAGAAGAATACCTTTTAACTCAGAGTCAGGTGCTTGAAAAAGGACGAAATATATCATATGTTGATATAGTCAATTACAGCAAGATATGCGTTGTAGGTGCTTTTTACGATTATCTCTATGACGGAGAAGCAGTAGGTAACCACATCAAGATAAACGGAGACAATTACACCATTGTAGGCGTGGTTGAAGAAATTGACGACAAAACCGACGATTCGGGCTCGGATAACTTTGTTTATATCCCGTATTCCACGGCGGCGAAGTTCTTGATGAGAAATGCTGCAATTTCAAGCTACACATTCCTTGCATCATCGGAAGAAAATATAGATAATTGCGTGGTGTTGATAGAAAACAGATTGTACAAGACATTCCGCAACGAAAATCTGTACAGTGTTTTCAGCAATTCCGTAATAATTGACACAATGAGCGATATGATAGGAATTGTTGTAACAGTGCTGTCGGCAATTGCGGCAATATC
>JAZOLW010000023.1:0-17614 GCA_045653405.1 Eubacteriales bacterium | reverse complement strand
GATATGCTCTTGCAATAATGAAAATTGACGGCGTATATGAAACAGAAACTGCACTTGCAGACTTCGGACTTGACAGTGCATCAAATCCTGTTAAAGTGACAGTAACTGCCACAAGCGGCGAGACCAACACCGTTTTGATTGGAGATACGCTGATAACAGGTGCAGCATATTATGCAAAAGAGATAAATAAGCCATATATATATGTTGTAGACACATCTGTATCAGTGTTTTTTAATTCTAAAAATGACTTTATAAATCCGATTGTCGCAAAACCGATGTCACAAAATGAGTATCAGTATGCGGACGAATTCAATATAAACAAAAACGGAGAGCCGTTTTTACACAGTAAAATTGTGCCTGAAGAACGTAGAACACAGACAATTGACACCAGCCTTCATAAGATTATATATCCTGCAAATTATCCTGCATCTATGATAAAATATTATGATGCGCTGGCGTGCTTTGCGTCCCTTTCGGGAACTGCGGTGGTTGAAACCAATGCCTTGTCAAGACCGGAGGAAGAAGCTGCGGAAATTTTTGAGAAGTACGGGCTTGACAATCCTTCAAATGACGTTAATTGCGTTTATAAAGGAACGGAATACAGATTTCTGACAGGTAATAAGTTCACAGATGAAAACAATAATGTTATTTACTATGTATATTCACCTTATATGGACACAATTGTTGAACTTCCTCTGGCAAATGCTCCTTTTCTGGAATATGAACTTATGGACTTTATAGATTCGGGAATATTTCAGGTAAATATAAAGAACATTTCAGAGATAACAGCTCATACCCCCAAGCGCTCCTGTAGATTTGTGCTTGAGGGAAGCGGAGATTCACTCAAGGTAACCGAGGTTAACTCAGGTAAGGTTATTGATACAGCATCCTTCCGCCAGTTCTATATTTCACTTCTTAATGTAAAGATTGAAGGATATGCAACTGCTGCAGATGTAACAGGGGAGAATGAGTTTGGATTTGCTGTTACCTCTGTTTTCGGAGAGAATAACTCATATGAGTTCAGCACAATTTCAACAACTCGTGACCTTATAACACTTGACGGCAATTCACAGTTTTATACCAACCGTTCTTTTGTTACAAAGGCGGCTGAAAGACTTGAAATGCTTATGAATGGTGAGATTATTACACCTGATTATTAACACCAACTGTAATATGGAGGAAAAATTATGATTTCACCTCTTGCAGACAAAGTTCGTCCGCAAAAGCTTTGCGATGTTGTAGGGCAGGAGCATCTTCTGTCAGACGACGCATTACTTGCAAAAGCAGTGAAAAGCGGAAAAATCCCCAATATGATTTTCTACGGACCATCGGGGACGGGGAAAACAACTGTTGCAAACATTGTTGCAAAAAACGCGGGAATGACACTTAGAAAAATCAATGCTACAAACGCTGCCCTTTCCGACGTAAAGCAGGTTCTTAACGAAACAGGAACAATGATGGGTGCGGAAGGAATACTTCTGTATATCGATGAAATACAGTATTTCAACAAAAGACAGCAGCAAAGTCTTCTTGAATTTATTGAGGACGGAAGAATAACGCTTATTTGTTCAACTACAGATAATCCGTATTTTTCTGTATATCCTGCTGTTCTTTCAAGATGTTCTGTGTTTGAATTCAAGCCCGTTAAAGCTGAATCAACAAAAAAAGCGCTTGAGAGAGCGTACAGAATACTTGAAAACGCAGAAGATGCTGCAGAATTGCCTGAAAATGTGGATGAAACACTTTCGTATATTGCATCCTGCTCCGGCGGCGATGTAAGACGTGCTATCGGAGCGCTTGAGCTTTGTTACAATGCTTCGGGTAAGGATATGACGACGGAGTTTGCTTCGCAGAGTATATCTTCTTATGCGCTAAAAATGGATAAAGATGGCAACGAGCATTATGATCTGATGTCTGCTTTTCAGAAATCAATACGCGGTTCTGATGAGAACGCGGCAATATTCTATCTTGCTAAAATGCTGGAGGCTGGGGATTTGCTGTCACCCATAAGAAGATTGCTTGTCATTGCGTCAGAGGATATCGGACTTGCTTACCCAATGGCAACAGTTGTTGTAAAAGCTTGTTGCGACAATGCAATGCAGCTTGGTCTTCCTGAGGCAAGGCTTCCTCTTGCAGAAGCAGTAATATTCCTTGCGACACTGCCAAAGTCTAATTCGGCATATGAAGCATACGGTGCTGCGGCAAGAGATGTTCACGCAGGGCTTGGTATGAGTATGCCTGACTATATAAGAGATTCTTATCAGCCGTCAGCGAACAAAAACAGGGAATATGCTTATCCTCACAGTTATTCCAATCATTATATAAAGCAGCAGTATTTACCCGATGATATAAAGGACAGGGTGTACTATGAATTCGGTGACAATAAAACCGAAAAGGCGGCAAAGGAATATTGGGAAAAACTTAAAAAATAACTTTTTGCGGTTGCAAAGAGTCCGAAAACCTTGAAGTTGTCGCGTTATGTCGAATAATTGTTTATTATTGTACTTGACAGACAGCAAAAAATCAGTTAGAATAATAACATAAAAGAAATGGAGTGAGTTCTGATGGCAGAAGAGACATTTGAATTTGAACAGGAAGTATTCACACTTACCGACGAAGAAGGAAACGAAAGCGATTTTGAATTTATCGGCAGAATAGAACTTAACGGTAACTCGTACGTTGCACTCATTCCCGTTGACGGAAGCGAAGAAGAATATGTGATTCTCAAGATTGTAACAGATGAAGACGGCGAAGAAGTTCTTATTACCATTGAAGACGACGAAGAGTTTGATGCAGCAGCAGATGCATTTGAAGATGAATTTATGTCTGAAATGGAAGATATTGAAGCCGCAGAAGAAACAGAGAATAATTAATCGTATTCGGCAAATACTGTGTATGTAAATGAGATTTCTGCAAGAGCGGAATCATTTAGATACGGTTATTTGCTGGAGGGTGCGTGATGTTTGCTCATATAAACCCACATCACGAAAATGGAGTCCGAAATTCCGTAAGCAGGATGCAGACCTCCCGAGTTCTCCCGATTCCCGGATGAAACAAGCCGGAAAAAGGACCGGAGAAACATCGGATGTTGGTAGCACGGAGCGAAGGATAGGACACCGCCCTTGCGAAAGCAGGGTTTCACTGGCACCACACGGCTCCCCGGCACAAAATAGTGAATATTATCTAAGGGCGGCTAACAGTCGCCCAAAATTTTTAGATTTTAGAGGAGGTGCGTAAGTATGAGAACAATAACAGCAGGAAAAAATGACGCTGATAAGAGAATTGACAAGTTCTTACTTAAAACTCTTTGCAATATGCCGCAGTCATTGCTTTATAAAATGCTGCGCACTAAAAAAATAAAGCTTAACGGCAAAAAGGCACAACCAAATACTTTGTTGTGTGAAAATGACACAATTGAGCTTTACATATCAGATGAATTTTTTGCCGACGGAAAAAAGAAAGATATTTCGGAAAAACTTGAAAACAAATATCTTGATTTAAAAGCTGAAGAAATTGTTTACGAAGACGAAAATATCATATTGATCGATAAACCGCAGGGTGAGCTTGTTCATTCTGATATGCCTGATGAAAAGCCAAAAAATGCAGGAGAAACCTGCCTTGTAGACAGATTGTGCGGATATCTGTTTAAAAAAGGGGAGTATAATCCCCACGAGCAGAATAGTTTTGCGCCGTCTTTATGTAACCGTCTTGATAGAAACACTTGCGGTATAGTAATAGCTGCTAAGAACGCGAAAGCACTTGCCATACTAAATCAAAAAATCAAAGACAGAGAGCTTGAGAAAAAATATTTGTGTATGGTATATGGAGTTCCTGAAAACAAAAGCACCGTTTTGAAAGACTATCTTTATAAGGATAAAAAAGCAAACAGAGTGTTTATATATCCAAGTCCCGAAAAAGCTAAGCGCGAGCTTAATATCAGATATGACGATGATATAAAGACCGTAATAACAAAGTACAAAGTTATAAAATCTTTTAGTGACAAATCTTTGCTTGAAGTTACTCTTGTTACAGGAAGAACACATCAGATTCGTGCACACCTTGCGTATATCGGACATCCTATTGTTGGTGACGGCAAGTACGGAATTAACCACAAAAGCAAAAGTGGAAAGCAATATCAGATGCTTTGCTCTTACTATTTGAAATTTGACTTTAAGACCGATGCCGGTATTCTTGCGTACCTTGACGGAAAAGAATTTCACAGCAGATTTGATATGGAGAAAACACAGTAAAGATAAAGCCGTAACTCAAAGTTACGGCTTTATCTGTTTTAATTAAAGTTTCTGTTTTTCACAAAGTAGGAGTTGGGATAAGAGCAGAGAGGACAGTATTCAGACGGAATATTACCCTTTGTGCGGTAACCGCAGTTGGTGCAGACCCATTCAGTGTCAGCATTTCCTTCGTGCATAGTGCCTTTTGACATATCATCTGAAATTTTACGGTATGCTTCGGCGTGGTGTCCCTCTACAGTACCTGCCATACGGAATTTTTCAGCAAGTTCTGCAAACCCTTCTTCGGCAGCAATACGTGATGCTTCAGGATAAAAATCAGTGTTTTCAAAGGTTTCACCTTGTATTGCAGTGTTGAGATTATCCTCAGTTTCTCCCAATTCGCCCAGATATCCAAGCCACAATTCAGCGTGTTCCTTTTCGTTTTTTGCAAAATTTTCAAATGTGCGTGCAGCTTCGCGTTCACCTGCTTGTGATGCCATTTCGGAATAAAGCATATATTTGGTGTGTGCAAGAGCCTCACCGCGAGCAGCTTCCATAAGATTCTGTTCGGTTTTAGTTCCTGCAAGACCGCTTCTTGTATTATTGTTCATTAAAATTCAAGCCTTTCAATGTAATGGAGCAGTGTGATTCTGCTCCCGCTGTATAATATGCCTGTTTAATTCGCATTGTCAAAGAGTGTATTTTTTTATTAAAGTGTTGTAAACTATTGAAATAAAGGGCGAAATATGATATCATTTAGTAGATAATTATTTAGGAGTGAAGAAATTGCAGTTTTGTACAGAAAATAATATCAAAGCAATTGAAAACTATATACAACAGAACAGGGAAAACATACTTTCAGACCTTCTGAAGCTTGTTCGTATTCCTTCAATAAAGGCTGAGGCAACTGCTGATGCACCTTACGGAAAAGAGTGTGCTGAAGTATTAAGAGTATCTGCTGAGCTTTTTGAGAATAACGGATTTAAAACAAATGTAAACACAGAGTATGGATATGCACTGTCATATTTCGGAAATGAAGATGCCAAGGATATAGGAGTGTTTTCTCACGGTGATGTTGTGCCGGTAGGCGACGACTGGATTAAGTGCAAGCCTTTTGAACCGATTATCGAAAACGGTAGCGTATTCGGTCGCGGATGCAACGATGATAAATCAGGTATTATTACAGCTCTTTACGTGGCAAAAGCAATAAAAGAACTTGGATTTGATTTCAAAAACAGACTTGTGATGTTTACAGGCTCAAATGAAGAAACAGGAATGAAAGACATAGAAGCTTTTGCTGAAAATGAAAAAATGCCTTATGTATCAATTGTTCCCGATGCGGAATATCCTTGCATTTCCGGCGAAAAAAGTATGATTGATTTTAATATTGAAAGCAAAAACAAATTGCAGACTGTTAAATCATTTAAAGGGGGAAAAGCGTTTAATATTATTCTTGATGAAGTTATAGCAGAACTTGAATACAGTGACAGCTTTTACAATCAGATAGTTGAAGTTTGTAGCGGTGATAAGCGCTATACAGTAACAACAGATAAAAAAGTAATAACTATAATTTCAAAAGGCATTTCAAAACACGCGGCTTATCCCGAAGGGTCGGTAAATGCAGCTGTTCTTATGGCAGATATGCTTTGTAAATGCAGTGAACTTTGCGAAAATGACAGAACTATACTTGCAGATCTTTCAAGGCTTGTTACTGATTATTACGGAAAGGGATTCGGCATAGAACATAATGATGATGTTTTTGGCAAACTTACCTGTGCAAACGGTATTATTGGTATGAATGAGGGCAAAATAAGCGCGGTGTTCAATGTCAGATGCGGAACTTCCTGTGATATGAATGCTGCCTCGGACAAGATACTTGATGCCGCAAAAGAGCATTGGAATGTTTCTGAAATCAAATGCTCTGAGGGTTATAATATTGATGAAGACAGCGAGGCTCTTGAAGTTCTTATTGAAACATACCGTCATCTTTCGGGCGACAGCAAAGCAAAAGATGAAAAATGTTCAGGCGGAACTTATGCAAGACATTTAAAGAATGCTATGCCTGTAGGTACAACTGTTCCTTATATTACAACAAAATGTAACCTTCCCAACGGACACGGTGATGTGCATCAACCGGATGAATCTTTGTGTATTGATGCTTTTCTTGAATCAATCAAAATGATTATCTGTATGATAATGGAAATCGATGCAGTTATATAATTAAATTAAAAAAGCTTGAAATGAATCATTTCAAGCTTTTTGTTTTATTCTTTACCGGTCCAGCAGTAAGTACAGAGTTTAGACGGGTCCATTCCGGTTGACTCAATCATATCGTCAAGCCTTAAATACTTAAGAGAAGTGAAGTGAAGCTTCTTCCTGATAAGCTCAAGCATTTTTTCATACTTTTCGCTGTTAGGGTCTGTATATTCTAAAACAGTTTCTTTGTCAGGCTCGCAACCCTCAATCTCGGCAATTACACGTCTTGTTATCAGTTCCATTTCCGATTTGGAACTTGTGAAGTTAAGATACTTACATCCAAAGATGATAGGCGGACAACCTGTTCTTATGTGTACTTCCTTGGCACCGCTGTCATAGAGAAATTCTGTTGTTTCGCGAAGCTGAGTCCCTCTTACAATTGAGTCATCAATAAGCAAAAGCTTTTTATCCTTGATGAGGTCATGAAGTGGAATGAGCTTCATTTTAGCAATAAGATTTCTCTTGTTCTGGTGAGTTGGCATAAATGAGCGAGGCCAAGTAGGGGTGTACTTGATAAACGGTCTTGCATAGCGAACACCTGATTCGTTTGAGTATCCAATTGCGTGTGCAATACCAGAATCGGGAACACCTGCAACAATGTCAGGTTCTACAATCCCCGCATCACGTTTTGCAAGACACTTGCCGCAGTTGTAGCGCATTTCTTCAACACTCAGTCCTTCATAAGAAGAAGAAGGGTAGCCGTAATAAACCCAAAGGAATGTACATATTTTCATATTATTGTCAGGATTTGCAATGGTTTTTACACCGTTGGCATCCATAACCACAATTTCTCCGGGAGCAAGATTTTTATAGTCTGTATATCCAAGGTTGAGGTATGCAAAACATTCAAAACTTGCGCAGTAACCGACACCCTCTTTTTTGCCTATGGCAATAGGTGTTCTGCCATGCTTGTCCCTTGCGGCATAAATGCCTTTAGGGGTGAGAATCAACATACTCATTGATCCTTCGATGATTTCCTGTGCGTACTGTATGCCTTCTATGAAATTGTCTTTCTGGTTGATAATGGCGGCAACAAGTTCTGTCTGGTTAACGGCACCGTTCTGCATTTCAAAGAAATGAACGTGTCCTTTGAGGATGTTGTTTACAATCTCATCGGCATTGCTGATCTTTCCGACAGTAGTAATGGCATAAGTTCCGTGGTGTGAACGTACAAGTATAGGCTGAGCCTCGTAATCTGAGATACATCCGACACCGTAAGTACCGTGCATGGAGTTAGACTCACTTGAGAATTTTGTTCTGAAAGGTGCATTTTCTATATTGTGAATTGCCTTGTCAAACCCGTTTTCGTCACTGTAAACAGCAATACCTGCACGTCTTGTGCCGAGGTGGGAATGGTAGTCAATTCCATAGAATAAATCAAACACACAATCTTCACGGGATGCAACACCGAAGAAACCGCCCATACTATACCTCTTTCTGAATGAAAATTACTAAAGTATTATAACATAATTAAAAGGATATTTCAATACACAATACTTTATAAAATCCGTGAATTTTTTTGTAAATTTTTGTGTAATTCAAGTAATTCAGAACAAAGTCTGAACCAAAACCATATAAATAACTGTACCTCCGGCTATTGAAATCAGCATCTGCCTTTTGTACAAATGCAGTATTACAACAGCAACAAGTGCAATAAATTCAGGAAGACCGTGATTTCCTGAAAGCAGAGTTACGTCTTTAAGACAGTATATAACTAACATTCCGAAAACAGCACCCGGAAGATATTTGCCGAGATATTGCATAAATTTCGGAGTTGATTTACCGGCAGGGAAGATTAGGAAAGGCAGAAATCTGGTAATTGCTGTGCCAATTACTACCATAAGCACTGTTATTATTTGCTGTGTTGCTGTCACTGTAATCTGCCTCCTTTTTCTACTGACTTTTTAGCCAAAGCAAGGATTAAGAGTATTCCAAGCATCGACGGGATTATAAAACTGCCTGAACCGAAAATGATAAGACAGAGTAGCGACACACAGATTCCGTATACTGCAGACTGTCTGCTGTCTTTTTTTAACAACTGTTCTAACAGGATAACTGCAAACAGTGCTGTCATAGAGAAATCGATACCCTCGATGTTGAAACGTATAAGAGAACCGAACACAGCGCCAATAGCAGTGCCGGCAATCCAGTATAGCTGATTTAAGAGAGTTACAAAAAACATGTACCATCCCTTGTCACAGCTGTCGGGAATATCAGATGTGCAGTTTATGGAAAAGCTTTCATCACACATTCCGAAAATAAGATATAACTTTTTCCATCCGAGACCTTTGTATTTGTCCAGCATTGAAATGCCGTAGAATATGTGTCTTGCGTTTATCATAAGTGTCATAAGAAGTGCCTGCACTGGATTAAAAGCACCAAGCAACAGGTTGACAGCTACAAACTGCATAGAACCTGCAAAAACAGTAACGCTTATCATAATAGTGAATAAAGCACCAAAGCCTTTTGAATCCATAAGTATACCGTATGTAGTGCCGAGAAACAAAAAACCTGCCATTATGGGGATTGTTTTTGGAAAAGCGGCTTTCAATGAAGCCACAATCATACTATTTCTTTTCATATTAACATCCTTTTAAAGCTAAACAATAATACCTGACAATTATAACATTCAAACGAAATATTTTCAATACTTTATGTTGTGCTTTTTACGAAATAATATAATTTGTAAACAAAAATCAATGTTTTAGTAAATTATCACAAAATATATATGTGAGTTTTGACATTTGTGATAAAATAAACTGTTGAAATTTTGAAAAAAAGAGGAGATCTTTATGGTAAGAAATGACCTTAGAAATATCGCGATAGTTGCCCACGTTGACCACGGCAAGACAACTCTTGTTGATGAAATGCTCAAGCAAAGCGGTACATTCAGAGAAAATCAGGTTGTAGAAGACAGAGTAATGGATAACAATGACCTTGAAAAAGAAAGAGGTATCACCATTCTCGCAAAGAACACATCCCTTGTATATAAAGATATTAAAATCAATGTTGTTGACACCCCCGGTCACGCGGATTTCGGCGGAGAAGTTGAACGTATACTTAAAATGGTTAACGGTGTAATTCTGCTTGTTGACGCAGCAGAGGGAACAATGCCCCAGACAAGATTTGTTCTTCAGAAGGCGCTGGAACTCGGACACAGAGTAGTAGTTGTTGTTAATAAGATAGACAAGCCCAGTGCAAGAATTGACGAAGTTGTTGACGAAGTTCTTGAACTGCTGATTTCTCTTGACGCAAGCGACGATCAGCTTGACAGCCCCGTTGTATTCTGCTCAGGAAGAAACGGAACAGCATCCCTTTCTCCCGACGGAACAGAAACAAATCTTGAAGCACTCTTTGAAACTATTATCAATCATATTCCTGCTCCCGATGTTGACACAGAAGGACCTGCGCAGATGCTTGTATCTGCTATCGACTATAACGAATATGTGGGTAGAATTGCAACAGGAAGAATCGAAAGAGGAACAATAAAGAAGAACGCAAATATAACTATATGTGACCAACACCAGCAGCATGCTCCTTATAATGCAAAGGTTGCAAACCTCTTTACTATTGAAGGTCTTAAGCGTGTAAATGTTGAAGAAGCATCAGCAGGCGATATTGTTTGTATTTCGGGCGTTGAAAATATAACAATAGGTGATACAATATGTGATACTTCTGCTGTTGAGCCGTTGCCCTTTGTAAAGATTTCCGAGCCTACACTTGAAATGACATTCTCTGTTAATGACTCTCCCTTTGCAGGAACAGAAGGTAAGTACTGCACATCAAGACATCTTCGTGACAGACTTTACAGAGAACTCCTTAAGGATGTTTCCCTCAAGGTTGAAGACGGTACATCCAGTGAGAATTTCAGAGTAATGGGCAGAGGCGAAATGCATCTCTCAATCCTCATTGAAACAATGCGCCGTGAGGGTTATGAATTTCAGGTAAGTGCACCCAAGGTTCTCTATAAAGAAATTGACGGAGTTGTCAACGAACCTCTCGAAGAAGTTTCCTGTGAAGTTCCTCAGGAATATGTCGGCTCCGTAATCGAAAAGCTTGGCTCAAGAAAAGGCGAAATGAAGGATATGGTTCCTCACGGAGACAGAATGAATGTTATATTCCACATTCCGACACGTGGTCTTTTCGGATACAGAAATGAATTTCTTACCGATACAAGAGGCGAGGGAATTATAAACTCTCTGTTCATCGGATATACACCTTATAAGGGCGAAATCGCAAAACGTGCAACAGGTTCACTTATTGCTCACGAAACAGGTAAGACAACTTCTTACGGCATATTCAATGCTCAGGACAGAGGTACAATGTTTGTTGTTCCTTCCCAGGATGTATATGAAGGTCAGATTGTCGGCGAATCACCAAAGTCTGATGATATCGCAGTAAACGTGTGCAAAAAGAAACACCTTACAGCTATCCGCTCTGCAGGTGCGGATGAAGCACTGCGTCTTATAACTCCTGTAATCTTCAGCCTTGAAGAAGCCATTGAGTTTATAAACGAAGATGAGCTTATTGAAGTGACACCCAAGTCCATAAGACTGAGAAAGTCAATTCTCTCCAATGTTCAGAGAATGAAGACAATAATGAGAAACAGATAAAACAAAACCGCTGAAGAAATTCAGCGGTTAAATTTTTATTATATTTCCGTATCCACAAATTCTCTTATAGCTTTCTCTGCATCCTTAATCTCCTTGTGAAAAGCCGCTGCAGGTATACGCAAAGCACCATTGCCGAGAATAATCATCTGCTCATATCCGTCGGAGGTAGCAACACGAACCCTGTGTTTCTTTGAAAGCTCGTGGGAAACACGTTCAATGTAAGTGTCTGCAGTTTCTGCTTCATTGGTGTAAACAACGCTTATATTCCTGTGCTTTTCAATAGAGCCGGGATTTTTCTTTACCCTGTATGCATCAAATACAAGGATAATTTCAACTCCGCTGTAACCTTGATAGTTACACAGCCTGTGTATAAGCTGGTTTCTTGCGCTGTCAAGACTTTCATTTGCCGCCGATTTGAGCTCGTCCCATGCAAATATGATGTTATATCCGTCCACGAGTAAATATTCTTTTCCGTCATACAGAGGCTGAGAAGCTTTTTTTACAGGCTTTGGCTGTTGTTCCTTTGCTACAGAGGTAACTGACGGGTTGAAAACGGGTTCTCTTGTTTCACGTCGTTTTATAGGACCGTAAGTGCGCTCAAATATAGCAAGCAGTTCCTTGTCAGTTGCGGCGCGCTTTATATAGTCTTCGGCACGCTGTTTTACAGTGCGCTCTCCGATGTCTTCAATTGATGCGGCTGATGCGGCTTTCAGCACACTTTCAATGTGCATATAGTTTTCGACTTCATTCCATTTTACGACAAATCCTGCACCGCTTTCACAGAATACAGAATCGGGTGAGTTATACAAATCACTTTCGGCATCATATCCGATACTTGCGACAACTTCCTCAGTGTTGTGACAGGGTTCATAACCTTTAAGCGTGCAGATAATACTGCCTTTTCCGTGGGAATATCCGAGAATTTCAAGGCTGTAGCTTCTGATTTCCGAAACAGGTGCCGAGCCTTTTAAGATTGACATATCTCCGTCGAGTTCAGGTGCAGAAAAGTTTCCGCCCATTCGTTGTATGTCGCTCATAGCTCTTCCGATATTTTCCTGAGGAACTTTTATTTCAAAATTGTACCAGGGCTCAAGCAGTATGCTTTGTGCACACATAAGTCCATGACGAACTGCTCTGTATGTTGCTTCTCTGAAATCTCCGCCCTCGGTGTGTTTTTTGTGTGCACGCCCTGCAACAAGTGTGATTTTCATATCTGTTATGGGCGAGCCTGTGATAACACCAATGTGGTTTTTTTCGGTGAGGTGGGTAAGAACAAGCCTTTGCCAGTTTCGTGCAAAATCGTTTTCCGAACAGTCGGATGTAAAAGAGAGACCGCTTCCTCTTTCTGCAGGTTCGAGTATCAGATGTACTTCACTGTAATGGCGAAGCGGCTCATAATGTCCAATGCCTTCAACTGTGTCCGCAATTGTTTCTCTGTATATTATGTTGCCGTGTCCGAATTCAACATCAAGACCAAAGCGTTCTTTAATCTGATATTTTAGTACTTCAAGCTGAACTTCTCCCATGACAAGCATATGGATTTCTTTCAGCCTTTCATCAAAATTGATTCTTAGCGACGGCTCTTCTTCCTCAAGGGTACGGAACTTGGATATAACCGTAAAGGCATCAATGCCGACAGGTAGATTTACTTTGTAGCTTAATACAGGCTCAAGGAGCGGTTGGGAATTATCCTTTTCAAAGCCGAGACCATCACCGCACTGAACCTTTGTAAGACCTGTAACGGCACACACACATCCTGACGGGGCAGATGGAACACTGTCGTATTTATTGCCCGAATATATTCTTATCTGTTCTGCCTTTTCCTCCCAAGGCTCTCCGTTTGTGAAGCCTGAAAGTTTGTCTTTTGCATTAAGTTCTCCACCTGTTATTTTCATATGGACAAGTCTTTCACCACGTTCGGAACGGGTTATTTTGAATACTTTTGCGCCAAATTCATCATTGTATGCGGGTTCTTTTACATATTTGCAAACATCTGTAAGAAATTCACCAACGCCCTCTGTTTTCAAAGCCGAGCCAAAATAGCAGGGGAACAGTTTTCTTTGCATAATTGCTTGTGAAATATCTTTTTCGGTAATCGTTTCTCCCGAAACATATTTTTCCATAAGTGCCTCACTGCACATTGAAACTTCTTCACTGTCAGCCAACAGTTTTTCGTCAATACAGTTGTCAGACAGCTTTCTGCGTATATCAGCAGTGAGAACTTCTCGTCCCGCATTTGGTAAATCTGTCTTGTTAACAAATATAAAAGTCGGGATATCGTGTTTAGAAAGCAGTTTCCAGATAGTTTCAGCGTGGCTCTGCACACCGTCTGATGCACTTATTACAAGTATTGCCGCATCAAGAACGGAAAGCGTGCGTTCTGCCTCGGGGGAGAAGTCAGCGTGACCGGGGGTGTCTATAAGAGTTATGATGGTGTTTCCCGTGTTTAAAACTGCCTGCTTTGAAAAAATGGTAATACCGCGTTCACGCTCAAGGGAGTATGTGTCGAGAAAAGTATCCTTTTTGTCAACTCTGCCGAGTTTTCGGATATTTCCCGAAATATACAGCAACGCTTCGGAAAGTGTTGTTTTTCCTGCATCAACATGCGCAAGTATACCGATAGTAAGTCTTTTCATATATTACATCCTGTTATAATACATATTGTGTTTTCAAAATTATTTTATCTAAAATACATTATGATTATAACATGGTTCAGACTTGTTTGCAATACGGCATCTTTTAAAACTTATTCATAATTTTTGCATAAATTTTAGTATATTACTTGACAAGAATAAAGTAATATTATATAATTTATATGTTAAATGGGTACAAAATAACATAATTATTCAATATAATTAATTTTTCAAGTGCCTTGCGATATGATTAATCGTCATTATATAGATTTTTTGATATAGATTACAGAATTTTATATTTAAAGCATACTGTGCCGATGGTTTCAGATACCCGCTCCGGTATCCATGTGCGTGCAGTGTGTCAGACGTGAATTTTATACATATTGTGAGACACCTGTTTTGTTATTTATGTAAATACGAAGGAGGTGCTTTTATTTTGAACCCTATGATGATAACAGTTATAATCGCTGTTGTTGCTGTGGTGATTGTCGGAATTATATGTTTTGTTCTCGGTAATTTCGCAAGAAAGAAATTTGCAGAAGGACATATAAAATCTGCAGAAGATGAAGCAAAGAGAATTCTCGACGAAGCACAGAAAAACGCAGAAACAAAGAAAAAAGAAGCTCTTATCGAAGCTAAGGAAGAAATTCTTAAGCAAAAGAATGAAACCGAAAAAGAGTTGAAGGAACGCAGAAACGAAGTTGCGCGTCTTGAAAAACACGCACAGCAGAAGGAAGAGTCTCTTGATAAGAAAATCGAGAGCTACGAACACAAGGAAGAACAGCTCGCGGAAAAGGTGCAGAAGCTCCACGAACGTGAGGGAGAACTTGAAAAAATTATTGATGACGAAGTAAAGAAGCTTGAAGAAATTTCCGGTTTTACTTCCGAACAGGCAAAAGAATTCATACTCAACAAGGTTGAATCTGAAGTAAGACACGAAGCGGCTATGAAGATTTCCGAAATTGAGCAGGAATTCAAGGAGGAAGCAGATAATAAGGCAAGAAATATCATTTCTCTTGCAATCCAGAGATGCGCTTCTGAATTTGTTTGCGAAGCAACCGTTTCGGCTGTTGACCTTCCCAACGATGAAATGAAGGGAAGAATTATCGGCCGTGAGGGTAGAAACATCAGAACAATCGAAACGCTCACAGGTGTTGACCTTATTATTGACGATACACCCGAAGCAATTACTGTTTCAAGCTTTGACCCTGTAAGAAGAGAAATCGCAAGACTCTCTCTTGAAAAGCTTATTTCAGATGGCAGAATTCATCCTGCACGCATCGAAGAAATGGTTGAAAAGAGCAGACGCGAAGTTGAACAGATAATAAAGCAGTCGGGTGAACAGGCTACTTTTGAAACAGGTATTCACGGTATAAATCCTGAGCTTGTAAAGATTCTTGGAAGACTTCGTTACAGAACAAGTTACGGTCAGAATGTACTTGTTCATTCTATTGAAGTATCTCATATTGCAGGTATGATGGCGGCTGAAATCGGCGCAGATGTAGTTCTTGCAAAGAGAGCAGGTCTTCTCCACGATATCGGTAAGGCGCTTGACCACGATATGGAAGGTTCACATATCCAGATTGGTGTTGACCTTGCAAAGAAATATCACGAAAATCCTGAAGTTATCCATGCTATTGAAGCACATCACGGTGACGTTGAGGCAACTACACTTGTTGCTATGCTTGTACAGGCGGCTGACGCAATTTCAGCAGCCCGTCCCGGTGCAAGACGTGAAAACCTTGAGTCATATATTAAGCGTCTCCAGAAGCTTGAAGAAATCGCAACAGGCTTTGACGGCGTAGATAAGTGCTTCGCAATCCAGGCTGGCAGAGAAATCAGAATTATGGTTAAGCCTGAAAAGGTAAGCGATGACAATATGGTATTCCTTGCACGTGACATTTCCAAAAAGATTGAGGATGAACTTGAATATCCCGGTCAGATAAAGGTAATGCTCATAAGAGAAAACCGTCAGGTTGATTACGCAAAATAAAATAATTACAGCCTCCCAATCGGGAGGCTGTTTTCTTCGTGCAAAAATAAAAATAAGGTGTGACAAGCAAGTTATGTCACACCTATAAATCTTATTATAACTGATTATGCATTGAACCCGAAGAATTTGTTTGCGTTTTCGAAACTGATGTCATAAATCAGCTTTCCTGCAGTTTCCATATCAGCAGGATATTCTCCGTTTTCAATGAGATTTCCAACGTAGTCACAAAGAATTCTTCTGAAATACTCGTGTCTTGTGTATGATAGGAAGCTACGAGAGTCTGTAAGCATACCTACAAAGTTAGCAAGCACACCTGTTGCTGCAAATGATTTTAGCTGGTCGCGCATACCTTCAAGGTGATCGTTGAACCACCATGCTGAACCGTGCTGTATTTTGCTTCTGATACCCTTGTCATTACTCTGGAAGCATCCGCACATTGCATCAATAGCAGCATTTTCTGTGGGGTTGAGGGAATAGAATACCATCTTGGGAAGATTTCCTGCAGCTTCAAAGCTGTTAAGAAGCTGAAGAGCGTTTCTTACACAGTCATAACCTGCTATTGTATCGAAACCGGCATCGGGACCGAGAAGTGCAAAGTTTTTGTCACTCTGATTTCTAATTACGCCGTAGTGAATTTGCATTACCCAGTTTCTCTTGGTGAATTCTGAAGCAAAGAACTGAAGCATAAATGTCTTGTACTTGTCAGCCTGTTCGGTTGTAAGTTTTTTGCCTGCGAGAGCAGTTTTGAAAATCTTGTCAGCTTCTTTTGAAGTGCAAGGAGCATAGGGAACATAGTCCATACCGTGGTCGCTGGTCTTACATCCGAGTGATTCGAAGAAATCAAGTCTGCCAACCATTGCTTCAAGAAGGGTGTCAAGATTCTTAATTTCAATTTTACTTGCAACGGAAAGGTTTTCCAATATGTATTCCTTAAATCCGGGCTTTTCAATATTTACCGCCTTGTCGGGACGGAATGCGGGAAGAACTTTTGTATCAAATGTGGAGTCCTGTGCAATCTGCTTGTGATATTCAAGTGTGTCAGCGGGGTCATCTGTTGTGCAGATAACCTTAACGTCCGACATCTTGATAAGGTCTCTTGCACGCATATTGCCTGAAGCAATTTTCGCGTTACAAGCTTCCCAAATTTCATCACAGGTCTTTTCAGTGAGGGGCGTTGTTACATCAAAGTATCTCTGAAGTTCAAGATGTGCCCAGTGATAAAGGGGATTGCCGATAATATTGGGCATTGTACAAGCCCAAGCTTTGAAACGGTCATAGTCGCTTGCACCGCCGGTAACATACTTTTCCTCAAAACCGCAGGCTCTGATTGCACGCCATTTGTAGTGGTCAGCATAAAGCCATGCTTCTGTAATATTGGAAAACTGCTTGTTTTCTGCTATTTCAGAAGGAACAAGATGGCAGTGGTAGTCGATAATTGGAGTGTTTTTTGCATAGTCTTCAAATAGCTTTACAGCTGTAGGAGTTGAGAGGAGAAAATCCTTATCCATAAAAGTTTTCATTGAGATTATCCTTTCAAATAAAAAGTGTTATTTTACAAAGGAAGTATAACAAAATGCAAATTAAATGTCAATAATTGCGTATAAATCCAGTAAAATAACACAAAAACACATAAATTTTTAAATTGTATTACACATTATTATTTATAATTTTAATTAAATGCAGAAAAAACTCTTGATTTTTTAATCCGTTTGTGATACAATCATTTATGTTAAATTCAGCAAGCCGGTGTGATGGAATGGCAGACGTGACGGACTCAAAATCCGTTGGTAGCAATACCGTGTGGGTTCAAGTCCCACCACCGGCACCAAAAGAATCCAGACACCTTGTATGGTGTCTGTATTCTTTTTTGATTATACGGAAGGGACTTGA
>JAZOLW010000022.1:0-5586 GCA_045653405.1 Eubacteriales bacterium | reverse complement strand
CAGAACTTGCAGAAATTCTCAAGTCAAAGATGATGGTTATACCCAATATCATCGATGATTCTGTTCCCGTAGGTAAGGACGACAGCGAAAATGTAGAAATCCAGAAGTACGGTGACCCTGTAGTTCCCGAATTTGAAATTCCTTACCACGCAGATATCTGTGAAGCACTGGGCGGTCTTGATAAGGAAGCATCAGGCAGAACAAGCGGTAACGGCTTCTATTACCTTATGGGCGATATTGCAAGACTTCACTCCGCAATGCTCTCTTATGCAAGAGACTTTATGATTGATAAAGGCTTTACTTACTGCATTCCTCCCTTTATGATAAGAAGTGATGTTGTAACAGGCGTTATGTCCTTTGCAGAAATGGACGCAATGATGTACAAAATCGAGGGCGAAGACCTGTTCCTTATCGGTACAAGTGAACACTCAATGATTGGTAAGTTCAAGGGGCAGATTGTAAAGGAAGCAGAGCTTCCCATCGCACTCACATCATATTCACCTTGCTTCAGAAAAGAAGTTGGCGCACACGGTCTTGAAGAAAGAGGTATATACAGAGTTCACCAGTTTGAAAAGCAGGAAATGGGAGTTCTTTGTAAGCCCGAAGACCAGATGGAATGGTACAATAAGATGTGGAGCTACACAGTTGAATTCTTCAGAAGCCTCGATGTTCCCGTAAGAACACTGGAATGCTGTTCAGGCGACCTTGCGGACCTCAAGGTTAAGAGCTGCGACGTAGAAGCTTGGAGCCCCAGACAGCAGAAGTACTTTGAAGTAGGTTCATGCTCAACTCTCGGTGACGCACAGGCAAGACGTCTTTCAATCCGTGCAAAGGGCGAAAAGGGCACATATCTTGTTGCAACACTTAACAACACAGTTCTTGCAACACCCCGCGGACTTATTGCATTTATCGAAAACAACCTCAATGCAGACGGTTCAATCAATATCCCTGTTGCTCTCAGACCTTATATGGGCGGCAAGGAAGTTATTGGCAAGAAGAACTAAATATATAACAAAAAAGGAGTCGGAAAACCGGCTCCTTTATTTTTACACGTCTTATTGCAGGACAGACATCTCCATCAATTCTCTACGCTTAACTATCCATTAGTAAAGAAAGCTCGGCTATGCCGAGCTTTTTTTACTTCATAAGTTCTTTAATTGCTTCAATGTACCCGTCAAACCCAAGTCCCTTAATTGTCTTTATACACGCAAGGGAAGTGTAGGAATGCTGTCTGAAATCCTCACGGGCGGAAATGTCGGAAATGTGTACCTCAACAGCAGGAACGCCAACACATTTGAGCGCATCAAGAATTGCAATGCTTGTGTGTGTATATGCCGCAGGGTTAATTACAATTCCGTCAGCGTTTTGGTAGGCAGAATGAATCTTTTCTACAATAGCACCCTCGTAATTGGATTGAAAACACTCACATTCAATTCCGCCTGCCCGGCAGTATTCTTCTATCATAGCAACAAGGTCGCAATATGTGTTTTTACCGTAAATATCTGGCTCACGAATTCCAAGCATATTGAGATTGGGCCCGTTTATAACAAGAATTTTCATTTTGTCCCTCCGAATATAAGATTATAAATATTCTTTGCACATTGAGGCATATTTTCTTCCGTTTCAACGCAGTAATCAGCAACAGCAGTATAAAGCGGGTGGCGTTTCTCGTATAACTCCTGTAATCTGCCAGCTCCGCCTGCAGATAACGGTCTGCCGCGGGTTGCAAGCTTGTCTGTGTCACGCTTTATATAGATGCAAATGCTGTTTTGCCTGATAAGATATCTGTTATGTTCACGAAGCACAGCACCGCCACCGGTTGCAATAATGCATCCCGACAGTTTTGTGAGTTCAGACAGCACCTCAGTTTCCATATCTCTGAAAGAGTCTTCACCATCTGCCGATATTATGTCAGGAATTTTTCTGCCAGACTTTTCTTCAAGATAAACATCAGCATCGTAAAAGGGTAAACCAGTCTTTTGGGCAAGCAACCGCCCGATTGTTGTCTTTCCGCTTCCAGGCATACCAACAAGAACTATGCTGCACACCTTTGCAGTACACTTTGCAAGGACATCCTCAATCACTTCTGCTTTGTTGTCAAATGCAGTATCAAAGAACAATTCGTGTGCCATAACAGCCTGTGCCACAAGCATAGAAAGTCCGCTGACCGATGCCACTCCGAGAGCTTCTGCGTCACTGATAAACTTTGTTTTGAGAGGATTGTATATCACATCTACAGCAGCACACAGGGCAGGGAACTTATTTAAATCAAGGAGCGTTTCTCCGTTGTTGGGATACATTCCCACAGGTGTTGTGTTGACAATGATTTCAGCATCACTGTGGAGGTTAACATTTTCGTAGTTTACTTCGCCCGTGCGTGATACAATAATAACTTCTCTTGCACCGAAATCAGAAAGAACGTGTCTTGCTGTAAGACTTGTTCCGCCTGTGCCAAGAATGAGCGCCTTTTTGCCCGATACATCAATTCCTGCCTTGTCAATCATATACTTAAAGCCGAAATAGTCAGTGTTGTATCCGTACAGAATACCGTTTTTGTTGACAATAGTGTTCACCGAGCCGATTTTCTTGGCTTCGTCCGATACAACATCACAAAGTTCAAGTGCGTCTGTCTTGTACGGAATTGTAACATTGACAGCCTTGAACTGACGTGCCTTCATAAAGTCATAAAATTCCTCTTTTGTGAGGTTTATAAGCTGATATTCACTGTTGCCCAGTATGTTGTGTATTATTTCGGAATAGCTGTGTTTAAGGCTTTTTCCGCATAAACCGTATTGAATCATTTTGCCCTCCGTTAAGGGGTTGTGGTAATTTCTTTATAAACGCCTATAAACTTGAAGAAATCAAGACTACTTTCAAGCTCGGCAAAAAGATTTATAAGTCCGTCGTTTAAACCGTCTGTGTCTGCCTCTGCATAGAACATAAACTCAAAATCCTTTCCGCATATGGGACGGCTCTCAATTTTTGTAAGATTGATGCCCTTAACCGCAAACTTTGCAAGTATGTTGAAAAGCGCACCTTTTCTGTTAGGTATGTTGAACATAAATGCCGCCTTGTTTGCGCCTTCATAAATTTCAAGCTCTTTTGATATGCAGTAGAACACGGTGAAATTTATACCGCTGTTCTGTAAATCTTTTTTAAGTATATCAAGTCCGTAAAGCTCTGCACAGCTTTCGGAGGAAATGGCGGCAACATCACGTCTGTCACTCTCTGATACCATTTTGGAGGCAAGTGCGGTGTTCTCGCATACAGTAACCTTGATGTGTTTGTTTCCACTGAGGAAATTACTGCACTGACCGATAGCCTGCTTGTGTGAATATATTTCCTTGATTTCAGATAAAGCCACGCCTTTTTTTGTAAGCAGTGCGTGATGAATAGGCAACTTTACTGAGCGTACAACACTCACATCTGACTTTGAAAGCATATCATAAACTTCTGTAACACTTCCATGAATACTGTTTTCAAAGGGGAGTACACCGTATTTGCAAAGTCCCGACTGTACACTTTTGAAAACACTTTCAAAGTTTTCAAAATATAAAACCTTTGCATCATTAAACAGTGTGTTGCAGGCTTTCTGTGAGTAAGCACCCTCAACACCCTGACAGGCAACGTGGATAGAGTCGGGGAACTTTTCTGTTATACTGTCTGAATTTTTTAATTTATATGCAAGTGTCCCGTTACTCTCTGTGTATTCTGCGAGATAAGAACTTTGCCTTGCTCGGCTGATTTCAAAAATTGTGTTGTACAGCAATTCAATCGCATTTGCATCAGTGTCATTCATACCGTCTGTCAGCCTTGAAACAATAGCTTTTTCTCTGGAGTTATCAAGAACAGCCTTTGAAGTCTGTCTTTTGTACTCTGCTACCTTGTCGCAAAGAGCCATTCTTTCAAGGTAAAGAGCTTTTAACTTGTCGTCGATACTGTCTATGTTTATTCTTATCTCATTAAGGTCAAGTTCCATATTCTATACCAATGAACCTTTCAAGTTTAAATATTTCCGTCTGACATCATAAGGTCGAGAATTGCAAGAGCTGTAACGGCTCTGATTACAACATTTGCTCTCGGCACAATGCAGGGGTCGTGTCTGCCTTTAATCTGTATTTTGTCATTCTGTTTTGTATTAAGATTAACAGTGTCCTGAGCAATAGAAATTGACGGGGTAGGCTTGACTGCAACCTTGAAGATAACAGGCATACCTGTTGCCATACCTCCGGAAATACCGCCTGCGTTGTTTGTCTTTGTACGCACATTTTCGCTCTCATCGTAGTAATAAGCATCATTATACTGTGAGCCGTAAAGGTCAGTGCCTTCAAAACCTGCACCGAATTCTATACCCTTAATTGCAGGAACGGCAAAAACTGTCCTTGAAACAGCATTTTCAATTCCGTCAAACATAGGACCGCCAAGACCCACGGGAAGTCCTGTGATTTTACATTCAATTGTTCCGCCAACAGAGTCGCCGTGTGAGGAAACTTCTTTTATAAGCTCGTGCATCTTCTCACCCTGCTCACCGTCAATAACGGCAAAAGGCAGAGTGTTCAACTTATCCATAAGCTCATCTTGGTTTTCAAGAACGTCGAAAGAGCTGTCTGAAATGTGACCAACGGAGTTTATGTGGCAAGCAATCTTAACGCCGTGTTTTTCAAGGATATTCAGTGCAACAGCGCCCGCAATGCAAAGGGGAGCAGTGAGCCTTCCCGAAAACTGACCGCCACCGCGGATGTCATAATTATCGCCGTATTTCACCATTGCAGGAAAATCAGCGTGAGAGGGACGGGGCTTGCCAATAACGTCTGAGTAATCCTTTGAACGAATATCAGTATTGTAAATAACAGCACAAATACTGTTTCCCACAGTCTTTCCGTCAACTACGCCCGATACAAATTCAACTTTGTCGGGTTCTTTTCTTTTGGTGGAAGTGTCGCTTTTTCCGGGCGCACGCAGGTCAAGAACTGTCTGTATATATTCGCTGTCAATAACAGTTCCCGAAGGCAGTCCGTCAATGGTAACTCCTATCAAGGGAGCGTGGGATTCGCCGAATACCGTTATTTTTATGCTGTTACCAAATGTGTTCATTGTGTTGCTCCTTATGTGTTGTAAGTTTCAAGTGTGTTTGTCCCCGAAAGCACTTTGTAATGCTCATAAAACAGGGGATATGACTTGCTGATAGCATTACTTCCTGTTATTGTTACACCGCTGTCGCAAAAACAAGCCGCAACAGCTGCAGACATTGCAATTCTGTGGTCATTATAGCTGTCAATTTTCCCACCCGAAAGCTTTTTACAGCCTTTTATGTAAATATTATTCTCGTCAGAATAAGCATTTCCGCCAAGATTGTTTATCATCTCGCAAACAGAACTCACTCTGTCGCTTTCTTTTATTCTCAAACGTGATATTCCAGAAATTACAGTATCACCCTCGGAAACAGCAGCCCGTACCGCAAGTATAGGTACAAGGTCAGGGATGTTCCTTGCATCAAAGTGAATGCCGTGCGTGCCGTTTGGTGCGCTGACTGTAACACTGTCACCGTGCTTTTCTACCTGCATACCCATTTTTTCAAGGATTTCA
>JAZOLW010000021.1:0-5893 GCA_045653405.1 Eubacteriales bacterium | reverse complement strand
ATTTTGCGTTTCCGTATAGCCGCACATAGAACCGACGGTCAATCTTAGAAATTACTCATTTGGCTAAAAATCAGATACCGTTGGCAGTAATTTCTTTTGACCGTCGCAGGGTCAAGGGCTTGCCCTTGCAATTTTTGGTTCCTTTTGTTTGCACAAAAGGAACTCGCTTCCGCAGAAGCGAAATAATCCCTCCGCCTCGGAAAAACCTCATCCACCACGCTTTGCGTGGTCCTCCTTCACCGATGGGGGAAGGTAACCGGCGAAGTGACGAAATAAAGAGCTGTGACGGTTTTCGTCACAGCTCTTTTCTCAATCTTTCACCTTATAATACAGCATACAGTGGCAAAAGCCCTCGAAATCAGGGTCCTTGATTTGCTCCCTGAACGCCTTGCACATACACTTTGTGTCTTCGCTTATCTCCCTTATGCATGGACAGTATCCGCCTTTTGCCGCAAGACCTTCTTTTACTGTTTTAACTATTTCTTTGTCGGGATTAAGTTTTATTGCCATAGATGCTCACGCTCCTTGGGTAATTAACCCTCAATAAATGAAATAACTCCGTCGTAGTCGCGGTATCCTACAGCTCTGCCAACAATAACTCCGTTTTTAACAAGCACAAGTGTAGGTATTGACTGTATGCCGAATTTGATGGCAAGCGCCTCTTCTTCGTCAACATTCACTTTGCATACCGTGATGTCTGTTCTTTCCTTTGCTACCTGCTCAATTACAGGAGAAATCATCTTGCAGGGACCGCACCAGGTTGCCCAGAAATCTATAAGAACGGGCTTGTCGGAATTAGCAACGATTTCTGTGTAATTATCTTTTGTAAGTTTAACTTCCATTTTAAACATCCTTTCGTAATCTGTGTTTGTATTACGGAATACGCAGAGCTAAAAACAGCTTTCCGCCTTGCGCAGTTTTCTCTGTCTGCTTCGGCACTCTGCCTTTTCCCATTCAAGCTTTTCTTCTTCTGTTTCACATATCAGTTTCGGAACTTCTGTAGGATTTTCGTTTTCGTCCAGTGCCACCATAACAACATATGCCTTGTTTATAAGTCTTCTGGTGCCGTCAAGTGACTCAACATATGTTTTTACACATATTTCCATGGAAGTTCTTCCCGTGTATGTGATATATCCCGTCAGCACTACTGTATCATTGGCATATGCCGCCGCCGTAAAGTCAAGTGAATCAACCGAAGCAGTTGTTACATTCTTTCCTGAATGTCGTCTTGCCACAACTGCCGCAACAACGTCTATCCATTCCATCAGCTTGCCTCCGAAAAGCCTCTTGTATCCGTTGAGTGTGTTCTGGGAAAGTATTTGTACTTGTTCTGTTGTTGAATCGCTTACTCTTTTTTCCATAATATTTACATTCCTCTTTGATTTTATTATACATTATATTTCCCTGTTTTCTGTTGCATATACAACACATTTCCATTAAATTACAAATTTTGCAAATGTATTTACACAAAAACAGATAATAAGTCCGAATACAGTGGGGAGGACGGCGGCAAGTGCAGTCCACTTGAAACTTCCGGTTTCTTTCTTTATTGTTAAAAGTGTTGTCGCACAGGGCCAGTGCATAAGGGCGAAAATTGCCGTACACAGTGCTGTGACGGGTGTCCAGCCGTTTGAAGTGAATAATGAGAAAATTTCCGATGAGCCAAGGCTTTCAAGCGTGCCGTTTGCCATATATGCCATTATCATAATGGGCACTACAATTTCATTGGCAGGAAGACCCAGAATAAATGCTGTAAGTATTACTCCGTCAAGTCCGAAAAGGGTCGCAAATGGGTGAAGAAAATTTGTGCAATAATTCAGAATTGTTGAATCTCCCGCAGTTACATTTGCCATTATCCATATAATAAGCCCTGCAGGGGCTGCGCTTATCACCGCCCGTCCCAGAACAAAGAGCGTTCTGTCAAGGAATGACCGTACAAGAACACCACCGATATTCGGGCATCTGTAGGGGGGGAGCTCCAGAACAAAGGCGGAGGGTTTTCCTTTAAGTAGAGTTTTTGAAAGAATAAATGATGCAATAAGTGTTGCCGCAACTCCGAGAACGATAAACGCGGCGAGTATTAAAGCCGAAAGAGCGGACGAAAATATACCTTTTGTTGTACCTGTTATAAGAAACACTGATATAAGCGTAATTATCATAGGAAACTTTCCGTTGCAGGGAACAAAGCTGTTGGTAAGTATTGCGATTAAACGCTCTCTTGGTGAATCAATTATTCTGCATCCCACAACACCTGCCGCATTACATCCGAAGCCCATACACATAGTAAGCGCCTGTTTTCCGCAGGCATTACAGGCAGAAAAGCATCTGTCAAGATTGTAGGCAATTCTCGGCAGAAAGCCTGCGTCTTCAAGAAGTGTAAAAAGCGGAAAAAATATTGCCATAGGCGGAAGCATAACCGACACAACCCAAGCCGCAACCCTGTACATACCAAAAGCCAGCATACTGCATATTTTCTCAGGAAAGCCTGCATAAAGAAGCATAGAATATATATTATCTTCTGCAGACAGGAGAATATCTGACAAAAACTGCGACGGATAGTTTGCTCCCTCTATTGTTATCCAGAAAAGAAGCGCAAGAAGTATGAGCATAATGGGGAAAGCAGAGAATTTTCCCGTGATTATACGGTCTGCCGCAAGGTCTGCTTTGCTGTAGGAGTTTCCTTCCTTAATCAGACACGTATTATGTATGTCCGAGGCTGTTTTGGCAATGCTTTCAGCTGCCATATCACATATATCACGGCGGTGAAGTCCGTTTTCGTTGAGATATGCACGTGCTGTCTTCAATGCACGGTTGTAATTGTCATCTTCATCAAAGCATACTCCGCAATAGTCCTGCATTTTATTACAGAAATCATCTTCTCCGCAAAGTATTCTGAGGGCTGCAAACCGAGGTGGGATTTTTTCTCCGCACAGCCTTTTAAGAACGGGGGACAGCATACATATTGCCGTTTCAAGCACAGGAGGATATATTTGCTTTATCTGAGATGAGCTGTCATCTTCAAGCATTGCCTCGGTTTTTTTCATCAGCCCGTCAAGACCGGAAGCCCTTTTTGCACAGCAGCCGGTGACCCGGATTCCAAGCATTGACGACAGCTTGTCAAGGTCATACCGCACACCTTTTTTCTCCGCCTGGTCAAGAAGATTTACACAAAGCACAACTTTGGGCGTATATTCTGCAACCTGAAGTGCCAGCGACAGATTTCTTTCAAGGCACAGTGCATCGCAGACGACAATAACTCCGTCACAGCCGCCGAAGCATATGAAATCTCTTGCCACTTCCTCCTCTGCAGACCTTGCAAAAAGTGAATATGTACCGGGAACATCTGCAAGAAGATATGTGTTTCCTCTGTGTTTTACCTGACCGACAGCAGTACTTACCGTTTTACCTGTCCAGTTTCCCGTGTGCTGATGCATTCCCGTCAGTGCATTGAAAACTGTACTTTTGCCTACATTCGGACTTCCTGCAAGGGCAATTACCGCCTTGTTCTTTTCGCTAATTCTTGTTTCAGAGAGAACTTTTCCTCCCGTAGATTTTGATGTGAGTCCCATAAAAACCCCCTGCATATTTCTTTTTAGTATAATATGCAGAAAACAGGGCTTTGGTTAAAAAGAAAAACACCATCGCCGTGAAGACAATGGTGTTGAGTTTTATATTTTAAAATCAGTTTCTCAGACTGTGAATAGGAGCAGGAATTCTGCCTCCGCGCTTTACAAAGTTTGCACTTGAATAAGTGTTGAGAGGCATAATGGGTGCGTAACCGAGAAGACCTCCGAATTCAACGGAATCTCCAACCTTTTTACCGTAAGCAGGGATAAGTCTTACTGCGGTTGTCTTGCCGTTTATCATACCGATTGCCGCTTCGTCTGCAATTATTGCGGAAATTGTTTCTTCGGGGGTGTCGCCGGGTACTGCTATCATATCAAGACCAACAGAGCATACCGAGGTCATTGCTTCCAGCTTATCCATTGAAAGAGCACCGCAGTTTGCCGCATCTATCATACCCTGGTCTTCCGA
The DNA here is from genome assembly GCA_045653405.1 of Eubacteriales bacterium. Lineage (GTDB taxonomy): Bacteria > Bacillota > Clostridia > Oscillospirales > CAG-382 > UMGS882. Next base: position 1,858 of record JAZOLW010000021.1, on the reverse strand, counting down.
TACGGGAATAAATGCGCCTGAAAGTCCGCCCACATGGGAGGATGCCATTGAACCGCCTTTTTTAACTGCGTCGTTAAGCATTGCAAGAGCGGCTGTTGTTCCGTGTGTTCCGCATCTTTCAAGTCCCATTGCTTCAAGAATGTGAGCAACGGAATCGCCGATTGCGGGAGTGGGGGCGAGGGAGAGGTCAACAATCCCGAAAGGAACGCCAAGTCTTCTTGATGCCTCACCTGCAACAAGCTGTCCCATACGGGTTACCTTGAATGCTGTCTTTTTAATAATATCTGCAAGTTCGGAGAAAGAGCAGTCGCCTGCCTTTTCTATAGCACTTCTTACAACACCGGGACCTGATACACCTACATTTATTACACATTCAGGTTCACTTACACCATGGAAAGCGCCTGCCATAAAGGGGTTGTCTTCGGGGGCGTTTGCGAATACAACGAACTTTGCACAGCCGATTGAATCAGCATCCTTTGTGAGATATGCAAGCTGTTTTACGATAGCTCCGCACTTGTTTACGGCATCCATATTGATACCGCTTTTTGTTGAGCCTACATTTACGCTTGAACATACTCTTTCAGTCTGGGAAATTGCTTCGGGAACTGCTTCAAAGTATGCAAGGTCTTTGTTTGTCATACCTTTCTGCACAAGGGCAGAGAATCCGCCGAGGAAGTTTACTCCAAGTGTCTTTGCCGCTTTATCAAGTGTTTTTGCGGCAAGTATGTAGTCTTCCTTTGTGTTAAGTCCTCCAACAGTTGCAATAGGAGTAATGGAAATACGCTTGTTTATAATCGGGATACCGTATTCCTTTTCAATGTCGTTACCTGTTTTAACAAGGTCTTTTGCGTAGGTTGTTATCTTGTTATAGATATTCTCACAGGTTTCTTCCGCTGTGCTTGCGGCACAGTCGATAAGGGAGATACCCATTGTGATTGTTCTTACATCGAGGTGTTCCTCGCGTATCATATTTATGGTTTCAAGTACATCATTAATATTAATCATTGTGCCAACCGTTCCTTAAAAATTGATTACTCTTATATTCTGTGCATTGAATTGAAGATGTCTTCGTGCATTGCCTGAATAACAAGTCCGTTATCTTTTCCGAGTTTGTTCATGTCGTCAACAAAAGCACCGAAATCGTTACCCTTTTCAAATTCAATAAGCATTATCATTGCAAAATATTCTCCAACTACTGACTGTGATATATCAACTATATTTGCACCGAACTCAAAGCACTTTGTGCTTACCTTTGCGATAATGCCCTTTGCATCCTTTGCTGTTACTGTTACAACTGCTTTCATTATTTTTTCCTCCAATAGTGTTTTGAATTATTATACAGCATTTTTTCTGTTTTTTCAAGGGAATTCCCGTTATTTGATGTAAATTTAACACATCATATGCAAAATGTATTTATTAACAGTTTACACATTCCAAATTCATACCGCAAGCGTATACTTTTTATCAAATTATGATGAAAAAGGGGAGTTAAAATGGCAAGATATGAGGGCGACAGCCTGAATTCCGGATACTGCGAGTATCTCACACCGGTAAAGGCAACAGAAAAAGTGGTTATGGCACGAATATTTACCGTGTTTATTGCGGTAGTGCTTTCTGCATTTATGCTGTGGGTTACACTTAAAACAATTCCCGTTGCCAGTTTTCTGTTTCTTGTGTTTATAATATTTACAGCGTGGTTTGTTTTTCAGTTTACGAAGATTGAATACGAATATACTATTGCAACAGGAACACTTGAGCTTTCCAAAATTTACCGAGCGAGAGTGAGAAAATATCTGTTTGAAATCAAAACCTCCGATATTTCCTGCATAACTCCCGTGGAAAAACTGGAAGCTCTCGG
>JAZOLW010000020.1:0-10530 GCA_045653405.1 Eubacteriales bacterium | reverse complement strand
CTTTGTATGAACCCCGACGTTATGTTGTTTGACGAACCCACATCTGCTCTTGACCCTGAAATGGTAGGAGAAGTTCTTGATGTTATGAAGGACTTGGCAAATGGTGGAATGACAATGGTTGTTGTTACTCACGAAATGGGCTTTGCCAAGGAAGTTGCAACCAGAGTTCTGTTTATGGATGAGGGAAAACTGGTTGAGCAGGGAACACCCGAAGAAATCTTCAGTTCTCCCAAGAGTCCGAGACTTCAGGACTTCTTATCCAAGGTGCTTTAATTTAACAATTGTAAACGGATGCCGTGAGGCATCCGTTTTGCTGTTATTTGTTTATTTGTTTTTCTGTTACTTTTCACTTGGAGGCTACGCCTCTTTCTTTGTCATCAATGATATTCGCAGAACTTCATTGATGACGGGGCATCATTGTTGATTTTGCAGTAATTTGGGTCTTTTTCTGTTACTTTTCACTTGTGTGAAAAGTAACCAAAAGCACCCGAGGGCTTTGCCCTTCGACCGGCGTTGCGCCGGAGCAGATTGTTCAATATGCGCGCACAAAGGTACTTGCATATTGACGGGAGCATCATTGTTGCTTTGTTCGTCAATTAAATTTTCTGCCAACTATATCTTAAATCATACCAAGTGAGAAAATTTTAAAATTGACACGCATATATATGTGCAACTGCACTGCCACAAAGAAGTTTTAGGGAAATATCAGAATTATATCAATAGTTTATTAGTGGCACTTTGCAAAAAGTAGAACAAACAAAACTATTGAAACGAGCAACTTACAAAGGTGTACATCAGACATGCAATAAGAATTGCACCAAGCACTTCGCCTGATGTTGATTTCACTTTTATCTGAAGTTTGTTTTGCGTTTCTTTTTAATTGCACATAGAACTGCCCGTCAATCTTAAAATTTTCTCACTTGGTATGATTTAAGATATAGTTGGCAGAAAATTTAATTGACGGGCACGGAGTCGAGAGACCTCTCTCGCGGTTTTTGGCTTCTTTTGTCCGTACAAAAGAAGCTCGCCGAAGGCAAATAATATATAAAACTTTTGCAAAACTATTTACTTTACACAAAAATAGGGATATAATATATAATATATGTCCAAATGTAAAAAGCCTTTTGAGAAAGGATATGCAAAATGCAAAGAACAAAACTCTGTAACGGCGTAAATCTGAATGTTATAAACTCAAATAAACTTAAGACAAACTATATGTCGGTGAACTTTATAGTACCCCTCAATAAGACCAACGCACACCTGACTGCCCTTGTACCCAAGGTTCTTGCAAGAGGCTGCAAAAACTATCCCGATATGGCAAAAATATCCGAAAGACTGGAATACCTTTATGACGCAGGCATCTCTCCAGTCTATGTAAAGCGCGCCCAGAGCATCATCGTGGGATTTTCTTCCGACTTTATAAAGGATAGCTTTATTCCCGACAAAACAGACCTGCTTTCAGATGTCTGCGATTTGCTTTTCAGTATCATTTTTGATACCCTCACCGTTGACGGTGCGTTTAAGAACGAATACGTTGAAAATGAAAAGAACGACCTTGTAAATATTATAAATTCCAAAATCAACAACAAGGCAGCATATGCCAAGGATAAGTGTACCGAAATGATGTTTGAGGGACACCCCTACGGCGAATGTGAGTACGGTACGGTTGAAAATGTAAAAGCTGCAACATCAGAGCAGGTGTATAAGAGATATCTTGAAATAATCAATACCTGCCCCATTGAAATCTTCTTCAACGGCGAATGTGACGCAGACATACTTTCTGAAATTGTCAAGAAATATGTTCCCGACTGTGCCGAAAGAAAAACTGAGTTCCCCGAAAGAGAAATTCTTAAAGGCGACCCTGAAAAAGTAAAAGAGCTGTCAGAAAAAATGCCCGTCGCTCAGGGAAAACTGGTTATGGGCTTCAGAATCGGCGGTGTTAATGTAAACACAGAAGATGCTCCTGCTTTTTCAGTGTTCAATGAATTGTTCGGCGGTTCTCCTTCAAGCAAGCTGTTTATGAATGTCAGAGAAGCAATGAGCCTCTGCTATTACTGCCGTTCAATGCCTGATATGTTTATGAGTGCAATGTTTGTTTCCAGCGGTATCGAAACAGAAAACAGAGACAAGGCAACTAAGGCAATACTTGCACAGCTTGATGCAATGAAAAAGGGCGATTTTGATGATGAAGATATGGCAGACGCAAAGCGTTCCATCAAAAATGCATACAAGGAGCTTGATGACAGCGCATCCTCTATTTGTTTGTGGCATCTTTCAAGAGTTATTGCGGGAAATATGTCAACACCCGAAGCTGTCTGCCAAAAGATACTCGAAGTAACAAAGCAGGATATCGTGGATGTTGCAGGAAAGGTACACCTTGATTCAGTGTACTTTATCGAAGGAACAGGAAATACAGACAGTGCGGAGGTGGCTGAATAATGGCTTTTGAAATCAAAAAGAATGACGCAATAGGCGAGTGCTATTATCACACAAAGCACAAAAGCGGACTTGATGTGTATGTAGTACCAAAGTCGATGTCAACCTCCTTTGCTCTTTTCGGAACGAAGTTCGGTTCTGTTGACAATAGATTTATCTGCGATGGCAGAGAGATAGTGCTTCCCGACGGTATTGCACACTTTCTTGAGCATAAAATGTTTGAAAATGAAGACGGAACAGATACCTTTGTAAGATATGCAAAGACAGGCGCAAGTGCAAATGCTTATACCACATTTGAACGCACCTGCTATCTGTTTTCCGCAACAGAAAATGTGTATGAATCCCTTAAAATACTCCTTGACTTTGTGACACATCCCTACTTTACAGAGGAAACAGTAAAGAAAGAGCAGGGAATTATCGGTCAGGAAATCAGAATGTATGACGATAACCCCGGCTGGCAGTTGTACTTCGGTATGCTCACAGGTCTTTACCATAACAACACCGTAAGAATTGATACAGCAGGGACAGTTGAAACGATTGCGGAAATAACACCCGAACTGCTTTTTGATGCATACAATGCATTTTATAACCTTGAAAATATGGCACTCTGTGTCTGCGGAGATATCAAACCCGAAGAAGTGGAAAATGTGTGCGACAAGGTGCTTAAATATGTAAAAGCACCCGAAATCAAGAGAATTTATCCCAAAGAGCCTGACGGAATATATAAAGAGTTTATTTCAAAACACCTTGAGGTTGCTATGCCTATGTTTGCAGTGGGAATCAAGGATAATGACGTTCCGTCAACAGGGCTTGAACTTGCAAAGAAGCAGGCAGAGTACGATATACTTCTTGATATTATGTTTGGCAAGAGCGCAGAGTTCTTCACAAGACTTTACGAAAGCGGTCTTATAGATTCGTCTTTCTCCTATGATTATGAGGCGTCCGAAACCTTCGCACACTGCGAGCTTTCAGGTTCATCCGAAAAACCTGAGGAAGTTTATGCTCTTATCAAGGCAGAAATCGAAAAATATAAGAAGAATGGCATTGACAGAGATGTGTTTGAGAGAATAAAGAGAGCAAACTATGCAAGTTCGCTCCGAGTTTTCAACTCAACCGACGATATCTCAAATGAATTTCTTGTTCATGTGTTCTCAGGTTTTGATATGCTTGACTACCCGGGAGTAATTGCGAATGTAACCTATGAGGACGTGTGTGAAAGACTTGCAAAGGGCTTTGCCGAAAACTCCTTTGTGCTTTCCACAATTCTCCCAACTGAAAAGAAATAACTATCAGCGAAAGGACTGTTAAATGATGAACACCGTTGGATTCCCGGAGCTTGGAATAGGTCCGTTTGATATAACAAGCACAGCTTTTACGGCAGGTTCACTGAAAGTTCAGTGGTACGGACTTATTATAGTGCTTGGAATGATACTTGCCTGTGCATATGCCTTTCACAGAATGAAAGAGCTGGGGCTTATCCTTGACAATATGCTTGACATTGCAATAGTATGTATTCCCTGCGGTATAATCGGAGCAAGATTATACTATGTACTGACAAGCCTTGATGAATATCACAGCTTATATGAAGCAATTGCCATATGGAACGGCGGAATTGCCATATACGGAGGAATAATCGGGGGACTGCTTGGCGTAATTGCAGTCTGCCTGTGGAGAAAATATAATATTCTTGCTATTCTTGACTGTATAGCCCCTGGGGTTATGATAGGTCAGATGGTAGGCAGATGGGGTAACTTTGTCAACGCGGAAGCTTATGGAATTGTAGGTCCATATGACTTTCTCGGAATGAAGTTTGATGCAATGTCCATTGCGGCAAACAACCCATTTATTATGACAATAAACGGAGAGTATGTTCACCCCACATTCCTATATGAATCTGTATGGAACTTTGTGGGATTTTTAATCATCAATGCACTGTGGAAAAAGAAGAAGTATAACGGACAGATTATGATAATGTACCTTACATGGTACGGTCTCGGAAGAAGCATAATCGAAGGCTTCAGAGGGGACAGCCTCTATATAGGTATGTTCAGAATATCACAGCTTTTGGCGTTCATATGCTTTGTTGCAGGGGTTGTACTTCTTATTGTGTTCGGTATAATGACAGCAGGAAAGAAACCTTTAGTTACCAAACATACAGCAATCGAAAGGAAAGACGGAAAAATGGCAGTAAGGATGGACGGAAAGGCTCTTTCTGCAAAGCTGAGAGAGCAGATAAAGAGAGAAGCTGCAGAGCTTGAAAAGAAAACCGGCATAAAACCCGGTCTTGCGGTAATTATTGTAGGCAGCGACCCTGCTTCACAGATATATGTAAGAAACAAGGGCAAGGCTTGTGAAGAAGTTGGATTCAAGTCCGAGATTTACGAGCTCCCCGAAAAGACAACAGAAAAAGAACTTCTCGAACTTGTGCATAAGCTCAACAAGAGAGATGATATCCACGGAATACTTGCACAGTCACCGCTTCCGAAGCATCTTGATGAATCACTTATAGTTAACAACATTTCTCCCGACAAGGACGTAGATGCGTTCCACCCTGTAAACGTGGGTAAGATTATGATAGGGGATTACAGCTTCCTGCCTTGCACACCTGCAGGAGTTATGGAACTGCTTAAAGAATACAATATCAATCCCGAAGGCAAGAAGTGTGTTGTTGTAGGTAGAAGCGATATCGTAGGCAAGCCAATGGCAATGCTGTTGCTTCACGCAAACGGAACAGTTACCGTATGCCACTCAAGAACAAAAGACCTTGCAGAAGTTACAAGAGAAGCCGACATTGTTGTTATGGCAATCGGCAAGGCAGACTTCCTCAAGGGCGATATGATTAAAGAGGGCGCTGTGGTGATTGATGTGGGTATGAACAGAAATGCTGAGGGCAAGCTGACAGGGGATGTTGACTTTGCTGAATGTGAAGCAAAGGCTTCCTACATCACTCCCGTTCCCGGCGGAGTAGGTCCTATGACCATAACTATGCTTATGAAGAATACTCTTACATCTGCAAAGAATGTTGCCGAAAAGAAAGCGGCAAAAAAAGCTGAAAAAGCAGATAAGAAGAATGACAAGAAATCTGCAAAGAAATCAAAAAAGAAAAGCAAGTAACAGTTACTGAAAGGCAATTTTTATGAAAAATATAATACTTATAGGTATGCCGGGTGCAGGAAAAAGTACTATCGGTGTAATACTGGCAAAAACTCTCGGTGTTGACTTTATGGATACCGATATAGCAATACAGAACAGAACCGGCGAGGTTTTACATAAAACTCTTGAGAGAATAGGCGTAAAAGGACTTCTTGACGAAGAAGAAGCGGCTATAAAAAGCCTCGACCTCACAAGTAAAGTTTGCGTTGTTGCAACAGGTGGAAGTGCTGTATTGAGAGAAGCATCAATGGAGCATCTGAGAAACAATGGTGTTTGTGTATATCTGAAACTTCCGTATTCTGTTATAGCCAGAAGAGTAAACAACAGAGGTACAAGAGGGATTGCGGCAGAAAACAACGAAACGTTGCAGGATATTTATAATTACCGCACTCCTTTCTATGAAAAGTATGCTGATTTCACTGTTGACTGTAAGGGGAAATCAGTAGAGAAAAACGTGGCTGAAATCCTCCGTGTACTCATCGGAATCGAATGATATAAACTCTTTTGTATAGACTGTTACAAATTATCTATTGATTTTTGTTAAATCTGTGTTATAATATTAGATAGAAGTTTTATGTCATAATTCGGAAAGGAATGCGTAAATATGGGAAATCGTGAAATAACCATTACCGATATTTTGAGTATAGCACTCAAACACATAAAAATTATAGTGGCGGTAATGCTTGTAGGTGCAATACTTGGTTTTTGTTATTGTAGCTATATGGTAGACCCCTTGTATCAGTCTAAATCCAAGTTTTTTGTTGATACAGGAGTTTTGACCGAAAACAGTAACAATAATAATAAACTTGTAGAGCAGCATAACGTAACGGTGTTTTCAAGACAGGTTGTTGCAAGTTACATAGGTATTCTTGATACATTGAATTTTGCCGAAACGCTGAGTGAAAGAGTTGCACAGGAAGAGAATATTTCAAGAGAGTATTCTGCAAGAGCACTTCGCGGTGCGATGAATTATAGCTATGAGGAAGACCTTGAAATATTCACTGTAAAAGTTGTGGCAGATACCCCTGAAGATGCATATACTATTGCAAAATGTATAGAAGAGGTTTCTGAGGATTATCTTGTTACAAAGAAATCTACAGCCGTGGGAACTCTTAAAATAATAGACGATGCAAGAGTTGAAACGGCACCGGTGAACATAAATGTATCAATTACAGCGATACTTGGCGCAATACTTGGCGCAGCACTTACGTTTGCAGTATGCTTTATTGTTGAAATCAATGACGTAAGAGTAAAAAGTGAAAAGGAAATTGCAGAAATACTCGATATTCCCGTGATAGGCTCTATTCCTGAATATGTTACAGCTGTCCAGGATAAATCAAATACTAAAAAATCCAAAAAATAAGAAAGGCGGAGTTTGATATGAAAAATAATAAGAAAAACAACAATAACAGCACTCAGACTTCCGGAAACGTTATAAACATAACGAATCAGGCAAGTTTCCGCCTTATAGAATCCTTTAAGGCACTCAGAACGAATATTATGTTTTCTCTTCCCAAAAGAGAGGGAGTGAAGTGCCGTAAAATCCTTTTTACAAGTTCTAATCCCGGAGAAGGAAAAACAACTACAACGGTAAATCTAGCTGCAACAATTGCTCAGACAGAAGCAAAAGTGCTTCTTATTGATGCGGATATGAGAGCCCCTACCGTTCATAAGTATTTCGGTATTGAAAGCAGATGCGGACTGTCGAATTTTCTCTCTTGTATGAATACCCTTGAAGAGTGTATTCAGACTGTCAAGAATATACCCAATCTTTCGGTTATTCCGTCAGGGCTTCAGCCGCCTAATCCGTCAGAGCTTCTTGCGGGTAATACAATGGATAAGTTGCTTGAGCAGGCTGAAACTGAGTTTGACTACATAATAGTTGACACTCCTCCCATAAATGTTGTAACAGATGCACTCCCGCTGGTGAACAGAGTTGACGGTGTTGCATTCGTTGTTGCACAGGGAAAATCAACTTACCCTGCTGTAACAAAGGCTATAAAGTCACTTAAGTTTGCAAACGCTAACATAATGGGAGTTGTAATGAATAGAGTTGAGTCAGCAAGAACGCTTTACGGAAAATACGGAGCGAATCATTACAAATATAAGTATAAATATAAGTCAAATGCGGCAGATGAAGCGCCTTACGGAACAATTGAAGACAATTAATTGGATTTAATATGTAATGGAGTGACGTTATGTTAGATATTCATTCACATATACTCCACCGTCTGGATGACGGTCCTGCGTCTCTCGAAGAAAGCATAAAGCTGATGAAGGAACTTGAAGTATCGGGTGTTACCGATGTTGTAGCCTCTTCTCACTTCTATTCTCATCGTATGTCCATAGATGAATTCTGTGACAGACGCGACAGACGTATAACCGAACTTAAAGAAGCAGTGATTCAGAATGATATCAGACTAAACATACTTTCGGGAGCGGAGGTTCATATAGACAGACTCCTTCTCAACGCAGAAACATTAAGACCACTGTGTATAGAAGGAACAAACACTATATTACTTGAGATACCGCCTGATGCAGTTGATCTTGAAGATTCTTTATACCTTATTGAGAAAATCAGTTCTTATTACAATGTCAAGCCGATTATTGCCCACGTGGAAAGATACGGATTTTTCTTCAGAAGAATGAATAATCTGGGCTATCTCAAGGATATGGGATGTACTGTTCAGATTGATGCTGTTTGTCTGATGAGCGGAATATTTATGAGACATTTTGCTTTGAAGGCGATAAAAAAAGGGTATGTTGATGTCATTGCATCAGACTGTCACGATACGGGTCACAGAGATCCGAATCTTGCAAAAGCCTATGCGATTGTAGAAAAAAAGCTGGGTTCGGAAACGGTGCAATACCTCAAAGACAACGCACAGAGGCTTATTGAAAAAGAATAACTCAAAACGCCGTCGTAAAGACGGCGTTTTTTGATGAAAATGACGATTTTTGCAATTTTTGACAAATAGTAGAAAAATTAACAAAAACTTATTATTTATAATCGGTAAATGTGCTATAATAAAGTGATTTACAGCGACATTCTTTATTAACTGAAAGGAAGATGTTATTATGGCAAAGGCATATGGCAAAAAAGTATGGCTTATTCCCGACGGATTTCTTCATTCCGTGTCTCTCAATGACCAGGTAAGCCACGAAGCAGTGTGCGTTCTTAACACATCAGATAAGGATGCAAAAATTTCTCTTACTCTCTACTTTGAGGACAGGGATATGATGACAGGCTTTACTGCTGACTGTAAGGCTGGAAGAACTCATCACATAAGACTTGACAGAATAGTTTCAGAATCAGGCGAAAAGATTCCGAGAGACGTTCCTTATGCGCTCCTCGTAGAAAGCACAGAACCAGTTGTTGCACAGTATTCAAGGCTTGATACTTCTGCTGTTGAAATGGCTCTTATGACAACAATAGCATATCCTGTTGAAGAATAATTTTAAAATAAAAAACAACATATAAAGGAGATTATTAAAATGGCACAGGTACTTATTGAAACATCAGCAAGACACGTGCACCTCACAAAGGAACACATCGAAATCCTTTTCGGTGCAGGTCACGAACTCACACATAAGAAGGACCTTTCCCAGCCCGGTCAGTTCGCGTGCGAAGAAAGAGTAACAGTAGTAGGTCCCAAGAAGGAAATCGCAGGAGTAAGCATCCTCGGTCCTGCAAGACCCGCAACACAGGTTGAAATTTCCCTCACAGATGCAAGAAGCATCGGCGTAAATGCTCCCATCAGAGAATCAGGCGACGTTGCAGGCAGCGGTGCTTGTAAACTCGTCGGCCCCTGCGGAGAAGTTGAAATCGCAGAAGGCGTTATCGCTGCAAAGCGTCACATCCACACAACTCCCGAAGTTGCTGCAGAATGGGGCGTACAGGACAAGCAGATTGTTTGTGTAAAGGTAGATTCTGACGGAAGAAAGGCTATCTTCGGCGATGTAGTTGTAAGAGTAAGCGAAAAGTTTGCTCCTGCTATGCACATCGACACAGACGAATCCAACGCTGCAAGCTGTGTTCCCGGTATGATGGGCGAAATTATCACAGATTGCTGCAAATAATAAAGTAAATAATTTATTTTAATTCACCTAATAATATTTATAATTAATATATAAGGAGTAATAACTATGTGCAATGAAAAATCACGCGAGTACATCCTCAGCAAAGAAGTTGAAGAGATGTGCGTAGTTGCAAAAGGCCCCAAGCATGATCCTGCTCCCATTCCCGAAGAAGGCAAGTGGGTTGCTTCCAAGCAGATCAGCGACATTTCCGGTTTTACACACGGTATCGGCTGGTGTGCACCCCAGCAGGGCGCATGTAAGCTTTCCCTCAACGTAAAGGACGGTATCATTCAGGAAGCTCTCGTTGAAACAATCGGATGCTCCGGTATGACACACTCTGCTGCTATGGCTGCAGAAATCCTTCCCGGAAAGACAGTTCTCGAAGCTCTCAACACAGACCTTGTTTGTGATGCTATCAACACAGCAATGAGAGAACTCTTCCTCCAGATCGTATACGGTAGAACACAGTCTGCGTTCTCCGAAAACGGTCTTGCAATCGGCGCAGGTCTTGAAGACCTCGGTAAGGGCGCAAGAAGCCAGGTTGGTACAATGTACGGTACAGCTCAGAAGGGTGTTAGATACCTTGAAATGGCTGAAGGTTACGTTACAAGAATGGCTCTTGACGAAGACGATCAGGTTATCGGTTACGAATTCGTATCTCTCGGTAAGATGACAGACTTCATCAAGAAGGGCGACGAACCTAACGAAGCATATAAGAAGTCAATCGGCACATACGGCAGATTCGATGATGCTGCAAAGTACATCGATCCCCGTAAGAACTAATCACAGGAGGTACTGAATAATGGCATTGTTTGAAAGCTATGAAAGACGCGTTGACAAAATCAATGCAGTTCTTAAGGA
>JAZOLW010000019.1:0-17481 GCA_045653405.1 Eubacteriales bacterium | reverse complement strand
TATCTACGATCCCGATGGAGTTTCCACAAAGGAAAAGGAAGACTTTATGCTTGAACTCCGTGCATCCGGTAAGAACATCTGCGCACCTTACGCAGAAAAGTTCCCGAATGCAAAGTTCTTCCCCGGCGAAAAGCCCTGGGGTGTTAAGGCTGACCTTTATATTCCTTGCGCTACACAGAACGAAATCACTATGAAGGAAGCAGAAGTTATGGTTAAGAACGGATGTAAGTTCCTCTGCGAAGCTTCCAATATGCCTACAACAAACGATGCTATTGCATATCTTATGGCAAACGGCGTTGTTATTGGTCCTTCCAAGGCTGCAAACGCAGGCGGTGTTGCTTGTTCTTGTATCGAAATGGGTCAGAACGCAGGTCATACAGTATTCTCACCCGATCAGGTTTACGCTCAGCTTGAAAGCATTATGGTAAATATCCACGACAGTGCTGCAAAGGCATCCGAAGAATACGGACTCGGATACAACCTTGTTGCAGGTGCAAACATTGCAGGCTTTATCAAGGTAGCTCAGGCTATGATGGCACAGGGTATTGTATAATTATTACATATATTGAGTTTCTTAAAAAGCAATCGGTTTTGCCGATTGCTTTTTTGCGTCTGCGCGCACAGAGGATTTGTTGGGCGATTAAACATTAAAATAACAGAAAAATCATAGAAATTTTATATTTTTTGTCGTAAATACACAATATTGCATACAATTTGTATTGAAAAATTAAGATTTTTATATAAAAAATCGCAAAAAGCTATTGAATTAGTTTGTATGAAGTGTTATAATATATATAATTAAAAGGGTAAATTATATTTTTTCGCTTTATTTTTGAAAGGAATTTGCAATGGCAGTAAAAAAGACCGGAAATATGGCTGAGTATTTCTTCCACGAAGGTACAAATTTCAATGCATACGATTTTTTGGGCGTGCATAAGATAAAAAAAGGCAAAAAGGAAGAATATGTGTTCAGAACCTGGGCACCTAATGCCGAGCAGGTTTTTGTGTCAGGCGATTTCAACAACTGGGCGGCAGACCGTCCTATGAAGCGCATCAATGACCAGGGGCTCTGGGAAGGAAAGCTGTCTGCTGAAGAATTCGGCGAAGGTTCGAAATACAAGTTTATCGTAAGAAATTTCGGCAGAGATGTTTATAAGGCAGACCCATATGCTTTCTTCTGCGAAGAACCTCCGGCAACTGCTTCGGTATATTATGATATTTCCGGCTATGAATGGAAAGACTCAAAGTGGCTTGCGGCAAGAAGCAAGAAAATGAAAGAGCCGGAGTATTCTGTTCCGATGAACATATACGAAGTACACACAGGCTCCTGGAAACAGCACGAAGACGGTTCGCTGTACAATTACAGAGAGCTTGCCCACGAACTTGCTCCTTATGTTAAGGAGATGGGGTATACCCACGTCGAGCTGCTTCCTGTTGCTGAGCATCCTTTTGGCGGTTCCTGGGGCTATCAGGTGTGCGGTTATTATGCACCTACGGCAAGACACGGAAATCCTCACGACTTTAAGTATTTTGTTGACTATATGCATAAGTGCGGGATTGGAGTTATTCTTGACTGGGTTCCTGCACATTTTCCTAAGGACGAACACGGACTTTATAATTTTGACGGCACTCCTCTTTATGAATACCAGGGTGCAGATAAAAATGAGTATAAAGGCTGGGGAACAAGAAGATTTGATGTGGGAAGAAACGAAGTTCAGAGTTTCTTAATGTCAAACGCATTGTTCTGGCTGAGAGAATACCACGCAGACGGACTCAGAGTTGATGCAGTTGCATCAATGCTGTATCTTGATTTCTGCAAGGAGCCTGGCGAGTGGCTTCCAAACGCCTACGGAGGAAATGAATGTCTTGAAGCCGTGGCTTTCTTTAAGAAGCTTGGCGGACTTATAAGGCAGGAATTTCCCGATACGCTGTTTATTGCAGAAGAGTCAACTGCATGGCACGATATGACAAAACCTGCTGAATACGGCGGACTTGGATTCAACTATAAATGGAATATGGGTTGGATGAATGACATACTTGACTATTTTGAAACAGACCCTGTTTTCAGAAAGTACAAGCATGACAAGCTGACATTCTCAATGTTTTATGCTTTTTCGGAAAATTATGTTCTGCCCATATCCCACGATGAAGTAGTTCACGGCAAAAAATCACTTCTTGACAAAATGCCGGGTGATTACTGGCAGAAGTTTGCCGGTTACAGAGCATTTATGGCATATATGATGACACATCCCGGCAAAAAACTGTTGTTTATGGGAAGTGAATATGCACCTTTCAGAGAGTGGGATTACGAAAACAGCCTTGAATGGTTTATGCTTGATTACGATATGCACGCAAAATCGCAGCTATATAACAAGGAACTCAACCACTTGTATCTTGAACACAGTGAATTGTGGGAGATTGATTACTCATGGGATGGATTCCAGTGGATAGACTGCGACAACAAAAATGAAAGTATTCTTTCCTATCTCAGAAGGGATAAAAAGGGAAATGAACTGATTATTGCTTTAAACCTCACGCCTGTGCCAAGACTCAATTATCCTTTGGGATTGTTTAGCGAAGGCACATACAAAGAAATTTTCAACAGCGATGATACAAAATACGGAGGTAGCGGAGTTGTGAACCCCGAGCCTATGAAGTCTTACAAAGAGCCGAGAGGCGTGTTTGAAAATATTATCAGAGTTGATTTGCCGCCTATGGGTGCAGTGATTCTAAAAAGAACAAGGACACAGGGCAAAAAACAGGAAAAATAAGCAAACCCGAAAGGGGTTCCCACCACTTCCATGACCGGACTACGCTGAAAACAACGCAGACGATCACTGCCAAGTGATGAGAAATTTTTAAGCAGAAAAATAAATAATAATATAAATAGCGAAAGGACGGTCTGAAACAATATGTTCAGAAAAAAAGAATGTGTAGCAATGCTGCTTGCCGGCGGTCAGGGAAGCAGACTCTATGCTCTTACCGAAAACACAGCTAAACCCGCCGTAGCGTTCGGCGCAAAGTACCGCATTATTGATTTTCCCTTGAGTAACTGTATTAATTCAGGTATTGATACAGTGGGTGTTCTCACCCAGTACCAGCCTTTGTTCCTTAACGAGTACATAGGGAACGGTCAGTCTTGGGACCTTGACAGAAATATGGGAGGTGTAAAGATTCTTCCTCCTTACCAGGGCAAGAAGGGAGCAGACTGGTATAAAGGTACTGCAAACGCAATTTATCAGAATATCAACTTTATCGACAGATATGACCCCGACTACGTGCTCATCCTTTCCGGTGACCATATTTACAAAATGGACTATGCGGCAATGCTTGCAGCTCACAAGAAGAACAACGCAGATTGTACAATCAGCGTAATTGAAGTTCCTCTCAAGGAAGCAAGCAGATTCGGAATTATGTCCACAAACGACGACGGCTCTATCTATAAATTTGAAGAAAAGCCCAAGAATCCCACAAGTACAAAGGCATCAATGGGTATATACATCTTTAACAAAAAGAAGCTGTTTGACTATCTCATCGAAGATGAAAATGATCCCGAATCTTCAAAGGATTTCGGCAAGAATATCATTCCTAAGATGCTTGCAAACGGTGAAAGAATGTTTGCTTATCCTTTTGAAGGCTATTGGAAGGACGTTGGAACACTCTCAAGTCTTTGGGAAGCAAATATGGATCTTCTCGGTGAAGAACCTGTATTTGACGTTGATGATGACGAGTGGAGAATCCGTTCAAGAACAGCGGCTCAGCCTCCTCAGTATATAGGACCTGACGGAAATGTAAAGAACTCAATTATAACCGAAGGTTGCGAAATCGACGGTACAGTTGAAAACTCTGTACTTTCAGAAGGCGTTATAGTTGAAACGGGTGCTGTAGTAAGAAACTCTGTGATTATGAGTGACGTTGTTATTAAGAAGGATGCAGTTGTTGAATATGCGATTATTGACGAAAACACTGTCATCTGCGAAGATGTAACAGTCGGCGCTGAAAAGAAAAAAGTCAAGGATGTAACGGTTATCGGTGCAGGCTCAGTGATTGATAAGGAAACTGTTGTAGAACCCGGTGCGGTTTATAGCTCCAAGGACGAAAAGGGAGGCAAGAAATAATGACTGTTGCAGGACTCATTTTTTCAAATATACATGATAATAACGTGCCAGAACTGACACATAAGAGAACAATGGCGTCTGTGCCTTACGGCGGCAGATACAGACTTATTGACTTTACACTGTCAAATATGGTTAATGCCGGAATCAATAAAATCGGTATTATAACTCACTATAATTATCAGTCACTCCTCGACCATGTTGGCTCAGGTAAAGACTGGGATTTGTCAAGAAGCGAAGGCGGTCTTAAGATTCTCCCTCCGTTTATTACAGCATATGATAACACAACAAGCTCCGTACAGCCTTATTCAAGCAGACTTGAGGCTATGATGGGCGCGTACAACTTTATTTCACGCTGTAAGGAAGACTATATAGTTCTTTCAGACTGTGATACGGTATGCAACATTGATTTGAAGGATGTTATTAATTATCATATCGAAAATCACGCAGATATTACAATTGTTGCGAAGAATACGTACCTTACTAAAGCTGAAGCAGCAGGAGCTACAATTGTGGAAACAGACGAAAATGACAGAGTTCAGAATATGCTTCATTCGCCCACAAACCTTGAAGGTAATATGAACCTTTGCCTCAATATTTTTGTGCTTAAGCGTGAATATCTTGAAAACATTGTTCTCGATTCACTTGCAAGAGGATACCACAGCTTTACAAAGGACATCATTGCACGTTATAAGGACACTGCAAAGTTTATGATGTACAGCAAGTTTGACGGATACTACGCTTCTATTACTTCTCTTGATAAGTATTATAAGTGCAGTATGGATTTGCTCAAAAAAGAGGTTAAAGAAAACATTTTCGGTATCAAGAACAGACCTATCTTTACAAAGGTTAAGAACTTTGTTCCTGCAAAGTATCTTGGAAACAGCTCTGTCAAGAATTCTCTTATCGCAGACGGTTGCGTAATTGAAGGTACCGTTGAAAACTCAATAATCTTCAGAGGTGTTAAGATAGGAAAGGGAACTGTTGTTAAGAATTCAATAATTATGCAGGATACCTTTGTTGGTGATAACGTTAACTTGAATTGTGTAATCTGCGACAAGAATGCGGTTATCAAAAACGGCAGAAATCTGTCCGGACACGAAACCCATCCATTCTCAATCAGCAAGAGTACTGTTATTTAACGCATACAGATGCTGCTGCGGGTTCCACCGCAGTAGCATTGTGCTGTCAACATAAAGCAAAACGGAGGAAAATAAATTTATGGCAAAAAAGATACTTATGGTTGGCTCAGAAATGGTGCCTTATGCGGCGACAGGCGGTCTCGGCGACGTTATGGGCTCGCTTCCCGAAGCATGTATGGCGGCAGGCGGCGACAAGGTAGATGTAAGAGTAATTATGCCTCTTTACGGCACAATTAACGATAAATACCGTGCTGAAATGACCTTTGTAAAGGGAATTACAATTCCGCTTTCCTGGCGCAAGCTTTATTGCGGTATTTTTAAAATGGAAAAGAACGGAGTTACCGTATATTTTATAGATAACGAGTATTATATCAAGCGTCCTGCTATTTACGGCAACTATGATGATGGAGAAAGATTTGCATTTTTCGGTTCTGCTGTAATGCACGTGCTTCCGCACATCGATTTTATCCCCGATATTCTCCACGCACATGACTGGCAGAGCGCACTTTCCGTAATTTACCTTAAAACTCTCTTTGCAGAAAATCCCGAATACAGCAAGATAAAGACAATATTTACAATTCACAATGTTGCATATCAGGGTAAGTATGACCCTGCAATTCTCGGTGATGTATTTGGAATTGATCACAGATATTACTATGCAGTAGAAAATGACGGATGCATCAACCTTATGAAAGGTGCAATAGAACTTGCCGATAAGGTGACAACTGTAAGCCCCACTTACGCAGAAGAATTGAAATACCCCGAATATTCTCACGGTATGCATTATATTCTTCACAGAAATGCATCCAAGCTTTCAGGTATTCTTAACGGTATTGATTACGAGTATTATAATCCTGAAATTGACGAAACAATTTACACAAAATTCTCGGCTTCAAAGATTTCCGGCAAGGCAAAGAACAAGGCTGCTCTCCAGAAGGAGCTTGAGCTTGAAAAAGATGCAGAAGCTCCGCTGTTTGCAATCATCACAAGACTTGCAGACCATAAAGGAATAGACCTTATAACCTGCATTATCAGAGAAGTGCTTGATTACAGCAATGCACAGCTTGTTGTCCTTGGTACAGGTGAAAGAGAGTATGAGGAGTTCTTCAGAATACTCGGTGAAGATTATAAGGGCAGGGTAAAGACAATTCTTGCCTACGACAAAGACCTTGCAAAGAAGATTTATGCGTCATCCGATGCATTTGTAATGCCGTCACTCAGCGAACCCTGCGGTCTTGCACAGATGATAGCATCAAGATACGGAACCGTGCCGATAACAAGAGAAACAGGCGGTCTTTATGATTCAATCAAGGGCTACTATGAACTTGACGGAGAAATTTACGGAAACGGATTTACATTCCGCAACTACAATGCTCACGAGCTGAAAGACAGAATGTTTGCAGCAATAGAATTGCATAAGGATTCTGCAAAGTGGAAGAAACTTGTCAAGAAGGTTATGACCGAAGACTTCAGCTGGGGTGTTTCCGCCGAAAAATACATCGAAATGTATATGAATATGTAGTAGTTTGGAGTTATTTTTGTCTCTTTTACTATTGCAAATTAAGTAAATATATGATATAATATTAGAGCGATCGTTTATGCGGTCGCTCTATAAGTTTTTATTAAGCCGCAAAAAGGCGATTAGGAGTTATATAAATGGAAAAATTAGAAGTAAGACAGAACCTTGAATCAAAGCTTTCACGCTATTTTGGAGTATCTGCATCAGAGGCTACAAAGGAGCAGATGTATAAAGCTTGTGCTATGTGCGTAAAGGATATTCTTGCACAAAAGCGTAATGACTATAAGAAAACTGTAAATAAGCAGGGCGACAAGCGTGTATACTATATGTGTATGGAATTTTTGCTCGGCCGTTCACTCAAAACAAATCTTAACAATCTCGACCTTGAAAAATCATACAGAGCAGCTCTCGATGAACTTGGCTTCAACCTTGATGAGCTTTATGAAGAAGAACCCGATGCAGGTCTTGGTAACGGCGGTCTCGGCAGACTTGCGGCTTGCTTTATGGACTCTCTCTCATCTCTCGATTATCCTGCAACAGGTTTTTCAATTCTTTATGAATACGGTCTTTTTAAGCAGAAGTTGGTTGACGGACTTCAGGTAGAGCTTCCCGATGTGTGGCTTCCAGGTGGTGAAGTATGGCTTGTTCCCAGAACAGACAGAACCTTCAAGGTGCGCTTTGACGGTAAGATACGTGAAGAATGGAAAGACGGAAGATGTGAAATTATCTATGATGACGCAGAAGAAGTTGAAGCGTGTGCATATGATATGATGATCTCCGGTGCAAATTCCGAAGCGGTATCACTTCTCAGACTGTGGAAGGCAAGAGATATTACAAGCTTTGATATGAAAGCTTTTACACAGGGACAGTATATGAAGGCTGTTGAAAAGAACACTAATGCAGAAGCTATCTGTAAAGTTCTTTATCCCTCAGATAACCATATGGAAGGAAAGATGCTTCGCCTTACACAGCAGTACTTCCTCACATCTGCATCATGCCAGAGCATTATCAGAGACCATATGGCAGTATACGGCACACTTTCAAACTTTGCTGAAAAGGCTGCTATCCATATTAACGATACACATCCTGCACTTTGCATTCCCGAACTTATGAGAATATTCCTTGACGAATATTTTATGACTTGGGAAGAAGCATGGTCACTTGTTACAAAGGTTGTTTCCTATACAAACCATACAGTTATGCCCGAAGCACTTGAAACCTGGAACGAAGATTTATTCAGACTCAAGCTGCCCAGAATTTATAACATTATCTGTGAAATCAACAGACGTTTCTGCGATTCTGCTTGGGCAAGATTTCCGGGTAACTGGGATAAAATCAGTTCTATGGCAGTTATTGCTTATGGACAGGTTAGAATGGCTAACCTCAGCGTTATCGGCTCACATACCGTAAATGGCGTATCAGCACTTCATTCTGAAATTCTCAAAGACACATGCTTCAAGGATTTCTATAAGCTTACACCTAATAAGTTTACAAACGTAACAAACGGTATCGCTCACAGAAGATGGCTCTGCTATTCAAACCCTGCACTTGCATCCCTTATTGACGAGTGCATCGGTCCCGATTACAGAAAACAGCCCGAAAAGCTTGCAGAACTTAAGAAATTCGCAGATGACAAGTCAGTGCTTGAAAGATTTGCCGCTATAAAGAGAGCAAACAAGAAGAGCTTCGCTGATATCGTGTTCAAGAAGACGGGCGTTCTCCTTGATCCCGAATCACTTTACGACGTTCAGATAAAGAGACTCCACGAGTACAAGAGACAGCTTCTCAACGCCCTCAGAATTATAAGCCTTTATCTTGACCTCAAGGAAAATCCTGACCTTGATGTACAGCCTCAGACATTTATCTTCGGTGCTAAGGCAGCTCCAGGTTACGATATGGCAAAGCAGATAATCAAGCTCATTTGTGCTATTGCTGCTGACATTGAAAAGAACCCCAAGATTGCTGCAAAGCTTAAGGTAGTATTCCTTGAAAACTACTGCGTAAGTTTGGCTGAAGCACTTATTCCTGCTGCTGAAATCAGCGAACAGATTTCTCTTGCAGGTAAAGAAGCAAGCGGCACAGGTAATATGAAGCTTATGATTAACGGTGCTGTAACTGTTGGTACTCTTGACGGTGCAAACGTTGAAATGCTGGAAGAATGCGGCGCTGACAATATGTATATCTTCGGTCTCACAACTCAGGAAGTAAACGATTTGTGGATGCGCGGATACAATGCAGCATCATATTATCATCACAACAGCAGAATCAAGAGAGTTATTGACAGCCTTAATATTGGCTTCAACGGAGAAAGCTTCTCCAACATTTACGACTATCTTGTTGCTTGTCAGAGAGGTATTTCTGATCCCTTTATGTGCCTTGCTGATTTTGATTCATATATGCTCACACATGATCAGGCACTTAAGGCTTATGCTGATAAGACAAAGTGGAACAGAATGGCTCTTATGAATACAGCATCTGCAGGTAAGTTTGCAGCAGACAGAAGTATCGAGGACTATGCTTCTCAGATATGGAATCTGAAGAAAATAACTTCAAAGTAATAATGCAAAAAGGTGGGAGTTGTACTCCCACCGTATTGTATATTAAGAATTAAATTTTTTCAGAAAGGCATAGTAATTTATGCACACACGAATAAGAGAAGACTATCAGCTTGAAAAATACATTCGTATACACAGACTTTGTAACGGGAAAAAAGCAAAAACTCCAGGTGCATATGCGTTTTCGCAAAAGTGTGAAATAATACTTGAAGTTTCCAGAAGACTTGGTATTTGTTCAGTTGACATGCCCGTTTTTGATGATACAAAAGGCAACGAAACTGTTTATGAACTTGAGTATGTTGACACAAACGAAAAGGGTTGCGACCTGTATTCAGTAAAACTTCCCCTAAAAGATATGTGCGCTCCCCTTGAAGACGGTCTGTTTTACTATTATTTCAGACTTTTTTCGGGGAATGAGTGTTTATATGTCGCTAACGTAAACAATGTTGACTTTTATGTTACAAGGGATATGTATGCCGTAAATAAGTTCAGACTCCTTGTGTACGAAGATGAATTAAAAACTCCTGATTGGGCGAAGAAAGCGGTTATGTACCACATTTTTGTTGACCGTTTTCATAAAACCACAGATAAACTTCCTGTAAGGGACGATTGCGTTGTTAATGAGGACTGGGAAAACGGAATGCCCCAGTATGGACTGTATCCGGGAGCAAATCTTGAAAATAATGAATTTTTTGGTGGAAGTCTGTACGGAGTTATAGAAAAGCTTGACTATCTTGAAAGTTTGGGTGTGAATTGCGTATATCTAAGCCCCATTTTCAAAGCATATTCTAACCACAAATATGATACCGGCGACTATATGCGTATTGATGAAATGTTTGGCGGAGAAAAAGCTTTTGCCAAGCTTATAAAGGAAGCAAAGAAAAGAAATATCCATATAATTCTCGACGGCGTATTCAATCACACAGGTAATGACAGCAAATATTTTAACCAATATGGTAAATATAACTCTGTTGGAGCATATCAAGATGAAAAATCAGAGTATCACGACTGGTATTTCTTCAGGAATTATCCCGATGAATATGAGTGCTGGTGGGATATAAAAATACTTCCCAAGCTCAATAACAGAAATCCCGATACAGTTGAGCATTTTCTCGGCAAAAACGGTGTTGTAAGAAAATATGTATCCGAAGGAACATCAGGCTGGAGACTTGACGTTGCAGATGAACTTCCACACGATTTTCTTACTCGTCTTTGCAAAGAAGCAAAGGAAGTAAATCCCGATGCCCTCATAATTGGCGAAGTATGGGAAAATGCAGCAGATAAAGTTGCTTATGATAAGCGAAGAAAGTATTTTTCGGGATACCAGCTTGACAGCGTAATGAATTATCCCATAAAGAATGCCATAATTGACTATATGAAAACAGGTAACAGCACGGATTTTTATAACGGTGTTACTGAGATATATTCAAGCTATCCTCCACAGAATGCAAGTGTGCTTATGAATGTTCTCGGCACTCACGATACTGAGAGAATACTTACCGTTCTTGGTTGTAAGAGCAGTGATTTGTGTATTTCCAACCCTCAAAAATCAAAGTTTGAACTTACTCCTGAGCAGAGAGAAAAAGCTGTGAAACTGCTGAAAGTTGCATCAGTTCTCCAGTATACACTTCCAGGTATGCCGTCGGTATTCTACGGCGACGAAGCCGGCTTTGAAGGAATGGGCGATCCATTCTGCCGTAAACCGTACCCTTGGGGCAGGGAGGACAAAGATCTTGTTGCACACTATAAAGCAATAGGAAATCTCAAAAGAAACTGTAAGGCTTTGCACAGTGGAGACCTTGAATTTGTATCCCACGAAAGCGGAGTGTGCGTATATACAAGAGGTACAGGCAGAGATGTTGTTACCGTATGCGTAAATATGACAGACAATGCTGTGGCTATTGATTTTATTAGGAATAAAAAGGTGATATTGGGAGAAATATCAAAGGAAAGAGAACTTTTGCCTTTCAGCGCAACGGTGTTAAAATAATTATATTCATAAGATTTGAAAATACAATCATGTTATGTGTATTAGATAATTTAAAACATTTGCTGAAAAATAAGTAACCCTCTTATACTTGAGCTTAGTACCGGTATAGTATTTTGAATATAATATAAAAATCAAATCCGCTGACAACGTCAGCGGATTAATTTTATTTTTTAAGTTTATCAAACTCGTCGGAAATTTTCTCTTTAATTTTTGATGTTTCACCAGAGATTTTTTCTTTTATTTTAGCAGTACCATCAGTGATTTTATCTTTCAGCTTATTTGATTCATCAGTGATTTTTGCTTTGAATTCATCAGTCTTGTCGGTAACTTTTGAGATAATTTTTTCATTATTCTTCTTGATTTTAAATCTCAGCTTTACACCGCTGATAAGTATTTTATCAAAACTACTTTTTTCAATTACAGGGCTTTCTTGTTGTTTTTTTAGCGTGTCTTCGTAAAGACTTGCAACCGACCTTGCAAAGTATTCGCTTTCAAAACATTCAGGTAGTTTTGTTTCGCTTCCGTCAGCAGAATCCTTCAAGTCGATTAATTTGTTGAGTGATTCAATAAAGCTTTCCGCATTATAGAAAAACGCACCGTTTTCACCTTCGTTTATAGCACCTTCAAGACATTCTTTGTCTTTTGCAAGTACAGGTACATTGCAGAAAAGTGCTTCATAGAAGGTAAGTCCTTGGGTTTCGCTTTCGGATGCACTGGCAAAAACGTCTGCAACATCGTAGAACCTGCGTATATCTGTGTGCTGTACTCCGGGATGAACAATAACTCTGTCCTGAATGCCAAATTTGTTTACTTTCTTGATAAGTGTTTCTTTGTACGGTCCGTCACCGACAGTAAGCAGATATACGTTGTCATATTTTTTTCTGTATTCGGTAAAACATTCAATAAGCTCGTCAAGATTTTTTTCTGCGGAAATTCTGCCGAGAAATATGAGAACTTTAGCATCCTCAGGAATACCCAGCTCACGCTTTGTTTCGGCTCTGCTTTGTTCACGCTGAGCTTTAAGTTCGCTGAAATCAATTCCGGTGGGGATAATGTTCTTGTTTATATGCTTTGCAAAGCTTTCGTTGGATACATAGGTGTATATCTTATTTGTCGGCACGATAAGAGCGTCAGACATAACAAAGCATCTGTTCAGATACCAAGGAACCCATTTATCGCGCACTGTGGCATTGTTTTTCAAAAAGCCGATATAATGCTGATAATCGGTGTGGAAGGTATGAATCCATACGGGTGTCTTTTCACATCTTGAACGTATATATTTTGCAATCCTGAAAGTTGAAAACTCGCAGTTTGTATGAATAATATCGGGGTTCCACTCAATAATTTCGTCTGCAAAGCGGTTGTGACGGCGAAGTCTCATACGTATTCCGGGATATATAAGTGCAGGAATGCTGGAAAGATAGTAGTTGTTTCCTTCCTTACGGGATTTGCCTGCGTCCGATAAGGTAACTATTTTAATGTCATACCCCAGTTTTTCAAGTTCCCTTGAAAGTATGCCCAGAGAAACCGAAACACCATTTTGTTTGTCAGCCTGAACATCGTGAAGCAGAAGAATTTTCATCTGTATTCGCTCCTGTTAATGCATAGTTTATTTAAATTATTATACTGTATTTTTATAAAAAAATCAACAAATTACTTTATTCTTAATCAAAGATTTAAAATTAAAGACCGATATATGACATAAGCATACCGATGGGTGTTGTAATAAGCGGAGCTATAATCAGGGCAGGGAGCATATCTGCAACTTTAATTTTAGTAATGCCTATGAGATTAAGTCCGAGTGCTATTATCATTACAGAGCCAACGCATATAAGTTCCGCCTGACAAACGGGAGGTATTACAGGTCCTATAACTGACGCTATCAAAACAAGTCCGCCCTGAAATACAAAAACAAATGCAGCCGCACAAAGTACACCTATCCCCATAGAAGAAGCAAGAATACAGGAGGATATAAGGTCAAGTACGGATTTGGTGAAAAGCAAAGTGTTGTCTCCGTTTATTCCTGCATTGAGCGAGCCGACAATCGTCATTGAGCCTATGCAGAAAAGAAGACTTGCAGTTACAAAACCCTGTGCAACAGATACTTTTTCTGATGATTTAGCGAATTTTGTTTCGATAAATTTACCGAGCCTGCTTATGTGACTGTCAATGTCAAGAAGTGTGCCGAGTGCAGTGCCAAGCACAAGCGAAAGTATCAGCACAAGAGTGTTATCTCCTGCAAGTGCTCCGTCAAAACCTATGTATACGGTACAAAGACCAATTGCCGTCATAATTGCACTTGTATATTTTTCAGAAATGAACTTGGAAAACATCATTCCTGTAAGACTTCCGATAATAACAGTTAATGTGTTTGTTATGACACCTATCATTGTTGTTACATCCTTTGTTAGAGAAATTCGGCTTGACTGCCGGATAAAAATGTTATATAATCATATTATACATAATAAAAGGAGATTTTTTATGAATAAACTTGATATAAAAATAAAAAAACTGAATGAAAATGCAATAATTCCTACATACGGCTCAGAGTTTTCCGCAGGTGCAGATTTATACGCACTCGCAGAGGAACCTGTTGAAATCAAACCCGGTGAAACAGTGCTTATACACACAGGACTTGCTTTTGAAATATGTGAAGGATATGGCGGTTTTGTTTTTGCAAGAAGTGGTCTTGCT
Organism: Eubacteriales bacterium; assembly: GCA_045653405.1. Classification (GTDB taxonomy): domain Bacteria; phylum Bacillota; class Clostridia; order Oscillospirales; family CAG-382; genus UMGS882. Next base: position 3,466 of record JAZOLW010000019.1, on the reverse strand, counting down.
ACCAAAAAGGGTCTTGCTCCCGCAAACAAAGTCGGTGTTATAGACAGTGATTACCGTGGGGAAGTAATGGTAGCTCTCCACAACAGTTCTTCCGTTACTGCTACAATCTGCGGAGGCGAAAGAATAGCTCAGATTGTATTTCTTCCTTATGCGGCGGCAAACTTTATTGTAGCAGATGAGCTTGAAAACACCGCAAGAGGTGCAGGCGGTTTCGGTTCTACAGGGACAAAGTAATAGATTAAAAGCCCGACACATTGTGTCGGGCTTAAGTTTTATTATGGATTATTCTGCAGGAGTTTCATCTTCTTCGGAAACTTCACTTTCTTTTGCAGCTTCATCAGCCGCAGCTTTTTCTTCGTAATATTCTGTGAGTGTCTGGTTAACAACTTGCAAATTATTGATGTCAAATGTTCCGTCTTCGTTAGGCATAATTGTCTGATATGAAGCAACTATAACCTTATCTTTGATGTAATCAAGGGGAGACCAATCAGTAACATTGTTTCCAGAAAGGTTAACATTGGTAACTTTTTCAGCATCAAGTCCGGCAAATCCTGCAACTTCTGTGAGTCCGCAAGAGCTAATGTTTGCGGTTGTAAGACCGGTCATTCCTGCGAACACAGATGAATCAGTAAATGTTACGCCGTAAACTTCAACAAATTCAGCACCTGTGAAGAATTTAAGGTCGTCAAGTTTTGTGTTTTCTCTGTCAAGCTCAAAATATGCAGCTTTTGCATCGTTGCCCCAATCAAAAGAAGAAACATCTTCGCCTGCATCAAGCTTAGCATTGTAATCATTATATAATGCAAGGTATTCAGCTCCGCCTGTTACAACCATAGCGAGCTCTTCGTCCGGGCTGTACTGTACACCTACATATTTGATATCTGCAAAGTCTTCTTCGTTTATAAAAGCAGGAGCCTTGTCGAACATTGCGGAAAGTGCAGTTGCAAAATCCTGATTTTCAAGAAGTGATGATTTAGCGGTAAGTCCGCCGTAAAGAACATATGCAATTGCCGCAACAACGAGAACTATTGCTATAAGCATTGCAACAAAAGCATTTCTCTGCTTTTTCTGTGTACCGTTTAAGTTTGCCATAATATCCTCCAAAGTAAATAAATAGATTTATGCATCAACGCAAAATTACAAACAATATTATAACATTAATTTTACCAAAATACAACTACTTTTTAAATAATTTCTCATAATTTTCAGAATATAATATCAAATACTGTTTGACATCAGTATTATAAAATGATATAATTTGTGTAGATTAATGAGCATATTAAATTTGCGGAAAGGGCATGGAAAAATGGAGCTTATCATGGCAAACGCAGAGCTTGAAATAAAAGAGTTAAGCGAAAAAATCAATTATCACAGAGAAAAATATTATCTTGAAGATGCCCCCGAGATTTCCGACAGCGAATTTGATGCGCTTATGGAAAGACTTATTGCTTTGGAGGAACAGTTTCCCGACCTCAAAAAGGCTGATTCTCCCAGTATGCGCGTCGGGGGATATGTTGCGGACAAGTTCGAAAAGGTAAACCATACAGTGCCTTTAAAGAGCCTTAATGATGTATTCTCTCACGATGAACTCACTGCATATCTCGATAAGACAAATGATGTTCTAGGCAAGAAAGCTGAGTATGTTGTTGAATATAAGATAGATGGGCTTTCTGTATCCCTTGAATACCGTGACGGTGTGTTTGTAAGAGGTGCAACAAGAGGAGACGGACTTGTGGGTGAGGATATTACCTACAACTTAAGAACAATAAAAAGTATTCCGCTGACATTGAAGGAAAAAGTGCCTTATCTGTGCGTAAGAGGCGAAGTGTATATGCCCAAAAGCTCCTTTGCCGCACTGAATAAGTTAAGAGACGAAAACGGGGAAACACCCTTTGCAAATCCCAGAAATGCGGCGGCAGGCTCTGTCCGTCAGCTTGACAGCAAGGTTGCAGCATCAAGAAATCTTGATATATTTATATTCAATATTCAGTCGGGTGAAGGTATACCCGAACTTTCATCTCACGCAGAAAGCCTTGACTATCTCAAAATGCAGGGCTTCAAGGTTTCGCCCTCATATAATGCATTTTCTGATTATGATGATATCATTGATGAGATACAGCACTTCGGCGAATTGCGCCCAAGCCTTGAATTTGATATAGACGGCGCCGTTATTAAGCTCAACAGCTTTGCAGACCGAGAAGCAGTAGGCGAGCTTCCTCACGCACCCAAATGGGCGGCGGCGTTCAAATATCCTCCTGATGAAAAGAAAACAAAGCTAATATCAATTGAAGTAAATGTAGGCAGAACAGGGGTAATAACTCCATTTGCAGTGCTTGAGCCTGTTGCCCTTGCAGGCACAACTGTCAGCAGAGCAACACTTCATAATATTGATTATATAACCGCAAAGGATATCCGTCCCGGTGACTATGTATGGGTGCATAAAGCAGGGGACATCATTCCCGAAGTTGAAAAGGTTTCACTTGAAGACAGACCTGACGGAAGTCAGCCCTATAAAATGCCTGAATGCTGTCCGTCCTGCGGTGAAAAGACAGTCCGTGAAAAGGACGAAGCGGCGTACAGATGCGTAAACGCAGAATGTCCTGCACAGCTTGCAAGAAGTCTTGAACATTATGTGTCAAGAGATGCAATGTATATAGACGGATGCGGCGAAGCGCAGATAGTTCAGCTTATTGAAAACGGACTTATAAAAAGTGCAGCCGATTTGTATGACCTTAGAGCTGAACAGCTTGAAACACTTGACAGAATGGGCAAGAAATCATCAGAAAATCTTGTGGCAGCGATTGAAAACTCCAAAACACGAGGTCTTGCAAGACTTTTGTATGCTCTTGGCATAAGACACGTCGGAAAACAGACCGCAGCGGCACTTGCTGAAAGATTTGAAACTCTTGACAATATAATCGAAGCGGCAAAAACCCCCGAGAAGCTTACCGAGGTTGATGATATAGGCGGTGTGGTTGCCCAAAGCATAGCCGATTATTTTGCCCGTCCCGGCTCAATTCACCTTTGCGAAAGACTTGTTGCGGCAGGTGTAGATACGGTAATGCACTTTACACGAACAGGTGATTCCCTTGAAGGGCTTACGTTTGTTATTACCGGAACACTTGCAGGAATCAAGCGCGATGAAGCGGCAAAAATTATAACTGATAATGGCGGCAAGGTTGCATCATCCGTATCAAAGAATACAAGCTACCTTGTGTGCGGAAGCGATGCCGGAAGTAAACTAGACAAAGCACAGAAGCTCGGAGTACCGGTCATCGGTATGGACGAAGTATATGCTATGATAAATAAATAAAATACTGGGGACGGTGCTAAACCGTCCCCAGTATTTTTGTTGATTGTTGATTAAAGTTTTGCAAGCATTTCCTCAACGCTCTTAAGCATTTCGGTATACTTTTCAATCTTTGCCTTTTCTGCTTCTACGAGTGCCGCAGGTGCTTTGTCTGTA
>JAZOLW010000018.1:0-25120 GCA_045653405.1 Eubacteriales bacterium | reverse complement strand
CCCGAAAGCATCGCTCTTGCCACTGAAATTCGCTGTACCTGTCCCTCTGAAAGTCCCGTGCCGTTTTCACCGATAACAGTGTCAAGTCCGTCAGGCAGTCCCTTTATAAAACTGTCGGCGCAGGCGCATTTCAACGCCTCATCAATGCGCTCTTCCGAAACGTTATCTGCATCCGAAACAAACAGCAGATTTTCTCTTATCGTACCCGAAAACAGCAGATTCCCCTGAGGAACATAGGCAAACATTGTTCTTGTTTTTCCGTTTATCTGTACTTCGTCACCGTTTTGCGATACTATAACCGCTTCACCCGCAGACTTGGGATAAATATCCATCAGTATCTTGAACAATGTGCTCTTTCCGATACCGCTCATCCCTGTAATTGATATGAAATCACCCTTGTTTATGTACGCCGAGCTGTTTACAAGCACGGGGTTTTCGCTGTCGTATGAGAAATCAGCATTTCTCACTTCGATACTCTTCATATCGGAGTAGATTTTCTGAGCGTCAACGTGTTCTCCGAAGCAGTTGTCGTCTTCAAGCTCTTCTATTTCCATAAGACGCTGTGCTGAAGTGAGTGCCGAATAATATTTAGGCATTATACCAGACATATGAGCAAATGGCTGCTGCACCTGTCCTACAAGCTGCGTAAGGGCAGTCAGTGTACCGTATTCCATTGTATCGGCATACAGACAGAACGCACCGTAGCCTATGGCAAAGATATGTCCCAGTCTTACAATTGAACGTGTGCCTGTCATAGAGAGCGAGCCTATCATAGAGCGTTTCATTCTCAGCTTGAAATGTTCTTTCATAAGAGCTTCGGATTTTTTGCAGGATTTTTCTTCTGCGGCAAAAGCTTTTACCGCAACAAGATTTTCAACTGTTTCCTGCCAGAAGGAACGTGTTTTGCCGTCTGCCTGCTGCATTGCCCTGTGGTATTTCTGTACAGGTCCTTTGAGCAGCTTTGAAAGCAAGAATATTATAATCCCGCCCACACCGAAAAACAGAGCAAACTGCCACTGCATTTTTATAAGCACTGCCATTGCAAAAATCAGCCTTACCGAAACCATCACAACATTGGGAATGATGGTTGTTGCGGCATCCGAAATTACTCCTACATCACCGGTAAGTCTATTTACAAGCTCGCCTGTATGATGCACTGAGATTTTTGGATAGCTTTTTGAAAGAATAGCCGAGAACACTCTGTTTCTGAACAGAATTTCAAGTTTCGCCTTGCATCTTTCGGTAACATAACGCATTGCGGCGTTTACGAAAAGAAGCGAAAGAGCAACGGCAATATATATGCCTATAAACATAAACATTCTGTCACGCTCGCCGTAAACAGCGCTGTCAACAATTTCCTTGGAAAACAGTGCGGTAACCGTTCCGAAAACAGCCCATACGGCTTCTCCGAGGATGATTGCAACAATGACAGGAATCTGGGGGCGGGATACCTTCAGCACCCACTTAAGAGCCTGTCTGTCCTGATTCTTTTTTCTTTCCATAAATTACTCTTCCGGTGTAGCTGCTTCTTCGGAATCTTCACCATCAGGCAGTGTTTCTTCTTTTTTCTTTTTCTTGAAAAGCGCCTTCACCTTTTCGATAATGTCGGGAGCTTTTTCAAGGGCCGCGTCAATACCGTTTACGGCACCCATTATGGTTGTGCCGAGATAACCTGTATTTTCGCCTATATTGAGTATTTTTGCTTCTCCGTCAGCGGTTACAACAAGAAAAGCAACAGGTGTAACGGTGATGCCCGTTCCGCCGCCTCCGCCGAAATTATCGGTGGTTGTAACCTGAGAGTCAGCCTTTTTCTTGTTCTGCTTTGTGCTGTATTCGCCGCCGCCGATTCCTGCACCTACAGATACCTTTGATACGGGGATAATTGTTACTCCGTCAATAAGTGTCATAGGTTCGCCGATAACTGTTTTTGTGTCGGCAATGCTCTTTACCTTGTCTATGGTTTCCTTAATGATTTCGCTCATCGGCTGTTTGTCCTGCATATATATCATCCTTTCATAAAAAGATTATTTACTTTTTGTATTTTAAATAGCCCATTAAACCTTTGATACCCGTAACCGTTATATGCCGTACATGGTAAATTAGTTCTATCTCTGTGTCAAGTATTGGCTTTTCCGATGTAAAATCGGAATAAACCCCGGTGCAGCTCTCGTCAATCTCAAAATTACGGAATTTCTTGCACGCAAGTATGAGAGAACCTACAACAGTGTTAAGATGTCCGAACATTACGGCAGTGTCGGCGGCTTCCCCCGATGCTGCTGTTACATAAAGTCGGTGTATTTTAACATCAATACACTTTTTCATAGGAGATGAGATGTCCGAGAGAATATCTCTTACCATATCCAGTATATCTCCAACAGACTGTTTCTCCTTCGGCTGTGTCGTTGTCGCCGGATTTGCAGTACCTTTTGAAACTTTATGTGCTGCCTGTATGTTCTTTTTATTTTTCTGCTTTTCCGGCTTTTGCGGAAGTTCACCGAAGTGTTGTCCGTCAAAATGAAGAAGCTTGGGTGCTTTCTGTTTTTTCTTTCGGGAGGTAAGTTTGGTTATGTTGATTTTTATAAACCACAACTGAAGTAATATTTCAAGTTTTTCCCTGTATCTCAAGAATATTCTTACCCTTGAAAAAAATACTGTTCCAAGCAGGAAAATCACTGCGCACAGAATTGCAAGAAGTATGAGCAAAGCGGTGCCTATTACAGATAAAACAGCAGACATTCCGTTCACTCTCCTTACAAATTCCTACAGATAATATATTTTACCATAAATTCTCAATTCTTTCAATAGTTTTGAATTTATTTTTTTAAGCCTTTCAAATTTACTTTACAACCCATTTTTTGTGTGTTATAATGATATATAAGCCCAAAAACAGATTTGAGGAATGAAAGAAAATGAAAAAAATACTTGTACTTGCCACGGGCGGAACTATCGCCTCCGGTGGAGCAGACGGATTAAAACCGTCACTTGGTGTTTTTGATATGATACAAAGAGTGCCGGGCGTATGTTCCAATTACGATATTACGGCAAGGGATATACTCCACCTTGACAGCTCAAACATACAGCCCGAGGAATGGAGATATATTGCCGAGTGCGTTGACAGTGAATACAAAGGCTTTGACGGTATAGTTATTACCCACGGAACAGATACCCTTTCCTATACAGCAAGTGCACTTTCCTTTATGCTCAGAGGAATAGATATCCCCGTTGTACTGACAGGGTCACAGCTTCCTCTTGAAAATCCGCTGACGGATGCATACGATAATTTAAGATATGCTTTTGCTATGGCGGCAAGCGGAGTAGGCGGCGTGTTTGTATGCTTTGACAGAAAAATAATTCTGGGATGCCGTGCCGTAAAGGTGCGCACTGTTGGCTTTGAAGCTTTTGAAAGTGTAAATTATCCCTACATTGCAGACGTAGCTGCAAGCGGCGGACTTGAAATAAATATGTCTGCTGTGCCGAAAAATGAAGAATACCGTTTTTCGGGAGACATATCGGGAAATGTTTTTCTTATAAAGCTGACACCGGGACTTGACCCTGCAATTTTTGATATGCTTCTTGATATGAAGTACGGCGGAATTGTTATTGAAGCTTTCGGTGCGGGAGGACTTCATTACATACACAGGGATTTACCCTCAAAGCTGTCGAGATTTGCAGATAAAGGAATACCGGTTGTTATTACAAGTCAGTGCCTTTATGAAAAGAGCGATTTGAGTGTTTATGAAGTGGGCAGACGCGCCCTTGCAAGCGGAGTTCTTGAGGCAAATGATATGACAACCGAGGCGGCATTTGTAAAACTTAAATGGCTGCTTGCAAAAGGACTTTCATACGAGGAACTGTGTACCGAGTTCCGAAAGAATTATGTTGGGGAAACATCGGTACAGGCATAGGAGAATAAATGGACGAACAAATTGAAGTGTTTGAAGATATTGAACAGTACGAAGTTCCTGAAAACAGACGGTATTCCTGCTTTTTCACGGGACACCGTAAAATTTCTGCCGGAGTCAGACGAAACTTGCTTCCGTTAATGAAAAATACTGTTGCATACCTGTATTCAAAAGGCGTTAAAGAGTTTCATACAGGCGGAGCACTTGGGTTTGACACCCTTGCGGCAACGCAGGTTATAGATATGAGAAGAGACCGTCCCGATATAAAGCTGATACTTGATTTACCCTGCAGAAATCAGACCCAACGCTGGAGCGAAAATGACAAGCGCATTTACGAGTTCCTGCTCACTAATGCAAATGTTGTGAATTATGCTTTTGACGGTGAAGTGGATACAAACGAAGAAGCAAGGAAGTATCTCCTTATGAGAAACCGCATAATGGCAAATTCAAGTCATTACTGTGTTGCGTACTGGTCGGGAAACAAAATCAGCGGCACGGGATATACCGTAAAATACGCAGACAGCATAGGCTGTGAAATTATAAATTTGTACACTACAGCGTAGATTTTAAATAATTTGAATAATTTACTTTTTGTTCACAAAAAAATCGGAATACCTCTTGAAAAAGGAATTTGTGTGTGGTATAATCCAACTGTTGCGGTATGTGTAAATGCGTATCGCTGTAAGTAATTTCAGACATTCCTCTGCCTGCTGCGTAAGAATGTCATAGATTTAAGGAGGAAAACCCAATGAATAAGATCATCGAGGCTTTTGCTAACGAGCAGCTCAAGACAGAAATTCCCCAGTTCAATGTTGGTGATACCATCAGAGTACACAACAGAATCAAGGAAGGTTCCAGAGAAAGAATTCAGATGTTCGAAGGAACAGTTATCGCTAAGCGCAACGGCGGTGTTGGCGAAACATTTACTGTAAGAAGAGTTTCTTACGGTGTTGGCGTTGAAAAGACATTCCCCATCCACTCACCTAACGTTGTTAAGGTTGACGTTATCAGATGCGGTAAGGTTAGACGCGCTAAGCTCTTCTATCTCCGCGACAGAGTTGGTAAGAGCGCTAAGGTTAAGGAAAAGATCGAAGGCTAATAACCTTGATACTTAACCTGCCGGAATCGGCAAATGCCCCTGAAACCGGGGTTGATGAAAAAGGGGCCTGTAAAGGTCCCTTTTTATCTGCTTATTTTTAGTTTTTTTGAATATAATATTTATTAAGAAAGGACGGGCTTTGATGATGGACCAAAATAAAGAGTTGAATAATGTATCAGAGAGCGTTCACAGCGGAAAAGAGAAAACGGTAAGAGAAATTTTTGAATGGGTGCTGACATTCTGTCAGGCACTTTTTGCCGTTGTTATAGTATTTACATTCTTTTTCAGATTTGTAACTGTTGACGGACATTCTATGGATATGACCCTTGCTCACGGCGACAGACTCATTATCAGCGATGTAGGCTATACACCCGAAAGAGGGGATATAGTGGTTATCCACGACCTTGAAGCTGAAAGAGTGATGTGGGGAAGCAGAGAACCGGCATTCAGAGGCCCTGTTATAAAAAGAGTAATTGCAACAGAGGGCGAAACAGTTGTCATAGACTACGACAACTGGACAATTAAGGTGACCGATACTGACGGAAACACCTTTGTTCTTGACGAGCCTTATGTTAACTATATAAGTAATCCCACAACAGGGAAATATGTCCCTATTATGAGACCCGTAAGTACGGAATACCCACAGTCTGTAGGACATCTTGAAAAGCACACCGTAGAAAAAGGCTGTGTATTTGTTTGCGGAGATAACAGAAGCAACTCCCTTGACAGCAGATATGTAGGAGATATAGAAGTTAATAAAATACTTGGTAAAGTGCTTTTCAGGGTATTACCAAATCCCGGACTTCCCCAGTATATCGAGTATTAAATATTTAATTACAGGTGGTTTCAATGAAAAACTATGATATTGTCATAATCGGCGGCGGAATAGGCGGCCTTATGACGGCATACAGTGCTTATGAAAACAACAAAGATGCAAAGATATGTATTATAGACAGGGGAAACCCAATTGACAAAAGAGCTTGTCCCATAATTGCCAAAAAGACAGATAAATGTGTGTCCTGTAAGTCTTGCGGAATAATGCAGGGGCTTGGAGGATGCGGAGCATATTCCGACGGAAAGTTTATTATTTCCACAGAATACGGCGGATGGCTGCCGAACTATCTGGGTGAGGACAAGACTATAGAATATATTGAAAAGCTTGACCGAATACTGGTGTCCTACGGCGCTCACGAAAATGTGTATATGCCAAGCGATGAAATCAAGCTGGAGTGTTTGAAGTATGACCTCAGACTGCTTCAGGCAAGAGTAAAGCATCTGGGTACTGACGGTAACTTCAGAACAATGTCAAAGCTCATTGCCGACCTTTCAACAAAGGTGGATATCTTCACAAATGAAGATGTTACGGCAATAGATGAAATGAAGCATACAGTGACATCCGATAAAGATGAGTATTCCTATAAGAAACTTGTTATCGCCGTGGGCAGAGTAGGTTCGGGCTGGTTTGGCGATGTGTGCAGACACAAGGGCATAAAGGTTTCAAACAATCAGGTTGATATAGGTGTGCGGGTTGAACTGCCAAGACTTATATGGCGTCATATCTCCAAAGTGATTTACGAACCCAAGATACTTTACCGCACCAAGAAGTACGGTGATATATGCAGAATGTTCTGCTTCAATGACGGCGGAGAGGTTGTAATGGAAAACTCCGGCGGAATTATGACAGTTAACGGCCACGCCAACAACGATGAGTCAAGAAAGACACAGAACACCAACTTTGCACTGCTGTCTACAGTTAACTTCACCCAGCCTTTTGAAGAACCTATTGCCTATGCAAAGCACGTGGCTCACCTCAGCAATATGGTAAGCGGCGGGGGAGTGCTTGTGCAAAGATTCGGAGATTTGCTTGAGGGCAAGCGAACCAACGAGCACAGAATATCCCAGTCAACAGTGCGTCCCACACTTAACGCAGTGCCGGGAGATTTGTCACTGTGTATTCCCAAAAGACAGCTTGACAATATAATTGAAACAATGTATGCCATAAACAATATCGCTCCCGGAACATCAAACTATGACACATTACTGTACGGGGTTGAGGCAAAATATTATTCCGTAAGACCGGAGTTCAAGAATAATGACTTTGAGATATGCGACGATATATATGCTATCGGTGACGGAAGCGGTGTTACAAGAGGTCTTTCTCAGGCAGGAGCTATGGGACTTTATGTGGGCGAAATAGTGTCAGGTAAGTAAAAAATAGCAGACTGTGTGTTTTCGCAGTATGTTGTTTTGTAATACTAAAACACACAAAACTTCAAAAAATACTCTGCAAAAAACGATTGCAGAGTATTTTTTTGCGTAATTTTATTTTTCCGTATTATGATATTGCTGTTATCTCGGGGCAATTGTAAATTTTTAGAAAAAAACCGCTGAATTATTGGTAACTTTTATAAAAACAATTTGTAAAACATAATTTTTTTATATCCCCCGAAAGATTTATTTTCCTTAATGTGCTTGACAAAACGGGAGTGTTGTAGTATATTTATATACTGCACTATAATGAGTGATAATATCGCCTTTCATCCCCTTTTTTTAGGGGGAAAGAGGAAGTATTACCACCGAAGAATACTAAAACGACCGAGAAATGAATGGAGTGATTGCATACCATGGTAAAGCCTTGCAAACTCGGCAACAACATCAGATACAGCTTCTCCAAGATTGATGAAAAGCTGGAAATGCCAAACCTCATCGAGGTTCAGAAGGAGTCATACGAATGGTTCCTTACCGATGGCATGAAAGAGGTGCTGGAAGACGTATCACCTCTTGTAGACTACACAGGCAAACTGTTTATTGAATTTGTAGACTTTTCAATAGACAAGACTCCCAAGTATTCCGTTGAGGAATGTAAGGAACGTGACGTTAACTATGCGGCACATCTCAGAGTTACAGTAAGACTCTCCAATAAGGAAACAGGCGACGTTCAGGAATCTGAAGTATTTATGGGCGATTTCCCCCTTATGACAGAACAGGGTACTTTTGTAATCAACGGTGCTGAAAGAGTTGTCGTTTCACAGATCGTACGTTCACCCGGTATCTATTATGAATCAACAGACGACAAGTCCGGAAAGAAGCTGTTTGCTGCTACTGTTATTCCTTACAGAGGAGCATGGCTTGAATACGAAACAGATGCAAATGACGTATTCTATGTAAGAATTGATAAGAACAGAAAGCTTCCTATTACTATATTCTTACGTGCTCTCGGACTTTCATCCTCAAAGCAGCTGCTTGATATGTTCGGCGATGACGACTATATCAAGGCAACTCTTACAAAGTATACAATGGAAAGGGAAGCTCAGTAGAACGGCACAACTCCCGGCGTAGAAGCTCTTAAGGAAATCTATAAGAAGCTCCGCCCCGGCGACCCTGCTATTGTTGAATCTGCTCAGATTCTTATTAACAATCTGTTCTTTGACTCAAAGAGATATGATATCTCTGCAGTAGGTAGATACAAGTTCAACAAGAAGCTCGCTCTCGGCAGAAGAATCACAGGCTTCAAGCTTGCCGCTCCTGCAGTAAACCCCTTCACAGGCGAAATCATCTTCGACGAGGGAACTGTTCTTACACGCGAAATGGCTGAAACCATCGAAAAGTCAGGATGCTATGAAGTTGTTCTTTATACTCAGGATGTAAATTCCGAAAAGACCTTCAAGGTATTCAGCAACAAGATGGCAGATATGGCTGCTCTCGGCGTTGTACCTGCAGGCTATGACCTTTCCTCTCTTGGTGTTGAAGAAAGAGTTCAGGTTGAAGTTCTCAAGGAAATCCTTGAACAGACAAACAACGAAGAAGAATTTCTCGCAGCGTTTGCTGAAAGAAGAAATGAACTTATCCCCAAGCACATCACACACGACGACATTTATGCGTCTGTTAACTATATGCTTTGCATCGCACACAGCTGCGGCACAGTTGACGATATCGACCATCTCGGCAACAGAAGACTGCGCAGCGTAGGTGAGCTTCTCCAGAACCAGATGAGAATCGGCTTTACCAGAATGGAAAAGCTTGTTCGTGAGCGTATGACAATGCAGGATACAGAAAACCTCACTCCTCAGAACCTCATAAACATCAGACCTATTGTTTCTGCAATCAAGGAATTTTTCGGTTCTTCACCGCTGAGCCAGTTTATGGACCAGTCCAATCCCCTTGCAGAACTTACCCATAAGAGACGTCTTTCAGCTCTCGGTCCCGGCGGTTTGTCAAGAGACAGAGCATCATTTGAAGTTCGAGACGTTCACTACACACATTACGGTAGAATGTGCCCGATTGAAACACCTGAAGGTCCTAACATCGGTCTTATTTCCTACCTTTCCACTTATGCAAAGATTAACAAGTTCGGCTTTATCGAAGCTCCTTACCGCAAGGTTGACAAGGAAACAGGTATTGTAACGGATGAAGTTATTTATATGACTGCCGATATGGAAGACGAGTACATCGTAGCTCAGGCTAACGAACCCCTCGACGAAAACGGCAGATTCAAGAACAACCGTGTAACAGTTCGTATCAGAGAAGAAATCACTGAAGTTGAAAAAGAACGTGTTGACTACATGGACGTATCGCCTAAGATGGTGGTATCTGTTGCAACAGCGTGCATCCCCTTCCTTGAAAACGATGACAACTCCAGAGCTCTGATGGGATCAAACATGCAGAAGCAGGCTGTACCTCTTATGATGACCGAAAGCCCCATTGTCGGCACAGGTATGGAATATAAGGCGGCTGTTGACTCAGGTGTTGTTGTGGTTGCAAAGGCTGACGGTATCGTTGAAACCGCAAGCGGCGACACAATCGAAATCCGTGAGGATGACGGCAACAAGACAACCTACCATCTCATTAAGTTCAAGAGACCAAACCAGGGTACTTGTGTAAACCAGAGACCTATCGTCTTCAAGGGTGACAGAGTTACCAACGGTCAGGATATTGCCGACGGTCCTGCAACGAGCAACGGTGAAATTTCACTTGGTAAGAACGCACTTATCGGCTTTATGACCTGGGAAGGTTATAACTACGAAGATGCTGTTCTCCTTAATGAAAGACTTGTAAGAGATGATGTTTATACATCTATCCATATTGAAGAATACTCTCACGAAGCAAGAGATACAAAGCTCGGACCGGAAGAAATCACAAGAGATATTCCTAACGTTGGCGAAGATGCACTTAAGTATCTTACTGCAAACGGTGTTATCAGCATCGGTGCTGAAGTACACGCAGGCGATATCCTTGTAGGTAAGGTAACTCCCAAGGGAGAAACCGAACTCACTGCTGAAGAAAGACTTCTCCGTGCAATCTTCGGCGAAAAGGCAAGAGAAGTAAGAGATACTTCACTACGACATCCTCACGGCGAAAGCGGTATCGTAGTTGATGTACGTGAATTCTCAAGAGAAAACTCAGACGAGCTTCCTCCCGGAGTAAACAAGGTTGTAAGAGTATACATCGCACAGAAGAGAAAGATTTCTGTCGGCGATAAGATGGCGGGCCGTCACGGTAACAAGGGTGTCGTATCACGTATCCTTCCTCCCGAAGATATGCCCTTCCTTCCCGACGGTACTCCTCTTGATATCGTGCTTAATCCTCTGGGCGTTCCTTCCCGTATGAATATCGGTCAGGTGCTTGAAGTACATCTCGGTATTGCGGCAAAGAAGCTTGGCTGGAAGATTATGACTCCTGTATTTGACGGTGCAAACGAACAGGATATCGCAGACTGTCTCAAGCAGGCAGGTATGCGCGAAGACGGTAAGACAATACTTTACGACGGACGTACAGGCGAACAGTTTGACAACCCCGTAACAGTAGGTATTATGTACTACCTCAAGCTGCATCATCTGGTTGACGATAAGATTCACGCACGTTCAACAGGTCCTTACTCACTGGTAACACAGCAGCCTCTCGGCGGTAAGGCACAGTTCGGCGGACAGAGATTCGGTGAAATGGAAGTTTGGGCGCTTGAAGCATACGGCGCAGCTTACACACTTCAGGAAATCCTCACAGTTAAGTCTGACGACGTTATCGGACGTGTTAAAGCATACGAAGCTATTGTTAAGGGTCAGAACATTCCCACACCGGGTGTTCCCGAATCCTTCAAGGTGCTTATCCGCGAACTTCAGTCACTTGCTCTTGACGTTAAGGTTCTTGACGGTGACGGAAATGAAATCACACTCAAGGAAAGCAGTGCAGAAGAACTCGACGGTATGAAGAACATCGTTACAGCCGAAGATATCGGTGAAAACGTTGTTACCGACCTTGACGACTTTAGCATTCTGGACGAAAACGGCGACGTTATCGAAGAAGAAAACGATGACGATTTTGCTGATGACTTCTCAGAAAATCTCTTTGGCCAAGATGACGATCTTGACATCTGATGCTCACAAATATAGATAGAAAAGGAGCAGTTTTTGCTGATGGGACAGAACGAACACAACGAATTTGAAGCTATAAAAATCGGTCTTGCCTCTCCCGATATGATCCGTTCATGGTCATACGGTGAAGTTAAAAAGCCCGAAACAATAAACTACAGAACCTTGAAACCCGAAAGAGACGGTCTCTACTGCGAGCGTATCTTCGGTCCCCAGAAGGACTGGGACTGTCACTGCGGAAAGTATAAGAGAGTACGTTATAAGGGCAAGGTCTGCGAAAAGTGCCATGTTGAAATAACAACCAACAAGGTAAGAAGAGAAAGAATGGGACACATTGAACTTGCTTGTCCTGTATCCCATATCTGGTATTTCAGAGCAATTCCCTCAAGAATGGGACTTTTGCTTGACGTATCTCCCAGACTTCTCGAAAAAGTGCTTTATTTTGCACAGTATATTGTAATTGATCCCGGTGAAGCTACAGGTCTTGAAAAGATGCAGCTTCTCACTGAACAGGAATACAACCAGAAGTATGAGTACTACGGGAACGAGTTCAGAGTAGGCATGGGTGCCGAAGCAATCAAGGAACTCCTTGCTGAAATTGATTGCGAAAAGCTCTCAGTTGAACTTCAGGAAGAACTCAAGACCGCTGTTGGTCAGAAGAAAGTAAGACTCATCAAGCGTCTCGAAGTTGTTGAAGCATTCAGACAGTCCGGCAACAAGCCCGAATGGATGATTCTCGACGTTGTTCCGGTAATTCCTCCGGATATTCGTCCTATGGTGCAGCTTGACGGCGGCAGATTTGCTACAAGTGACCTCAACGACCTTTACAGACGTGTTATCAACAGAAATAACAGACTCAAGAAGATGATTGAGCTTTCAGCTCCCGAAATCATCATCAGAAACGAAAAGAGAATGCTCCAGGAAGCAGTGGATGCTCTTATTGATAACGGCAGACGCGGCAGACCCGTAACAGGTCCTAACAACAGAGCACTCAAATCTCTTTCCGAAATGCTCAGAGGTAAGCAGGGTAGATTCCGTCAGAACCTTCTCGGTAAGCGTGTTGACTATTCAGGACGTTCAGTTATCGTAGTAGGCCCCGACCTCAAAATTTACCAGTGCGGTCTTCCTAAGGAAATGGCTCTTGAATTGTTCAAGCCATTCGTAATGAAGAGACTTGTTGAAACAGGTAAGGCAACAAACATAAAGGATGCTAAGAAGCGCGTTGAAAGAGTAAGCCCTGAAGTTTGGGACGCTCTCGAACACGTTATCAAGGACCACCCCGTTCTTCTTAACCGTGCGCCTACACTTCACAGACTTTCAATTCAGGCATTCGAACCTGTACTTGTTGAAGGTCGTGCTATCAAGCTCCATCCCCTTGTTTGTACAGCGTTCAACGCCGACTTCGACGGTGACCAGATGCCTGTTCACGTACCCCTTTCTGCTGAAGCACAGAGTGAAGCACGCTTCCTTATGCTTTCTGCAAACAACCTTTTGAAGCCTGTTAACGGCCGTGCCGTAACAGTTCCTTCACAGGATATGGTACTCGGTTCATACTACCTTACACTTCTTAAGCACGGTGAACCCGGTGAAGGCAAGACCTTCCGCAACTTCGACGAAGCTATGATGGCTTATTCAGTTGGTGAACTCGGACTTCACGCACCTATCAAGGTAAGAAGAACAAAGACTCTTGAAGATGGAACAGTAAAGAGCGCAATTGTTGATGCAACACTCGGAAGACTTATCTTCAACGCTCCCATTCCTCAGGATCTTCACTTTGTTGAAAGAACTGAAGAAAACGAACTCGACCTTGAAATCAACTTTGTTGTAACAAAGGACGAACTCGGACAGATTATCGACCGTTCAATCAAGTATCACGGCATTTCAAAGACTGCTGAAGTTCTTGATATGATAAAGGCAATGGGCTTTAAGTATTCTACAAAGGGCTCCATCTCCATCTCCGTATCCGATATGACCGTTCCTCCTCAGAAGAAGGTTATCATCGCAGACGGTGAAAAGCAGGTTGAAGTAATTTCCAAGCTTTATAAGCGCGGTCTTCTCTCCAACGAGGAAAGAAGAGAAAAGGTTATCAAGATCTGGGAAGATGTTACAAAGGACGTTACAAACGCACTTCAGGCTAACCTTGATGAATTCAACTCCATCAAGATGATGGCGGATTCCGGTGCGAGAGGTTCTATCAAGCAGATCAGACAGCTTGCCGGTATGCGTGGTCTTATGGCTTCCACATCCGGTAAGACAATCGAACTTCCTATCAAGGCTAACTTCCGTGAAGGCTTGAACATCTTGGAATACTTTATCGCTGCCCGTGGTGCGCGTAAAGGTCTTGCCGATACTGCGCTTCGTACAGCTGACTCCGGTTACCTTACAAGACGTCTTGTTGACGTTGCTCAGGACGTTATTGTCCGTGAAGAAAACTGCCACGACAGAATCGGTCTGTGGGTAAGCGCAATCAAGGATAACAACGAAATGATTGAGCCTCTGGCAGACAGACTTCTCGGCAGATATGTAATTGACGATATAATTGACCCCAATACAAACGAAGTTATCGCTGAAGATGACACAATGCTCACAGAAGCACAGGTTGACAAGATTATTGCGGCAGGAATCGAAAAGGTTCACGTACGTTCAGTTCTCAACTGTCACGCAAAGCACGGTGCCTGCGTACACTGCTACGGTGCAGACCTTGCATCAGGCAATCCTGTTAACATCGGTGAAGCAGTTGGTATCATCGCGGCTCAGTCTATCGGTGAACCCGGTACACAGCTTACCATGCGTACCTTCCATACTGGTGGTGTTGCCGGCGGCGATATCACACAGGGTCTTCCCAGAGTTGAAGAGCTCTTTGAAGCAAGACGTCCCAAGAAGACATCTGTTGTTGCGGACTTCGACGGTAAGATTACTATAGATGAAGACAAGAAGGCAAGACACGTAAAGCTTGTTAATGAAAACACTGGCGAAGAAAAGATGTATATTATTCCTTTCGGAACAAGAATGGTTGTTCAGGACGGCGATTATGTTGTCAGAGCACAGAGCCTTACCGAAGGTAATATAAGCCCTGCTGATATTGTAAGAATAAACGGTCTTAACGCTGTATATGATTATATTATCAAGGAAGTACAGAGAGTTTACCGTCTCCAGGGTGTTGATATCAACGACAAGCATATCGAAGTTATTTCACGCCAGATGACAAGAAAGGTTAAGATTGAGAGTGCAGGAAGCACCAATATGCTTATCGGTTCACTTGTCAGCGTAAATGAATTTGAAGAAGAAAATGCCAAGATTCAGGCAAGACTTGACGCAGGAGAAGTTGGACTTGCACTTGCTGAATGTTCACCTGTGCTCTTCGGTATTACAAAGGCTTCTCTTTCTACAGACTCCTTCCTGTCTGCAGCATCCTTCCAGGAAACTACAAAGGTTCTTACAGAAGCTGCTATCAAGGGTAAGGTTGACCCGCTTATCGGTCTTAAGGAAAATGTTCTTATCGGTAAGCTCATTCCTGCCGGAACAGGTATGTCAATGTACAGAGATGTTGAGGTTACTGATGCTGAGGGCAATGCTCTTGAAGTTGAAGAAGCTGAAACAGTTGAATACAAACCTTATGTTCCTTCAGAGGATAAAGAAGATGCAGAGGATAAGGATTTTGACGAAATCTTAGGTGAAGATGAGGATCTTGAAGAACTCAGCGCAGAAGATGAAGCACTCCTTTCTGCACTCGATAAGGCACTCGCAGCTGAAGAAAACGGCGACGAAGAATAATAAATAGTTTTTAAGATTGTGCAGGAGGGCGGAAGCTTTCCTGCACAGCTTGACTGAAAGGTAAGGTTTAAAATGCGCGCAATTATCACAATGTCTGACGATAAGACAATGACAGTTGAGCTTGACAGCACAGCAGCTCCCATTACAGTTGAAAACTTTGTTAATCTTGCAAAAAAGGGCTTTTATGACGGACTTGTTTTCCACAGAGTTATAGAAGGCTTTATGATACAGGGCGGAGACCCCACAGGCACAGGCTGCGGAGGCCCCGGTCATTCAATCAAGGGCGAGTTTGCGGCAAACGGAGTTAAGAATCCCCTCAAGCATACAAGAGGCGTGATTTCCATGGCACGTTCTGCAAATCCCAACTCTGCAGGCTCACAGTTCTTTATTATGCATATGGATGCTCCTCATCTTGACGGACAGTATGCAGCATTCGGTAAGATGACTGATGGCTTTGAAACACTTGATGCTATTGCAACAGTGGATACAGACTATTCTGACAGACCTCTTACAGAACAGAAGATAAAGACCGTTGTTATAGAAGACTAGAAACAAAAAAGGAAATGGGGTTATCTTCATTTCCTTGACATTTCCGCCCTTAGCTCAGTTGGATAGAGTATCAGATTCCGATTCTGAGGGTCGTGGGTTCGAATCCCTCAGGGCGGGCCAAATAAAATATTACAGTTCATCTGAAAGGCAAAGCCTTTCGTTGTCGGACAAAATGAAATGTTTTGTTCGGGGATAAGGAAATCGCGGTGCAAATCCGCAGCAACAGCCATTACCGTAACTGAAGCAAGATGCTTCTCAAGTCGGAATGCTTATCGTTCTGTACCTTACAAAAGGCTCTTGGGCAAACGGGGAGTTGAAGGATATTTTGGGCGTACTGCGCCCTTATTATGCCTGAAAAAGCACCCGTGAAGGGTGCTTTTTGTTGGTTATATATTAGTTTCAGAAAGGAAAAACAAAATGAAAAAGACATTAAACGCAACCTTGATTGCAGTTCTTGCCGTAATAATTTGCTTGTGTGCGGTATCCTGCGGAAAAGTACCGACAACGGAAGATTTGTGGTTGGAGGCTGTCTACACGGCAGATGCCATATTCGGAGAGGGAAATAAAACAGTGTATGTTGAAGTAAAGGCGGGAGAAAAGTCTGTTACCTTTACTGTCAACACCGATGAAACCATACTCGGCGATGCTCTGCTTGAACAAGGACTTATCGATGGCGAACAGGGACCCTACGGACTTTATATAAAGAAAGTTAACGGTATTACCGCTGATTACGATGTTGACCAGAGTTATTGGTCTTTCACCAAAGGCGGAGAATATATGATGACAGGTGTAGACGGAACGGAATTTGCAGACGGAGAACACTATGAGCTTGTTTACACAAAGCAGTAAAACAGGTAAAAGCTCTTCTGAAAAAATACGGGAAAGCGTAATTTTCACAATGCTTGGGACGCTTATGTTCTGCTCCAAGATAATTATGGAAGTGCTTCCCAATATACATATTGTCGGGGTGCTTACTATGGCATATACTGTCTCTTTACGCAAAAAAGCACTGTTGCCAATATATATCTTTGTTGTTCTTTCGGGGATATACGGAGCCTTCTCGTTATGGTGGATACCGTACCTTTATATATGGACAGTGCTTTGGGGAGTTACAATGCTATTGCCGAAAAATATGGCGGGGAAAACTGCGTGTATTGTTTATCCGATTGTATGTGCGCTTCACGGACTTTTCTACGGAACACTGTACGCTCCCGTTCAGGCGATTGTTATGGGCTTTTCCTTTGAACAGACGGTTGCGTGGATAGTAACGGGACTGCCTTTTGACGGGCTTCATTTTGCAGGAAATCTCATTGCAGGGTCACTTATTTATCCGCTGTCGCAGGTGCTGAAGAAACTTATGTCAGCACACAACCGTAATACGAATTAATATCAGCCGTATGCATATAATAACCTTGAAAGAAAAGAGGGATTTATATGTGTACGGCTGTTTCTTTGACGTCAGCAGACCATTATTTCGGCAGAACTCTTGACTATGAGTATGCCTATGACGGGAAAATAACAGTTACTCCCAGAAATTTCCGCATCTCCTTTACAGATGGAACGGTAGCGGAAAATCATTATGCAATCTGCGGTATGGCTATGGTGGAGGACGGATATCCGCTTTATTTTGATGCCTTCAACGAAAAGGGACTGTGTATGGCAGGACTTAATTTTCCGGGAAAAGCACATTATGAAGAAGGAAAAAACGGAAAAATCAATGTCGCATCTTTTGAGTTTATAACAAGGGTGCTGTGTCAGTGTAAAGATGCCGATGAAGCAGAAGAATTTATAAAGGATGTCAATATTACAAGTCAACCCTTCAGCGAAAGCTTGAAACCGTCACCCCTCCACTGGATGATTTCGGATAAAGGTCGGTCAATCGTTGCAGAACAGACGGAGCAGGGAATGAGAGTTTATCAAAATCCTGTGGGAGTAATGACCAACAGCCCCCAATTTGATAAACAAATGGAAAATTTGCAGAGTTATGTGTCGGTTACAGCGGAAGAGCCGAAAAACCTCTTTTCAGACAGCTTTGACTTCAAGCCGTACAGCAGGGGAATGGGGAGCATTGGACTTCCCGGGGACTATACATCAATGTCAAGATTTGTAAGAGCCTGCTTTGTTAAACTGAACTCGGTTTTCGAAGGTACAGAAAAAGAGAGAGTGAGCCAGTTTTTCCATATTCTCGGCTCGGTTTCTCACCCAAAAGGCTGTGTGAAAATCGGTGAAGGGTATGAGATTACCCATTACACATCCTGCTGTAATACCGACAAGGGAATATATTATTATACCACCTATAATAACAGCACAGTTCACGGAGTTGATATGTACAGAGAGAACCTTGATGCTGAGTTTCCGGTCACTTATAACTTGGTGAAAAAGAGTGATTTTGTTATACAGAATTAAGTCTTTTTGGTGATTATGGAAAATGTGTTGAAAAGGGAAGGAAAATGTTGTTTTTTGCTTGACAAGGCAAGCTATTTGTGATACACTATGTGCGTTTTGGGAAATATGAAGAAAATCCTCGTGTAAAAGCGGGGATTTAGTTACGCTTTCCCGTATTATAAAAATGAAGGTGAATTGATATGAACACACTTTTATCTGTTTCAATTGCGCTTCTTGTCGGTCTTCTTATGACAAGAGTATTCAAGCCTCTGAAACTTCCGTCAGTAACGGCATTTCTCGTTGCCGGCGTACTTATTGGTCCGTATTTTCTCGGAGCTCTCGGTTTTGACGGCGTCGGATTCAACAATCACGAAGCTGTAAGCAAACTCACACTTGTTTCAGAAGTGGCTCTTGGATTTATAGCTTTTTCAATCGGAAGCGAATTTAAACTTGAAGATTTGAAAAAGAACGGAAGAGCAACTGTTGTAATCGGCATATTCCAGGCGATTACCGCAACAATACTTGTTGACCTCTCGCTTCTTTGTCTGCACTTTGCTATGCCGGATAAACTTTCGGTTGCACAGCTCATAACACTCGGAGCAATCGCTACTGCAACAGCTCCTGCGGCAACATTGATGGTTGTACGTCAGTATAAGGCAAAGGGTCCTCTTACAGACCTTCTTCTCCCCATTGTTGCCCTTGATGACGCGGTTGGTCTTATTGTGTTCGCAGTATCTTTCGGTATTGCAAAAACACTCAATACAGGCATAGTAGATCCTATATCCATCATAGTAAATCCTATTATTGAAATTGTATGTTCACTTCTTCTGGGTGCTGTAATGGGATGGGTTCTCACACAGCTTGAAAAGATGTTCAACTCAAACACAAACCGTCTTAATATGACTATTGCATTTGTGTTCCTTACAGTATCTCTTTCAATGATGGAATTCCACATAGGACCTGTACATATAAGCTTCTCATCACTTCTTGTATGTATGTCCCTCGGAACAATCTTCTGCAATATCTGTCCTCTGTCTCACGACCTTATGGAAAAGTCCGATAAGTGGACATCTCCTCTTTCCGCACTGTTCTTTGTTATAAGCGGTGCAGAGCTTGAACTCAGTGTATTTACTGACTGGGCAGTTGTTGTAATCGGTGTTGTATACATCATATTCCGTTCACTTGGTAAGTATTTCGGTACATTCGGAAGCGCAAAGGCAACAAAGTGCTCACCCGAAATATGTAAGTACCTTGGTATCACACTTCTTCCCCAGGCGGGCGTTGCTCTCGGTATGTGTACAATAGCAATGCAGCTTGGCGAGCAGGGAAATCTTATCAGAAATATTACTCTGTTTGCAGTTCTTATCTATGAACTCTTCGGTCCTCTTTGCACAAGAGAGGCACTCAAAGCCGCAGGAGATATCAAGCCTATGTCTGACGAAGTTAAGATGCGCCGTCAGAAGAAGCTTGAAGAAGCAAAGCAGGCTGCTGATAATCAGTAATTTAATATGACATAATATTTAAACTCTCCGCAGGTTTTTCCGTGCGGAGAGTTTTTTGTAGAACGAAAAAAGCACCAAGCAGTTACGCCTGATGCAAATAGCTGGGATTTACTTGTCAGCGATGAAGTTCTTTGAATTTCATCGCTGACAAAAACAGAGGTGCAGCCTCACCTTAATGTTTCACTCTGATTGAGTATGCCCGTGCTGTAAATAAACAGTACATCATCAGCGTTCTCAAAATTAACAAAGTTTCCAAGTGCAGAAGGATGAATATATCTTGTGTCAAGCACTGTTACCTTTGAATAATCTTTCACAAGAAGAGGAATAAGGCTGCTTCCAAAAGAATCGCGGAATACTATAAGTTCTTTTCCGTCAATTCCTGCAGGATTTGTAATTTCAAGCACAGATACCGCACCCGACAAAAACATCTCGTAAGGATCTTTTCCGTCAGCTTTGTCAAAATCAACAGTTCCCTTGTATGTCTTGCCTGTTTCAATGTTGTTCACTGTGCAATTTCCTAAAATCTCATTGGTAACATAGCTTATGTCCTCGCTGGGCAGGGGGAGAGCCGCCTGACCATAATATACACCGTAAAAAGGCACATCTGTCTTTACTACGTCGTGTTCGCCAATTTCCGAAACACCCATTGAAGATGTTATCTTGTCTGCAACACCGAGTATGTTTTCCTGTTTCCAGTGTGTATCGGTCTTGTAATAGTCAGTAATCTTCAATTCGCTCATAATGTCAATATATTCTGCAAAAGTCAGTTTGCCTGTTATGTCGGCAACCATTTTGTCATAGTCCATTGCAGGATATCCGTTTTTTTCTGCAAGAAAATATCCTTTGTCGGGAACAATTGAGAAATATACGTTTGCTCCTGTTCCGGCAATGTATTTTTCATACAGCGATGTCAGCTTGTCTGATGCCTTGTCTACAGAATTCTCATTTAACGGATATTCTATTTTTGCCGCATACCCATCCTTGATGTATATGTCGTTGTTGTCTTTTTTGCCGAATGCGTAGAATGCACCGAGAGCCTTGAATGTACGGAAACCGTCACGAAGCGGGAACTGGTCGAGTGTATATGTTTCAAAATCACTCATAAACTTTCCGCTGAGAGTGCTTTCAACTGTTACTTCGGGAAACTGTGCAAGAGGACGTCTTTCACTGTCGGAAAAGCTGTCAGCAGGCTTTGCAAAGCACCACGCCGCAAGTCCGAACCATACAGCGCCTACCGCAATAAGACCGGGTAAGCAGGTTATGTTCTTTTTCATATGTTTCCCTCCTTAAAATCTGAAATACAAAAACGGGTTGAATGAACCGTCAACGAGAAAAGCTGTGCAAAGCAGGAGAAGAGTTACCATCATAATGGGTTCAACAACTCTTGAGAGTGCTTGCGTTTTCTCTGAAGTTCTGAGCTTTTCACCAAGCATCTTGATAAGAGGAGTGCTTCCCACAATCGCAAGAACGATGAATACAAAATAGCTCTTGAGATAGTAAATTGCACTGTCTGACACAAGAGGTATTCCGCCTGCGCCGAAGAGTCCGCCCATATCTGCAAAAGCTCCGTTCATATCTGGAGCATTGAATATAATAAAGCTGATTACGCAGATAAACAGCACATAGATGTGTGAAAAGACTGTAGGAATCTTTTTAAGCCAAGCTCCGAGGAAGAATTTTTCTGCAACAAGCATCACTGCAAACAGAACGCCCCATATAACGAAGTTCCACGCCGCACCGTGCCAGAGACCTGTAAAGCCCCACACAACTGCAATGTTGAATATCCATCTTCCAAGGCTCACTCTGTTGCCGCCGAGGGGAATGTATATATAATCCCTGAACCATGTTCCGAGGGTCATATGCCATCTTCTCCAGAACTCTGTTACACTCTTTGAAAGGTAAGGGTAGTTGAAGTTTTCGGGAAAATTGAATCCGAGAATTTTTCCTATACCGATTGCCATATCACTGTAACCTGAGAAGTCGAAGTAAACAAACAGCATAAAGCTGATGGCATACATCCAGTAAAACAGCACGCTTTTGTCCTGAGATGCTCTGAATATGTCGCCGATTTCAGCCATGGAGTTTGCAAGAAGAATTTTCTTTGAAAGACCGACAATAAAACGTCTTGCACCCTCATATGCCTTGTCAACTGTATGCGTACGGTATGCAAGTTCTCTTTCAACATCTGTGTATCTTACGATGGGACCTGCAATAAGCTGGGGAAACATAGTAACGTAAGCGGCAAAGTTTATAAGATTTTTCTGTGTCCCTGCTTCGCCTCTGTATACATCAACTGTGTAGCTGAGAATCTGGAATGTATAGAAACTGATACCTATAGGCAGAGTTACTCTGAGAAGCGGTATTGACAATCCCGTCAGCACGTTGAAGTTTGTTATAAAGAAATCGGCGTATTTGAAGTAGGCTAAAAGTCCGCCCAGGATAACCGTTGAAATAATAAGGACAACACGCTTTGAGCCTTTGGCTTGACAGCGTCCCATAAGAATACCTGCTATATAGCCGGTAAGAATTGATACGGTTATAAGTATAAGATATTTAGGTTCTCCGCATCCGTAAAAGAAAAGGCTGGACAGCAGAAGAACTGTATTTTTTAATTTTTTTGGTGCCGCAAAATATAGTATGAATACTATGGGCAAAAAGTAGTATAAAAACGGAATACTTGAAAAAAGCATAGTATTTCTCCATAAATCAGCCCGCTGGTTTAATAGCGGGCTGACAGTAGTTTATAGTTTTGTTTTAATCAGACAATTAACCTGCGCAAACAGTGTTAAATGCTTCCATCATCTGTGCGGAGGTAACCATTTCAGCGTGTTCTGTATCAACCATAAAGAGGTATACAAGGTCGCCGTTTGTAGTAACGGAAAGGTCGTCAGCTTCAACGCACATCCATTTTCTCTGGTCGATACCGTTCTTCATTGCTTCTGCAACATCAGCAGCATCAGCAGCGTCCTTAACTCTTACGAGTACAGAAGAGTATGCGATAGAACCGATCATAGGCTCGCAAACGAGCGCAGAGTCTATTTTATCAGCACTGTCAAGACCTGTGAAGTACTTGAGGCCGTCAAGATCTGTAAGGTCAAGCTCCATAGGCATAAGCATAAGCTCAACGGGCTTTTCAGCGTTGATGCGGTCCATAATTCCCATAAGAGAATCTGCTGCGGGAGCTTCGATTTCATCTTCTGCGGGAGCTTCGTCTTCAACAGGAGTTTCATCTTCTGCGGGAACTTCGTCTTCAACAGGAGTTTCGTCTACAACGGGAGCCTCATCTTCAACAGGGATTTCAACTTCGGGCTGTACGGGAAGCTCGGGAACTTCAGGGAGTTCTTCGTTGTTTACTGTTTCATCTTCAACGGGAGTTTCGTCTTCAACAGGAGCTTCATCCTCAACGGGTGTTTCAACATCTGTTTCGTCATCTGCAGGAGTTTCAACTTCTGTGTTGACTTCTACATCATCACCTGTAACAGTGTCATTGTTTGTGCAGCCTGTAACAAAAGCAGCTGCAACGAGAAGTGCCATAAGGATTGTAAGTAACTTTTTCATTTTGGGATTTCCTTTCTTAATGTAAGTATTTTGTTTACCAAAAATGTTTTGCGGAATGGTTTTTGTCATTTCCAAACAACAAGACGAATGCCGGAGCAAATAAGTTCCCTGGTTTAAGAAAAAAATTTTATTCCGGCAATTTTTTGATAAGCGTACTTCTTTGTACATATATAATTTACCATATTATGGAAAAAAATGCAACACATTTCTGTACATTGTCTGAACGGTATAAAAATAATGGTTCAAGTTGAAACGTTTGTACAGTTTTAGTTTTAACTGTATTTGTCATATAACCGTCCGAGATACTCGGCAAATCCATCTTTTACACTCTGAGGATAAACAATTCTTGCATCTGTTCCGAAAGAGAACAGCCATCCGTAAAACTGGGGACTTACAACAATATCTGTTTCAAATGTGAAGCAACCCTCTGTTTTGCTCGGGGACAGGAATGTGTCCTTTCCAAAGCGGTCAAGCACCACCCCTGCCAGCTTTTCGGAAAATTCAAGGCAGACCTTCTGCGTCTCACCGCCGAACATTGAGAAAACCTTTCTTGAGTAGTTTTCCACATCTACCTTTTCAAACAGCTCTGCACCTTCTCTGCGTGAGCCTTCGATTTCGGAAAGCTTGTCCATCTTGTCTACTCTGTAGTGGCGAATCTGTCTGCTTCCCGAATCAAATCCCACAAGATAGTAATTTTCATCATCCCAGCTCAGTGCAAAAGGACTGACCTCATACTTTTTTCCGCCGTGACGGAAAATCTTTTCCTTTTTCATATTGTACTCAAAGTAAAGAAAAGAAATTCTGGCATTGTCCTTTATTGCATTGTGTATTTTGTCTACATTAAAGTAAATACTCTCATTCATTGATTTGATTCGGTTTACAACAGTTAACTGTCTGTCAAGCTCATATGCCTGAAAGCGGCTGCAAAGACCTTCAAGCTTTTTGATAAGCTCGTTGGACTTCTTCTCTGTAATGAATTTTGAGCCAAGTACCGCATCAACAAGCAGTTTCAGCTCGTATATTTCAAGGTCACGGGAAACTACGTTGTACCAAACCGTGCGGTCACGTTTTTCCGAGCAGATATCAAGACCGTAATTCTTCAGCAGTTCAATATCGTCGTATATACTCTTTCTTTCTGCGGATATCCCGCAGGATTCAAGATATGAAATTATGTCTTTAACTGTAACCGAGTGGTTTTCGTCTGTATTTTTAAGAAGAAAATCCCGTATGTAAAACAGCTTCAGCTTTTGTCCCGGCATCTTTGGCATAATATGTTCTCCTGACTTTTGATATTTTGAAAATCTACATATATTATATAGTAAATAATTGGTATATTCAATAGCTTTTTCCGGCAAAAGCAGTGAAAAACGTAATATTTTTATAAGTTTTTGTGAAAAATGCACTAAAAAGTTTTGAAAAATTTGATAAAACGCCGTTAAAATGGAGAAAATGGGGGTGTAGGTAAAAAAAACTTGACATAAAGTAGGTTTTGCTTTATAATTTAAAGGTCGATTAGTGTAAGTTACTATGCGTCAGTGTGACTACACGCGATAATATTTAAGAACGGAGGTGCGGTATGCCTACATTTAACCAGTTAGTAAGAAAGGGACGTGAAGACTCCAAGAAGTCTAAGTCATCAGCTCTTTTGCACGGCTACAACACTCTTACAAAGCAGCAGACAGATATAGCTGCTCCCCAGAAGAGAGGCGTGTGCACAAAGGTTTCCACAAAGACCCCTAAGAAGGCTAACTCAGCGCTCAGAAAGATCGCAAGAGTAAGACTCACCAACGGTATAGAAGTTACTTCTTATATCCCCGGTATCGGTCACAACCTTCAGGAGCACTCTGTTGTACCCATCAGAGGCGGAAGAGTAAAGGACCTCCCCGGTGTTCGTTATCACATTATTCGTGGTACACTTGATACACAGGGTGTTGCTAAGAGAAATCAGTCCAGGTCCAAGTACGGCGCTAAGAGAGAAAAGAAGAA
>JAZOLW010000017.1:0-5029 GCA_045653405.1 Eubacteriales bacterium | reverse complement strand
GTTTTTTCTCGTCTTTCGTTGTTCAATTTTCAAGGTCCGTTTCGCTCCCGCTCTCGCGACAGCCTAATCAGTATATCACATCATACCACTCTTGTCAATACCTTTTTTAATCTTTTTTCAAAAAAGTTTTTCGACATTTTTGAAGTTGTTGTGATATTCAGTTTGTTTGCTGTCTTTCGGACAGCTTGTATATCTTACCACTTTTGGTTTTATTTGTCAAGCACTTTTTCAAGATTTTTTTCAAAAATATTTGATTTAGGTTACTTGTTGCAAATCGACAACCCCAACACGCCCAAATTGTGCAAAATGACCAAATGCAAATATCTTTTTTTGCCGCCTGACATTTATGAGTATTACCACATATTCCATATTTATACATATAAATAAAAAAGAACGCATATTTTCGTATGCGTTATTAAACATATAAAAACAAGGTCACATTAACTGTAACCTTGTTTTTGTGTTTCTTGAGTTATTTTTTATCACGTATTTCCATTACCTGTTCACGTGTAAGTGCTGAATCGTATCTTGGGTCATCGCTTAGCACGACTTCAAACGGCTCCAGTATAAATCTTGCAAAGTATTCTTCGTGAACAAAAAGGGTATCCTCCGGATAATCATCAAATGTTTTGGATTCAGGCATCTCGTGTATTTTAATTACCATATTTCCTCCACACAAATTCCAACTCTGTCTAAATATCAGAATTATTTACTTAATAACTCTTACTCTTGTGATATTCTCAAGCGCGCTGATTTTCTCAACAGCTTCTTCGGGAATTTCGCCGTTAACTTCAATAAGAGTATATGCGTTGTCCTTCTTTGAGCAGTTAATCATATTTGCAATGTTAATCTTGTAATCGGAAACGATTGTAGAAATCTGAGCAACCATTGCAGGAACATTCTTGTGGAAGATACAGAGTCTTGCTTCGCCGTTGTAAGGAATTACAGCTTCAGGGAAGTTAACACTGTTCTTTATATTGCCGCTTTCAAGGAAGTCGATAAGTTCATTTGCCGCCATAATAGCACAGTTGTCTTCAGATTCGGGAGTCGATGCACCGAGGTGAGGAATTGTAACAATTCCGTCAACGCCGAGAACTTCTTCTGTGGGAAAATCTGTAACGTAGCTTGCAACCTTACCGTCTGCAAGAGCCTTCTTGATTGCATCTGCATTTACAAGGTCTGCTCTGGAGAGGTTGAGAATTCTTACGCCGTCTTTCATACAGGAGATAGATGTTTCGTTAATCATACCCTTTGTATCGGGAGTTGAGGGAACGTGAATTGAAATATAGTCGCAGTTTGCGTAGATATCGCCCAGTGCCTTTGCGTGAACAACAGACTTTGAAAGTCTCCAGGCAGCGTCAACAGTGATGAAGGGGTCGTAACCGTAAACCTTCATACCGAGGTGAACTGCAGTGTTGGCAAGCTGTGCGCCGATTGCACCAAGACCGATAATGCCGAGAGTCTTGCCTGCAAGTTCAGGACCTACAAATGCGCTCTTGCCTTTTTCAACAGCCTTTGCAACATCTTCTGTAAGAGTCTGCGCCCAGTTGATACCTGCAACAATCTTTCTTGAAGCAAGAAGGAGAGCTGCAACAGCGAGTTCCTTAACTGCATTTGCGTTTGCTCCGGGAGTGTTGAATACAACTATGCCCTGCTCGGAACACTTATCAATCGGAATATTGTTAACACCGGCACCTGCTCTTGCAATAGCAAGAAGCTCCTTGCCCAGCTCCATATCGTGCATTGCGGCACTGCGTACCATAATTGCATCGGGATTTTCAACAGTTTCGCCTACATTGTAGGTGTTTTCATTAAACAAAGATGTTCCGCAGGGAGCAATCTTGTTCAAAAGCTTAATATTGTACATTGATTCATACCTTTTCTTTCATTAATATTATAATGATTTGGGACTCTGTCCCAAACCCTGCTTAAGGGACTCGTCCCTTAAGCATCCCATTCGGGTGTCACAAGTTCAAAAAACATTGTGATAATACATTAATATATATGAATGGCGGGAGCAAGCTCCCGCCTTACCCTTTTCGGGAGTTATTTACTGATTTTCAGCCTCAAACTTCTTCATAAATGCAACAAGAGCTTCAACACCCTCGTAAGGCATTGCGTTGTAGATAGAAGCTCTCATACCGCCCACACTTCTGTGTCCCTTGAGATTTGAAAGGCCTGCTGCTTCAGCTTCCTTGCAGAACTTCTTGTCGAGGTCAGCGTCGCCTGTTACGAAGCAAACGTTCATCATAGAACGGCACTTCTTGTCTGCTGTAGGCTTGAAGAGCTTGGAGTTGTCAAGGTAATCATAAAGGAGAGCCGCTTTCTTTTCGTTTCTCTTCTTCATTTCTTCAAGGCCGCCCAGCTTAAGCGCCCATTTGTACACAAGACCTGCAACGTAAATTGCGTAGCAAGGAGGAGTGTTGTACATTGAGTCGTTTTCAGCCATTGTCTTGTAGTCAAGCATAACGGGAGTTTCGGGACGTGCATTGCCGAGAAGGTCTTCACGGATAATAACAACTGTAAGACCTGCGGGAGCCATGTTCTTCTGTGCGCCTGCGTAGATTACACCGAACTTTGTTACGTCAACGGGTTCGCTGATGATGCAGCTTGACATATCTGCAACGAGAATCTTGTCGCCCACATTAGGAACTTCGGGGAACTTTGTGCCGAAAATGGTGTTGTTGTAGCAAACGTGAACGTAGCTTGCATCTTCTGTTACCATATCGGGTGTAATTTCAGGAATATATGAGAAAGTCTTATCCTTTGATGAAGCAATGCAAGTAACTTCGCCGTACTTCTGTGCTTCTTCATATGCCTTCTTGGAGAACTGACCTGAAACAACATAGTCAGCCTTTCCTGTTGTCATAAGATTGAGGGGAACAGCCGCGAACTGTGTTGAAGCGCCGCCCTGAAGGAAAAGCACCTTGTAGTTGTCGGGGATGTTCATAAGAGTTCTGAGGTCAGCTTCAGTCTGCTTGATTATTGCATCATAAACGGGAGATCGGTGGCTCATCTCCATAACTGACATTCCTGAACCGTTGTAGTCTGTCATTTCAGCCGCTGCCTGTTCGAGGACTTCGAGCGGAAGCATGGACGGGCCTGCGGAAAAATTGTAAATTCTGCTCATTTCGTTTTACCTCCATAGTTTATGAGTAGTTTTTTGCTTTGAGAACATTGTCAAGATTTTGACATTTAAATTCAAAGATTAATAAGTATTATACAACCGCCTTTTGCCATTGTCAAGACAAATACGAAATTTTAACAAAATAAATTACTAAAGCAGAGGCTTCGCCTCTTTTTTTGTCAGAGGCTTCGCCTCTTATTTTGTCAATACACTCGCACAATGGTGCTCGTGCATTGACGGAAGCGAATAAGTGAAATTGTCATCCTGAGCCACATATGTTTACTGTGCAGGCAAAAGGACATTCCGAAGAATGTCCCTTTATATCATATTCTATTACCTTATATATTATGAAAACAAAATCTATCTTCTGCTTGGAATCTGTGCAATAATTATTCCCATCATCATAACAGCGCATCCGATATATGCGGTAAGTGTCATTCTTTCACCGAGAAGCATTGCTCCTCCGATTGCGGCAAACATAGATTCAGTTGAAAGGATAATTGCGGCAACCGTAGGATGTGCGCCCTTCTGACCTATAATCTGCAAGGTGTAGGCAACACCTGTTGACATAAGACCGCCGTAAAGTATGGGTATAAGTGCGCCCTGAACTGCAGAGGCCGTAATTGTTTCGGTAAAAAACGCAACGACAAGGCTGATTATTCCGCAGGTAAGAAACTGTGTGCTTGAAAACTTTATGGGCTTTATACTGCTGTTGAAGTGGTCAATAAATACAATATGTACGGCAAACATCACAGCACAAAGAAGTAATACGATATCACCCCAGCCAATGCTGAGCATTCCGCCGTAGGCATTTTTGCCTATTGTGATTTTCAACAATGCCGAAATAAACGGAGTGTCCTTCGATGCCATATTACCCGCAAGTATGAGAAAAAGTCCCACAAGGGAAATTACTGCACCTGTCCAGGTGTTTCTGCCTGTTCTCTTTTTTAGGAAAATCATTGCAAGCACAGGAACGAAAACCGAGTACATTGCGGTAAGAAATCCGCCTTTTGCAGGGCTTCCCGTGATATTTATACCCTGCTGCTGGAGATTTGCCGCAACAAACAGGATAATACCTGCAACAATTCCCGAAAGAACGGTAACTTTATCGCTTCCTTTTGAGCCTTTTTCAAATATTGCAATAACGGGTATAAGAACAAGTCCACCAAGAATAAATCTTATGCCGTTAAAATAAAAACTTCCTAAATATTCCCCTCCTGTTACCTGCGCCACAAAGGCAAACCCCCATATTGCGGCAGTAAGAAACAGAAAAATTATTGATGACGGTTTATTTCTCATTGTTATGTATCCTTTGCGTAGTTATCTTGCGAGATTTTCCACATATTCTCTTGCCTTGGCGTCTGCTTTTATTATGCTGTCAAGAGTAAGTGTGCCCTCTCCCTTGCCAAAGTGCCTGCAGGCATTTTCAATAAGGGTGAATATGTCGGTATATTTGATTTTTCTGTCAAGGAACAAATCAACGCATACTTCGTTTGCCGCATTATATACGCAGGGGTTTACTCCCCCTGTGCGAAGTGCTTTTCTTGCAATGTTAAGCGACGGGAATGTTTCGTTATCTATCTCATAAAAAGAAAGTGTGCCGACTTTTGTCAAATCAAGGGGTGTTGTAAGACCGGGGAGCTTGTTCGGGTAGGTCAGCGCATACTGTATGCACAGCTTCATATCGGGGGTTGCAAGCTGTGCAAGCACCGAGCCGTCAATAAATTCAACAAGTGAGTGAACAATGCTCTGGCGGTTAATTATAACTTCAACTCTGTCCTCGGGGATGTCAAAAAGACGAACAGCCTCTATCATTTCAAGCCCCTTGTTTACAAGTGTTGAGCTGTAAACGGTAATTCCCTTGCCCATACTCCAGTTGGGGTGCTTGAGTGCCTGTTCGGG
>JAZOLW010000016.1:0-21645 GCA_045653405.1 Eubacteriales bacterium | reverse complement strand
CGTTCCCATTCCGAACACGGTAGTTAAGATCACCTGTGCCGACAATACTTAGCTGGAGACGGCTTGGCAAGATAGGGCGATGCTAACACTCTCCTTTGTAGGAGAACAAAGGATGAGATAACACTCATCCTTCTTCTGTATATATTCCTCCTTAGCTCAGTCGGTAGAGCGCATGACTGTTAATCATGATGTCGCTGGTTCGAGCCCAGCAGGGGGAGCCAAAAAAGACAAGATACACAAATATGTATCTTGTCTTATTTCTTTTTCCTGTTGGATTTAAATCAACAATATCACAATAACAGGCCTGTGCTCATAGTGACTGAGCTAAGCGAAGTCGGTGGCTTACCATGCGAAACGCCGGCAGGCATAGCCTGCACTATTTTGCGAAAACACTCGTCTGAAAGACTCCTGTTTTCACAGTTGTACACAAATGATATAATGAACATAGCTCAGCGGTCAAAATCAATAGCGGTAGCGTAATTGATTTTGGGTACCGCAAGGTGGAAGCATGACTGCAAATCTGATGTCGCTGGTTCGAGCCCAGCAGGGGGAGCCAAGAGAGTTCCATCGCGAAATATCGGGAAATCAAGAAGTTATAGCCATTTTGTTTATTTTCAGAAAACATTCAAATCCAGCGTGTTCTATACATATAGAAAAATCATACCTCTCATTGACTTTTTTTGGCTATTATGATAAAATAATTAAAATGCAAAATTTAGTTTATTATCCTGAATTGTGTGTGATTTTTTAGTGGTTCAGCAATGTATTTGTGATGGATATTGCTGAGAAAGGAATGTTTATGAAAAAGATTATATCGTTAGTGATTACAATCGCTATTATTGCAGCGGGAGTTTATTTTGTTCCAAAACTCGTACATAAATGTGACGATTGCGGAAAAATATTCATTGGCACAGGATATGAACCCAATGTAGTCGAAGACCTTATATCGGATGAAGATATGACTATTTGCAAGGGTTGCGCTGAAGAACAGCATATGGTTGCAATTTTTGCCGGCAAGTCTGTGTATGATTTTCAAAAAGCTCTCTTTTAATTAGTTTTAGTTTTAAACTAATTTGTTACTCTATTAAGAAAAAATTCGTTTGATTTGGAGTTGTTTGAAGTTATGTGGAAAACTTGTTTGGTAATTTCTGTGGTTTTGTTGGCAGTTTCCATTGTTTTGGCTATATTAAGAGGAAAAACAAAGTATAAAAGCGGAAGAGTTGTTACTCCTTTTAAAATATTGTTTGTAGGAGTTATACTTTCTGCCATATCTTTGTATTTACCTATTTTTTCTGAAACTTTGAAAACAAGTGGGTGCGGAGCTTTCGAAACGGCATTGATTTCAATACACAACATGATAAGACTGTTTGTTGTTGACGGCGAATTTGAGTTTATAACTTTAACTTTAGCAAATGCAGATCCTGAAGTTTTTAGATGGTATACCGTAGTTTTCTCAGTCCTTTTTGTTTTAGCACCAATTCTCACATTTGGTTTTGTTATGTCATTCTTCAAAAACTTTTCTGCGCATGCGCGGTATGCATACCATTTTAACCACGATGCTTATATTTTTTCAGAGTTAAACGAAAAATCTTTAGCATTGGCAAAGAGCTTATATGACAGCAAATCTAAAAAACGCTTTTTTGTGTTTACTGATGTCTTTGAAAAAGAGGAAGAACAAAGTTATGAACTTGTTGAAAGAGCAAGAGAAATAGGTGCAATCTGCTTCAAGAAAGATATAGTAACCATAAACTTTAAATTTCACAATCCTAATAAAGAGCTGAACTTTTTTGCTATCGGAGAAAACCAGTCCGAAAATATCAGACAGTCTTTGAAAATTGTTGATGCATTGAAGTGCCGAGAAAATACAAATCTGTATGTTTTCTCTACACAGGTTGAAGCGGAAATGCTGCTTGTAAATGCATTTGAAAATAGTAAAGAAAACAAAAAAAGTGGAGTTGAATCAGGAAAGAACAGAAAGCGTATTTCCATAAAAGTTCGCCGTGTCAACGAGGTCCAGTCTCTTATCTACAGAAATCTATATGATAACGGATATGATAAGATATTTAACAGTGCCTATGAGGAAAATGACGGCATGAAAAAAATTAATGCCGTTGTTATAGGAATGGGTCAGCACGGAACAGAAATGACAAAAGCTCTGTCGTGGTTTTGCCAAATGGACGGATATAAAGTTGAAATCAATTCTTTTGACAAAGGAGATAAAGCAGAAGAAAAGTTTGTTTCCCTGTGTCCTGAACTAATGAAGTTCAGCGGTAAAACAAAGATGCCTGACGAAGCTGAATATATTGTTAAAGTTCATCAAAACATTGACGTTGATTCAGTATCCTTTGACCGCGTTATCGAAACATTGCCGAGAACAACCTATGTGTTTGTTGCCTTAGGCAATGATGAAAAAAATATATCTGTAGCAGTAAAACTCAGAGCTATGTTCGAAAGAATGAAATACACTCCTGTAATACAGGCTGTAGTATATAATTCTGAAAAGAAAGTAGCCCTTACAAACATAAAGAACTTTAAGGGTATGCCGTACAATATTGATTTTATAGGTGATATGAAGTCATCATATTCGGAAGCGGTAATTCTTGATTCTGATGTTGAAGAGGAGGCTTTGAAGCGCCATCTCAAGTGGGGAGAGGAAAAAGACTTCTGGAGATATGATTATAACTACAGGTCTTCTATTGCCTCTGCTATTCACAAAAAGATGAAAATAGAATGCGGAATATCGGGTGCGGAAAAAAATCCTGACGAACGCACAGAGAAAGAATTATGGGATCTTAGAAAACTGGAACACCGCCGCTGGAATGCATATATGCGTTCAGAGGGATACATTTACGGCGGAACAGTTGAGAAGTCCGGACGAAACGATCTTGCAAAAATGCATAATTGCTTAGTCCCGTTTAGTGAGCTTCCTCTCAAGGAACAGGAAAAAGATGATGATTAAATATATAGTGATATATAGTGAAAAGTGAATAAGTCCGGTAAAAACGGACAATAGAAAAAGAGTCCACTATGGTAGAATAAAAAGAATCTACTATAGGGGTGTTTTTGTGCTGTACATACAAATTGGGGCAGTTCATTTTTTGTGACTGCTTCTTACTGTTTATATGAAATTAAGCGTTTTTTATAAGATATTCAAAAACAGCCTTTGCATACTGCAGCTTATAAGCTCTTATTTCCATAGGACACACACGTTCGCCGGGAACTTCGTAATTAAACAGTCCGTCGTATCCGATTTCCTTATATAGCCGTAGTTATCAAAAGACAATTAACAATTTTGTCGGAAAAATTGAACGATTTTGACTTGCGTTTGCAGGCGGCAGTAGATAACTTGTATATAATAATAAAAATTTTATAAAAAAGACGGATTTCTGTTGCAAATTGAAGATAAAAGTGTTAATATATAAGATGAATATTTATGTGGTGATACACCATTGACAAGTGAGGAGCGAAAACTATGAGCAAACCGTACAGCAATCTCAAACCGAATATTACTGTCGAAAATATACCGGTATTTTCGGCTTGTTTTGATGCGTGCGGGATTTCTCCTGTTTCCGAATTGCTCATATCTGGATTTTATGGCGATAAGACAGACTTCTCCATTGGCATTAACTGTGTTTGTGACGGAGAAAATGTATTTTCCTTTGCTCAAAAGAAGTTTGAAGCTTTTTCACCCCAAAACTATGAATTTGACGGAGCCGGCAAGCTTATTGTTAAGTTTTTAAACTCCGATTTTAAAATTAATTCCGAACTCCTTTCAAATACGACACGTCCGGTGAATGCGGAAATAAAAGCTGTTATTATCGTTGACGAAAATACATATGAGGCAGTTTCTTCTGTGAGAATTCTTCCGTGTGATGAATGGGCTGGGGCGGAGTATCATCCTGAAACTCTTGCAAGTTTTGTAACACCCGAAGCTGAAGAAGTTGAAAATATAACTTCAGGCATAAAGGCAGCGGACAGGCTGTGTTCTTTTGCCGATGCAGTATCATATGCGGATGAAATAGTAAGAAGAATAAGAGGAAAAAATATAATCTGCGCAAAAAAAGATTCATATAGTCCCGAAAAAACGCAGAATGTAAAAACTGCGGATATGCTTACATCTAAAAGTGCAGTTGTTGCAACTCCGGTAGAACTTGCCTTGCTGTTTTCATCCTGTGCGTATAAATGCGGTATGAAACCGGTTGTTGCTTTTGCTAAAAACGCAATGGGAGTTGCTTCTGTTTTCTGCGGGGTAACTGTAGCGTCAACAGGCAAATCTCCTGTGATTTTTGAAAGCCTTACAAAAATAAGAAAAGCTGTTGAAAACGGTGAAATGATACTGTTCGATCCTGCTGTTATGTCATCTGCTCACAATGTCGATGTTGCATATGCAAATAATGCGGCTTTGTCTTATCTGCAGAAGTCAGGAACAGATATAATTTTCGCCCTTAATGTTGCTTCGGCATTTGGCATAGGGATTAAACCTCTTGCGGGAAAGATTTGTAAAAAATCCGAAAATGCAAATGATGCACGCGAGGTTCTTGCGAAGCTCTACACAGGCCTTGTAAACCGCCCGGTGTTCAGTATGCTCGGCGGTGAATATACAGGCTATGATGTTATTCCGTTTATTGGCGCAGATGCTGACAAGCTCTCGGGAAAGGTCATAGTCCGTCCGCTTGAGATAAGCGAAAAGATAGAAGCTTATGCAGGACTCTCTGACGGATTTGCTGCATTTGCTTTAAAGAATGCAAAGCAAAAACAGCACAACAAGGCAGAACTTGAGCAGACTACTTCTATGTATGCGTCTTTCAGGCAAAGAATAGCCGAAAAGAAGAATGTTGTGGCTGGTATTTATGAGAATGTATTCCATGAACGCATTTCCAGAATGACTTTCGGGAATACATCGGGAATGTCAAATTATCTTATCTGCGGCTTTGTAAGACTCACAGAAGCAAGCAGCGGTGAAATAAGATATCTGCCTGCCTGCTTTAAAAAGATTGAAATGGATTTTAGATATGACTACAGCTTTATCGAAAAGCCGTCGCGTCTCGTTGTAAATACCGTTCTTGCATCCCACCTTGCGCACAGAGATGTGCCTGTTTCGGGAATAGATACTGCCGAAAGGGCTTTTGATATGTTTGAAAGCCTTTTAAGAAATGCAAAAGGCAGAACAAGCGAATTTTCTGAAATTAAATTGATAAAAGAATATGCGCTTATAAAAGCAGACCTTTCTGATTTTATTCTGTGGAACGATATGAAACAGTACGGCAGAAAAATGCTGACAAATAACAATTTTTCTGCAATTTTGTCCGGCAAAAAAGAGCTTGTTTCCAAAACACAGGCTTCTCAGTCGGTTGTTATGCCCGTATGGATGCCCGACAGCGTTGAAAATAAGCTGAGCAGAACAGGAAACTTTGTAATTAGGGGAAGTTCTGTTTCCGAAAAAACAGATGTTGTTATAAATAAAATCTATGAAGCACTTTCCTCATCGGAAAAAGTGCTTGTTGCATCGGCAAATGACAGTTTTCTTG
This sequence comes from Eubacteriales bacterium, assembly GCA_045653405.1. Lineage (GTDB taxonomy): Bacteria > Bacillota > Clostridia > Oscillospirales > CAG-382 > UMGS882. The sequence continues at coordinate 16,117 of JAZOLW010000016.1, read as the reverse complement.
ATGAAATAGGTGCATCGGCAGAAAGATACGGACTTTCGGATGCTGTTCTTAGCCTTAACGGCGGAATGAGTACGGCTGAACTCATAGGACTGTTGACAGAAACAATTTTAAAGTCTGCGGATTATGAAGGAAAAGAAATCAATGAAGATTTCAGAGAGTATGAGGATATAAGAGTAAGAATTGCATCATTTAATGACCTTATCGTCCGAGAGGACAATAAGACAGGAATATCTCTTACAGATGCGGTTAAGTCTTATTACAGCGCAATAGATGCACCCGATGGTAAGGTTGAAACTATTCTCCCGTTAAAAGAAACTGCCTTTGAAAACATTACAGGTGACAAGTTCAATATGATGTTTGAAATGGCAGAAAGACTTGTGAAGTATGCATCGCAGGCGCAGAAAACAGCAGAGCTTTCAGAAAGCCAGCCTATAAAACTCAATCCTATGTTTCCTCTTAATCCCGAAAAGGATTTGACGGAATCCCAGCTTGAGGACGCATTCGACCTCATATCAAGAATTTTGTCAGTCTTTTCCGAGTACAGAGAAAACCTGTATGATATAAGCGATGAGCTTGGTATTGAACTTGCAGATATAAAGACACTTGGCGCACTTTATTCACTCAATGAATTATATAAGCTTATAATTTCAGCGCGCGAGCTTGATATACCTGCCGATTTTGCAGACAGTAATATATGTGAAATAGCAAGTGACGCAGGTGTTATTGAAAAAATAAGACAGCGCATAGAAAATATAGAATACAGACTGAAATTTTTCTCAAAAGAGCTGTTTGAAGATGTTGATACCCTGCTTTCGGGATACAATTACAACGAAGATAACGAAAACGGATTTATCAAAAAGTTCATAGCCAGAAAGAACAGCAAAGATATTCTTCTTCAGTATGTTGCGCCCGGTAAAAAAGGCGAGTTCAATCAGCACGATACAGAAGAAATATATAAGTTGCTCAACGAATACAGAACTCTCAAGACAGAGATTTCAGGAAGCAACACGGAATTTGCAGATGAAAACGGCGTAAAGCTTGCAGCTCTTGCAAGAGAAGCGGCAAGACTTATCTGCGGTATTTACCCCGAGGCTGAAAACAACAGTGTACTCCTTAATAAGCGTACAGGCAGAGTGTTTAACTTTATAAGAAAAGTTACGGACGATGCCGCAATGTCAAAGAAGCTTACATACACAAGAGCAAAATTTGCACAGGTTTACTCGGATAACGACTGTATGATATCCCGACTTGCATCAATGCTTGGCGCAGACTTTGAAAGCCTGACGTTTGACGGGGGAATCCTCGGATATGACGGATTTGGCGGATATCTCAGAATCCTTGAACAAAATCTGCCTTCACTGTCTGTATGGATTAAATTCCTCGAGGCAAAGAGAGACGCGGATATGTATTTCCCGTCGTTTTGCGAGTATATTACTGAAAATGGCATAAAGGAAAATACTGACAGAATATTTGCCGCTTCACTTATATTGCCTGCAATAGCACATATTGAAAAGGAACTTGGCATAACCAAGCAAAAAGCACAGTATGATGAAGATACAGCAAACTATTCCGAAGTAGCAATCAGGGCAAGAAGAGCATCTGCCGATAAAGCATACGATACCTATAAGAGAAATCTTAAAGAGTATGCGATGTCAGAAAACCTTGCTGATTTTGAGCAGGATGCAGAGCTTTCTCTTGCGGAGTTTGTATATAAATACAGAGAAATGCTGTTTAATGTGTATCCGTGCATACTTGTTGAAGCATCTGATACAGGAGCATTCTTCAGAGGAGAGTGCACCGCTGATATCATTGTATGTGATGACGGAGAAAGTGCTGAATTTGAAATGCTTGGTGCTGTGTCATCTGCAAAATCTGTTGTTTGTGTGCAGTATGAGGCAAATACCGGTTACGTTGGAAGAAAATTGCAAAAACTTGGAACTCAGACAGTTGATATTTCATACCACACATATCCTGCAAACAGAAAACTGTGTACTATGTTGGGATGCGGTCAGTTTATCGGAACCGTCGATGACAGTTCAGAACTTTCTGTAGTTACGGTGAACGGATTTATGCGCCGTTCAGGCGACCTTGCAAATCCTGCTGAAGCTGAGGTTTGCGTATCAAAAGCAATTGAGCTTGCCCAAAAGGGCGAGGACAGTATAGGCATATTTGCTGTGACATCGGGACAGTATGCATATATCAAGCATCTTGTATGCCTTAACGCAGAGAATGACAAAACTGCCGCCGAGGCACTTGACAGCGGAAAAATAAAAGTAATAGATGCATCAAATGTTTGCTTTGAAAAGTTTAAGCACGCGATTGTGTCATTAGGTGCATCTGCCGACAAAAACGGCAACATCGGCTGGAGCTTCGGCTGCGGCGGAAGTGACGGTTACGCCTATGTGCTGCGCAATATCGCAAACAGCGCACCGGAGAATACCGTGATAGTTACATCCCTTACGGCAAAGGACCTTGCAAAGCTTTCACATACAAGTCACGAAGCTGAAAACATATTCTGTACAGTTCTTACTGCATCTCAGGGCGTAATACCAGTAAAAGCAGAAAAAATTGATAACGGAATGAACGTGTTTGCAGAGAAACTTCTTTCTGAAAACGAATGTGCTTCTTTATGTTACGGACTTTATGACTGCGGAGCAGATGCAGTTGACAAAGAATTTAAGAAGGCACTGTTCTTTGATTGCGGAAGTAAACTTAACTGCTTTGAAATGCTGTCAGCGATTGAAAAATTTGCAGAAAATTCCTGTGAATACGGATTTGTGGGAACTCTTGACGAAGCATTGAATAAAGCAATCGGATAAAATACAAAACGAGCCGTAAGCGGCGGATTGGAGATAGAATATGCCTGTAATTAAGGGCAATTGCATTGGTATAGACCTTGGTACGGCAAATTGTCTTGTGTGTACAAGGGAAAAGGGAATAGTGATACGTGAGCCGTCTGTTGTTACTTATGATATCGCTCAGGACAGAGTGATAGCAATAGGTGAGGAAGCAAAACAGATGGTGGGCAAAACTCCCTACGGGATTACAACCGTAAGACCCCTTCGGGATGGTGTTATTGCGGATTTCGGACTTACTCTTGTAATGATGAAAATGTTTATAAAGAAGGCTATGCACTCATCCATAATTGCAAGACCTAAGGTTATCGTGTGCATTCCTTACGGAATAACAGATGTGGAAAAGAGAGCTGTTGAGAATGCCGCTGTTGAAGCAGGCGCGCTCGGTGTTGCCCTTATTGAAGAGCCGGTTGCGGCTGCAATAGGCGCAGGACTTCCTTTGCGTCAGTCAAGCGGAAATATGATAGTTGATATAGGCGGCGGAACAACCGAAGTTGCGGTTGTAACAGGCGGGGGAGTTGCAGTATCAAAATCCCTGCGCGTTGCAGGTGATGCCTGCGATAAGGCAATAACCGAATATATCAGAAAGAAGTTCAATGTTCTTATTGGCGAAAGCACCGCAGAGGAAATCAAGATAGAAATCGGCTCTGTTCATCCATCTACCGATATCGGTATGCTTGAAGTAAGGGGCAGAAATCTTGCAACAGGACTTCCGTCGGTTTTCAATATCTACTCAAGAGAAGTAAATGAAGCCATAAGAGAACCCATATCAAACATAATTGATGTTATAAAGGCGACTCTTGAAATGACTCCTCCCGAGCTTTGTGCAGACCTTTACGATAACGGCATAACCCTTTCGGGCGGAGGCGCGCTGATATCGGGTATGGGACTTCTTGTTCAGGAAAAAACGGGACTTCCCGTGCGCATAGCAAAGCATCCTCTTGATTGCGTTGCTGACGGTATTATGAAGGTTATGACTTCAAAAGGCTATAAAGGCGTGCTTGAAGAAGTGAAGAGAATATAAAATCAATAAGGTAAAAATAATAAAATTATATAAATTACAGGAGAAAGAGAAATGAACACACTTAAGAAACTCACTTTCAAAAACAATGACAAGGTTATGTCAGAGCGTCCCGTTTTTGCTATTGTTATGGACGGTATCGGTATTGCTCCCGACACAGCAAGCAATGCTGTTAAAAACGCAAAGACTCCCACACTTGATATGCTTATGGAAAAGTATCCTACAGTAAAACTTAAGGCTCACGGTACAGCAGTAGGTCTTCCTTCAGACGACGATATGGGTAACTGCGAAGTTGGACACAACGCACTTGGTGCTGGTCAGGTATTCGCACAGGGCGCAAAGCTCGTTTCCAATTCAATAGATAGCGGAAAAATGTTTGAATCAACTTCCTGGAAGGAAATCGTTTCCGTTAAGGACACAGGCAAGACACTTCACTTTATCGGTCTTTTCTCAGACGGTAACGTTCACTCTCATATAGACCATCTCAAAGCAATGATTGAAAGAAGCAAGAAGGACGGAGTAAAGACTGTAAGAATCCACATTCTTCTCGACGGACGAGACGTTGGCGAAACATCAGCTCTTGACTATGTAGAACCCTTTGAAGCATTCCTTGCAAGCCTCAATGCAGACGGATTTGACGCAAAGATTGCATCAGGCGGAGGAAGAATGAACATCACTATGGACAGATACGAAGCTGACTGGTCTATGGTTGAAAGAGGATGGCATACACACGTTCTCGGAGAGGGAAGAATGTTTGCATCCGCAAAGGAAGCAATTGAAACCTACAGAAACGAAACAGGTTGTATCGACCAGGACCTCCCTGCATTTGTAATCGGTGAAAACGGCACACCCGCAGGTAAGATTGTTGACGGCGACAGCGTTGTGTTCTATAATTTCAGAGGCGACAGAGCCATTGAAATTTCAAAGGTGTTTGAAGACGAAAGCTTTGATAAGTTCGACAGAGTATATTTCCCCAAGGTAACATACGCAGGTATGCTTGAATACGACGGAGACCTCCATATTCCTTCAAGATACCTTGTAAGCCCTCCCGAAATCACAGGTACAATGGGTGAATACCTTGCAAATACAGGCGTTACACAGTATGCACTTTCCGAAACACAGAAGTTCGGTCACGTAACTTACTTCTGGAACGGAAACAAGAGCGGAAAGTTCGACGAAAAGACAGAAGTATACGAAGAAATCAAGTCTGACGTTATTCCTTTTGAACAGAGACCCTGGATGAAGTGTGCTGAAATCACAGACAGACTTATCGAAGTTGCCGAAGAAGGCAAGTTCAGATTTATGCGTGTAAACTTCCCCAACGGCGATATGGTAGGTCATACAGGTAACTACCTTGCAACAATCGTTTCTGTTGAAGCACTTGATCTTGCACTTGCAAGAATCCTTGAAATGGTAGACAAGGTGAACGGTGTTGCTCTTATTACAGCAGACCACGGTAATGCAGACGAAATGTATGAACTTGACAAGAAGACAGGTCTTCCCAAGGCAGACAAGGAAGGCAACTTCAAGGCAAAGACAAGCCATACACTCAATCCCGTACCCTGCATAATTTACGATAACTTCGGTGCAGAAAACTATTCTGTAAAGAAGGACGGCAGCTACGGTCTTTCCAATGTTGCGGCAACTCTTGTAAACCTTATGGGTTACGAAGCTCCTGATTTCTGGGATGAAAGCATTATTGAAGTTCTTTAATTAAAGATTTTAAACGGACGCACTGCGGTGCGTCCGTTTTTGTCGTTAAAAATAAGTTAATTCCGTTGACAATATTTACCCCTGTTGTTATAATATACACAGAGATAAAAAAGGAGCAGTCTGCAATGAGAAAAAAGAGTAACAATCAGATTACCGTAATATCCCTTGCGGTTGTTATAATACTTACAGTTTGCCTTGTTATGTTCTCTGTTTCGGACAGTAAACCCGATACTCAGGATAAAGAGGTTGTAAGCGGAAATATGACATCAGTGCCAGAAAGTGCGGACGAAAACAAGGCACTTCCCGAAGTGTCCAAAGCAAAGAGAACTGCAAAAAATGTTCTGTATTATGACATAATATCCGCATCAACAGTGGCAGATGACATAACACCTACACCGAGAGTTCCTGTTTCAACAGTATCCTTTATTGCCTGCGGAGATAACCTTATCCACAGTTCTATCTATACCGATGCAAAAACACTTGCTGCTGGAACCGGCAAAGAGTACAATTTCATTCCTATGTTTGAAAATGTTCTTGATATTATAGAGGAAGCTGACCTTGCTTTTATAAATCAGGAAACTCCTTTCGGCGGAGATATTAAACCCATTTCGGGTTACCCTATGTTCAATACCCCCGACCAGGTGGGATATGACCTTGTTGAAATGGGATTTGATATAATCGGACTTGCTAACAACCATATGCTTGACAGCACTTCTGCAGGCTACAAGAGAACAATTGAGTTTTGGGAGAAGCAGGAGGGCGTAACAGGTGTCGGCGGCTATAAAAACAAGGAAGACTATGAAAATATCAGAATTGTTGAAAAGAACGGAATAAAAATTGCTTTCCTCGGATATACCTACGGCACAAACGGAATCAATCTACCTAAAGGAAGCGAGCTGGTTATTCCTCTGTATAACGATGCTGATATTGACAGACAGACCAAGAAGGCAAGAGAAATTGCGGACTGTGTAATTGTTACAATCCACTGGGGAACAGAAGACCACTTCAAACCGGGTGAGGAGCAGAAACGTAAAGCACAGATTATGATAAACAACGGTGTGGATGTTATTCTCGGACATCATCCCCATGTGTTGCAGTCTATGCAGTGGGCAGACCGTCCCGACGGCGGAAAAACACTTGTTATGTACTCTCTCGGAAACTTCCTTTCGGGAATGATGTATTCAAGAAATATGGTTGGCGGAATAATGGGATTTGATATCGTAAAAGCACCAAACGGAACAGCCATTGTCAATCCGTCGTTTATTCCTACGGTAACACATTACAACAAGAATGTAAGAGAATTTAAGATATACAAGTTTTCCGAATATCCCGAAGAACTTCAGAAGGTTCACGGAACACATAAGTTTGAAAACGGAAAAACTTTAAAAACTATGAGAAAAATCATTGACGATGCAATACCTGCAGAGTTTCTCAAAGAAGATTTTTATAAGCAGTGATAAGGTGTGGAGATTTAACCGATGCTTAACGACCTGATATTTGTATTCAACGGGGTTGTCCCCATATTTATAGTTATAATAATCGGATATCTGATGAAAACCAAAGGGTTTATTTCAGAGGAATTTGTAAAGGTAGCTGATAAGCTTGTCTTCAAACTGTTTTTGCCTGTATATCTGTTCGTAAAGGTTACAGATATGAATAAAAACGACTTTCAGAAAGAGGACATAAAGGTAGTGGCCTATGCACTGATTGCGGTGCTTATAATATCTTTTGGTCTGCTGTTTGTTTCGGGCTTTTTTATCAAGAACAGTGCACAGAAGGGTGCGTTTGTGCAGGGAGTTTACCGTTCAAACACAGCAATCCTCGGCATACCCTTTGCGGAAAACCTTTTTGGAGTACAGGGCGCGCGTGTTACTGCAATTCTCATTGCTTTTGTAGTTCCGCTCTTTAATGTTATAGCGGTAATAATTTTAAGTATGTGCGACCCCGATAAGAATAAGTCAGATAAAAAGACAAAAGAAAAGATTGTCGGAGTTTTAAAGGATATTGTGAAAAATCCGCTGATAATTGCAATAGTTCTCGGTCTTATAGTTTGCTTTGCCGAAATAAAGCTTCCTCAGATTGCAGATAAAACAATCGGATACCTTGCAGGAGCGTCGACACCCCTTGCACTTATAGCAATAGGTGCAAATTTCAGTTTTTCCGATATAAAGGGCAGGGCAGGACTTGCCGTAACTGCGGCGGTTATGAAAACTGCGGTTGTTCCGCTTGTTGTAATAGGAGTAGGTGTGGTGCTCGGATTTAAAGGCGAACACCTCGGCGCACTTTTTGTGATTTTTGGAACGCCCTCTGCCGTAAGCAGCTACATAATGGCAAAGAATATGAATAACGATTACAGGCTTGCAAGTCAGATAATTATTGCAACAACTCTGTTGTCTGCTTTTACAATTGCCCTCGGCAGTTTCCTTATGTTTACATCGGGACTTGTCATTAGGTAACATTAACAGAAAATTTATAATTTTTTTGGTTAAATTTTCGTTTTTCTCTTGACAAATCGGGGTAATATGGTATATAATATCAAATGATTTGTGAAGATATATCCGTGAACTCAAACGGTGAGTTCATTTTCTGAAAGAGAGGTGCAACAGAATGGTAAGAACATATCAGCCCAAGAAACGCCAGAGAAAGGTAGAACACGGCTTCAGAAAGCGCATGAGAACTGCAAACGGCAGAAAAGTTTTGAAGAGAAGACGTGCAAAAGGCAGAGCAAGACTTACTTATTAATTTAAGTCAAATTAAAGAGCGCAGTCCGAAGTGTGCAAGTTTGCAGATAACTTTGACTTCGCTCTTTTTTCATTAAATTGATAAAGTGCTTGTATGTGAATTGATATGGTAAAAAAGTTATATCCGCTTTGCGAGAACCACCTGTTTTCAAGAGCCTACAGAAAAGGCAAAAGCGACGCAAATAAATATGTTGCAATTTATGTTCTGAAGAATTACAGCAAAAGAAAAGATAATTCAGGATGTACGACAAGACTTGGTATAACCGTAAACAAAAAGCTTGGCGGAGCTGTTAAGCGCAGCAGGGTTAAGAGAATTATCCGTGCCGCTTATAGAGAAAATATGCCAAAGCTCAAGGAAGGTTATCTTATAATTGTTGCCGCAAGAAGCGCCGCCTTTGATAAAGACGTGAAGTCAACCGATATTGTGCCTAAGATGTACAAGAGCTTTGAAAAACTGGGGCTTATTGCATCAGTTAACGGTAATTGACAATGAAATATATTTGTATGTTTCTGATAAAACTGTATCAGAAGTATATATCTCCGCTTAAGGGAAGGTCGACCTGCAGGTTTGTTCCTACGTGTTCGCAGTATGCACTTGAGGCATATAGTGTTCACGGGTTCTTTAAAGGAACTGCTCTTACAGTATGGAGAATTTTGAGATGTAACCCTTTTTGCAAGGGCGGTTACGACCCCGTTCCGCAGAAAAAACAAAAATAATTAACGGCGAGGAATAGAAATGACAAATATACCTATTATTACACCGGCATTCGGTGTTGTTATCGGATGGATTTATAACCTCTGCAACAATTATATGGTTGCACTGGTTTTGTTCGCAATTTTAGTTAAAATATTACTGTTTCCCTTTGGTATCAAACAGCAGAAAAACTCTCTGAAGCAGGCAAAACTGCGTCCTATGGAAACTGTTATCCGCCGCAAGTATGCAGGCAGAAAAGACCAGGCAACTCAGCAGAAGCTCAATCAGGAAATTATGGAGCTTTACCAGTCTGAAAACTTCAACCCCGCATCAGGATGTCTCCCTATGCTCATTCAGATGCCTATCCTTTTCGGTCTTTACGGTGTTATTGTAAATCCTCTCAGATACATTTCAGGACTTGGCAAGGAAATTGTAAATGTTCTCTGTAACGTGTTCGGAACAATGAACAACTACGATATTAATGTAATCAAGGCTATTTCCGATATGGGTTCAGCAGTAAAGCCGGCTGTGATTACTCAGATTAATGAGCAGTTCGTAGCTCAGGGAATACAGGCAGAGGCAACAGAGGTTCTCACAAAGATAACAGACCTCACAAAGACTTTCAGCATATTCGACCTTGACCTTACAGTTATTCCTACACTGGGAATTAATGTATACGTAATCATTCCTATTCTCACATTTGTATTTGCTTTCTTCAGCCAGAAGATAATAAGAAAGTTCTCTTATCAGCCTCAGCAAGCACAGGAAGCTCAGAGCTCAATGGCGATGATGGACTGGATGATGCCTCTTCTCTCAGTTTGGATTTCACTGTCCGTACCTGCAGCTATTGCTATTTACTGGATGATCCAGAATATACTTTCTGCAGCACAGCAGATGATTCTTCACAAGATGTACCCCATTCCCGCTGTTACAGATGAACAGATAAAAGAAGCTGAACTTAAGTATAAAGGTAAGTCAGCAGACAAGAAAAAGAAGACAGTTCTCTCCGAACCCGATGCAAATTCTCCAATTTACGAGGAAGTTCCCGAAGTCGATTTTAAGGATAATACTGTTGAAGTAAATACAAGACCTCTCGGACTTACTCCTAAATTCAAGAAGCATCTCAAGGAAACACGCAAGCCCTTAAAGGCAAGAAGAAAAATATAACGTGGTGTAAAAGCATATTATAGCTTTGATACTGTGAAAACGACTTTCGCTTGCAGGGTAAAATCTTGCAAGCGTTTGTGCTATTATGTTATCCCGGCAGGACAAAATAATAAAAATCGTGTGTGCCTGCTTGATATAGAAAGGAGTTACAATATGGAAATTATTGTAAAAGCAAAGACAGTTGAAGAAGCAGTTGCTCTCGGCGCTGAAAAACTCGGCAAGAGTGTTGACGAAGTTAAGTTCACTGTCATTGAGGAAGCAAAGAAAGGCTTTCTCGGAATGTTCTCATCCGAAGCAGAGGTAAAGGTTTACTGTGAGGGAGAAGCGGGGGACGTTGTTACAGAAGCTGTAACAGAAACAGCAGAAGAAGTTGTTTGCAACGGCGAACTTCCTCCCGTACAGGAAAAGGTGGTTGAATTCCTTAACACAATTATCGCAGATATGGGTGTTCAGGCAACAGCAAATGTTGTAAGAATTGATGAAAGACTTTCCGAAAACAGCAAGACCTTAGAGAAGGATATTCACATCGAAATCACAGGTAAGGGCCTTGGCATGCTTATTGGAAGACACGGTGATGTTCTTGATTCTCTCCAGTATCTTTCCAACATAGTTGTAGGAAGATATCCCAAGAAAGCAGATAAGCACGAATATATCAGAATTGTTCTTGATATCGAAAACTACCGTTCAAAGAGAGAAGATACACTCAAGGCTCTCGCAAGAAGAATGGCGTCCAAGGTTCTTGCAACAGGCAGAAACTTTACTCTTGAACCCATGAGCTCCTACGAAAGAAGAATTATTCACTCTGAAATTCAGCAGGTAAGCGGTGTTCATACATTCTCTGTAGGAACAGAAAATAACAGACGTGTTGTAATTGCTTACGGTGAAGACGTAGACAATCTCGAAGACTAATTTTTCAAAACAAAGGTGATAAAAATGGAAATCAGAATAGAAAAATGCGCTGAACTCAAAGCAAAGCCCGAAAAAGGTGCAGCACTCGGATTTGGTAAGTGTTTTACAGACTATATGTTCATTATGGACTATAACGTAAATAAGGGATGGTATGATGCAAGAATTGTGCCTTTCGGTAATCTTTCACTTCATCCTGCCGCAACAGTGTTCCACTATGGTGCAGAAATATTTGAAGGCCTCAAGGCATACAGAACAGCAGACGGAAGCGTTCAGCTTTTCAGAACAATTGAAAACGTAAGAAGAATGAATAACTCTGCTGACAGACTTCAGCTTCCCACAATGCCCGAGGAAGATATGCTCTATGCTATCACAGAATTTGTAAAGCATGAGCAGGACTGGGTTCCTTACGGCGAAGGCGAATCACTTTATATCAGACCATACCTCTTCGGTAACGATGAAGCCCTTGGTGTTCACGCAATACAGAACGCAAAGTTTATTATAATTGCATCACCCAGCGGAAGCTACTATAAAGAAGGTCTTAACCCTGTTAAGATTATGATTGAAAAGGACGACGTAAGAGCAGTTCGCGGCGGCACAGGCTTTGCAAAGTGCGGCGGTAACTATGCTGCAGCAAACAGAGCAGGTGCAAGAGCTGAAGAAAAGGGATATACACAGGTTCTCTGGCTTGACGGTGTTGAAAGAAAGTATATTGAAGAAGTTGGTGCAATGAATGTAATGTTCAAGATTAACGGTGAAATCGTTACTCCTGAACTTACAGGTTCAATTCTTCCCGGTATCACAAGAAAGTCCTGCCTTGAACTTCTCAGAAGCGAGGGTTACAATGTAAGCGAAAGACTTCTCTCTGTTGACGAGCTCATCGAAGCTTGTGAAAAGGGAACTCTTGAAGAAGCCTGGGGATGCGGAACAGCGGCTGTTGTTTCTCCCATCGGAAAGCTTGCATACAACGGCAAGGAATATACGGTTAACAATAACGAAATCGGTAAGGTAACACAGCACCTTTACGATACACTTACAGGTATTCAGTACGGTAAGGTTGAAGATACATTCAACTGGATTGTAAAAATCGGTAAATAAATTTTCAGGAGGCAGTTTTTATGATTATCAGAAAAGCAACGCGGGATGACATTCAGGCTGTTGCGGATACATATACGGAACTGCTTGAACACGAACAGAATACGGTAAGCTACACTAACTGGAAAATGGGACTTTATCCTACACGTCTTACTGCGGAAAATACGGTGGCAAATGATACACTGTATGTTCTGGAGGATGACGGAGCAGTTTGTGCAAGTATGATACTCAACCATATACAGCCCTGCGAACACGAAAAAATTACCTGGAAGTATGAAGCAAACGATGAGGAGACTCTGACAGTTCATACTCTCTGCGTGCCGCCGTCAAAGGCAGGCAAAGGCTACGGCAAGGCGATGATGAAATTCGCCTGCGATTTTGCAAGGGAAACAGGGTGTAAGGTTGTGCGCCTTGATACATATATCGGGAATTTACCAGCCCAGGCAATGTACAGAAAGCTTGGCTTTGACTGTGCCGGAACAGCATATGTGTTTTTTGAAGGTCTGCATAAAGAACTGATGTATTTTGAGTATAAGCTTGACAAAGAATAAAGAATAATTTTTTGAAAACAATAAAAACAGGAGGATATTAAAATGGAAATCACAAAGGATACAATTATAGGCGATATTCTTGATATAGCTCCCGAATGTGCACCTGCATTCCTCGAAATTGGCATGCACTGCCTCGGATGCCCCTCTGCAAGAGGCGAAACTATTGAAATGGCTTGTGAAGTACACGGCGTAGATGCTGACGAACTCGTTGAAAAGCTCAACGATATCATCGCAAACAAGAAATAATGGGACGTGAACTGACATACCCCAGCGAACGTCTTACAGCGGCGGCACAGCTTGCCGCCGCTGTTGTATTTGAAGGGGAAAACGGAACAGGTCTTTCTGCGGTAGACGTAGGATGCGACCACGCAAAGCTTGCCATATATCTTGTGCAGTCGGGAATATGTAAAAGCGTCCTTGCCTGTGATATAAACGACGGTCCTGTTAATAAGGCAAGGGAGAATGTTTCCCGTAGAAAGTTTATGGATGAGCCGCTTGACAAGTACATAAAAGTCTTAAAGAATGACGGTCTTACCGGACTTGAAGATGTAAAGGCTGACCGAGTGTTTATTCTCGGTATGGGTGGAGAGCTTATTGCAAATATTTTAAACAGTGCTGCTTATACAAGAAATATAAACAGAAAAACGGCATATGTGCTTCAGGCGATGACATCAGAGTACGATTTGCGTAAATACCTGTACGAAAACGGATATATTATTGTAAAAGAACAGCTTGTCCGCGACAAAGAGCGCATTTATTCCCTTATTCTCTGCTATTATGACGGAGAAAAAAGGGAAGCGGATGAAGTAAGCCTTGTACTCGGAGAAAGTAATATAAAAGACAGAACAGAGCTGTTTGAAGAATATCTTGAAAGAAAAATAAGAATACAGAATTCACTTGTAATGCAGCTTGAAAAAGCAGGAGTTGATTTTGAAGCTCATAAAGAACTGCTTGAAAAACTGCAGGAAATAAAAAAGTAATTGCGTTTTTTCGCAAAAGGAGAAAGCTATGGCAATTATTAAAGACATAGATGGGGTGCTTTCAAAGATAGCACCTGCAGAACTTTCCGAAAGCTGGGATAATGACGGCATAATGCTGTGCAAATCAAAGGATTTGCCGGTTAGAAAAATTCTTGTTATGCTTGAAGTGTCAAAAAAAGGTGCAAAATATGCAATAGATAACGGATTTGACCTTATTGTAACTCACCATCCGTTTATCTTTAAACCTCTTTCAAGAATTACCGATGAAGTTTATGAAGTGATTGAAATGTTAATGCGAAATGGTATTTCAGTGCTGTCATACCATACCCGTATGGATAGCTCAGAGCTTGGAGTAAATGCAGTTAATGCAGAACTTCTGGGACTTGTAAATGTACGCGGTTTTGGAGGAGAATCACAGAGCATCGGAAAAATCGGTGAGCTTGAAAATGCTATGACGGCAGAGGAGTTTACTGCTTTTATAAAAGAAAAATTCGGTTGCGGAACGGTAAGAGCATCTCTGTTTGAAAATCCCGAGAGAAAAATCAAAACCGTTGCAGTTGTCGGCGGAGCAGGAAAGAGCTTTTTCTATGATGCATATAAGGCAGGTGCCGATGCATATGTGACAAGCGAGGTTGCACACAATACATTTATTGACTGCAAAGAACTTGATATGTGCATTTTTGACTGCGGACACTATTTTACCGAAAACGCAGTTTGTGGAAGATTTAAAGAGATAATTGAAAATAATTTCAAGGATTCCGTTTGTATTGAAGTATACGATGTAGGGAGTTCTTATATCAGTTTATAATTATTTCAGTTAAAAGAAAAGGGAGGTGCCTGTATGCCATTTGATGCAGGTGTGATGTCGGCTGTTGTCAAGCAGTTGAAAGAAACTGCTGTCGGCGCTCGTATTGAAAAGGTCTATCAGCCTGAACGGGATGAAATCGTGCTTAACTTAAGGTCGAAAAACGGCTCAAGACGACTGCTTCTCTCAGCGCAGGCAGGTACGTCCCGAGTAGGCTTTATAACTGCGGACAGAGAAAATCCCGCAGTTCCGCCTATGTTCTGTATGTTGCTGAGAAAACACCTTACAGGCGGATATATAACAGGAGTCTCTCAGATAGGCTTTGACAGAGCAATGGAAATAACCCTTGTTTCGTCTGATGAACTGGGCTTCCAGTCTGAAAAGCATCTTATTTGTGAAATAATGGGTACTTACAGCAATATTATACTTCTTGACAGTGCTCGTAAGATAATGTCTGTTCTTCATCCCGTAAGTCTCAGCACCACAAACAAAAGACAGGTGCTGTGTGGGTTTGAATATGAAAATCCCGACCCACAGGAGGGAAAGGTAAATGCGCTTGAGATAACCAAAGAGGGATTTTTTGAAAAGCTGGAAAATGATGTCTCTGCAGGTGTTTCAACAGCAGGGGATAAATATCTTATTTCCCGCTATTCAGGACTTTCTCCTCTTACTGCAAGGGAAATTGTATACCGAACATCCAAAAGCACCTCTACACCCATAAATCAGTGCGATAAGGATGCACTGTGGTTTAATTTTGCAAAGCTCTATGGCGGAGTGGCATCGGGTGAGTTTTCGCCCTGCCTTATTTCTGACAGAAACGGAAAAGTTGTGGACTTTTCATTTTGCGAAATACGCCAGTATTCTGTCGATGCAGTAGTGAAACCCTTTGATGACATCAGCGAACTTCTTGATGTTTATTATGAGGAAAAAGACAGAAATGAGCGTGTGAAACGCAGAGGACAGGATATTTTACGTCTTCTTACCAACGCATCGCAAAGAATACAGAAAAAGCGTGAGCTTCAGCTTGCATCCCTTGAAGAAAGCAAACAGCTTGATGTGTGGAAGCAGTATGGAGATTTGATTACGTCAAACATTTATATGCTTAAAAAGGGTATGGAGAATGTAACTCTCATAAATTATTTCGATGAGAATATGCCCGAAGTTGAGGTAAAGCTTGATTCAAGATATACCCCTGCACAGAATGCTCAGATATACTATAAAAAGTATAACAAAGCAAAATCTGCTCAGGTGATGCTGCAAAAACAGCTTGAGGAATCTGAAGAAGAAAGCAAATATATTGATACGGTTTTCGAGAGTCTTACAAAAGCACAGAACGAGAGCGACCTTGCAGAAATAAGAGCAGAGCTTGCAATGTCGGGATACGGTAAAAAGCTGGACAATATCCGCCGTGCACAAAGCTTCGGCAAGGATAAAGCAAAACTGAAAAAGGAACTGAAGCCCATGCAATTTGTAACAAGTGACGGGTATGAAGTTCTCTGCGGTAAGAATAATCTTCAGAACGACTATGTTACTACCAAGGTTGCAGAGAAAGACGACTATTGGTTTCACGTAAAGAACGCACCCGGCTC
>JAZOLW010000015.1:0-10315 GCA_045653405.1 Eubacteriales bacterium | reverse complement strand
CCCGTACTCAACGAAACAACTAATGCTTTTGCGGGCGCGACAGAATATACAGCAACTATTACAAT
Source organism: Eubacteriales bacterium (assembly GCA_045653405.1). Lineage (GTDB taxonomy): Bacteria > Bacillota > Clostridia > Oscillospirales > CAG-382 > UMGS882. The sequence continues at coordinate 10,250 of JAZOLW010000015.1, read as the reverse complement.
TACTCCCAAGGATTTAGATGCTTACAGACTTTCTGAAAGTGCAGAAGTTTACCTCAACGGAGAAAAGGTAACAGGTGTTGCTGAAAACGGCAAGAAGCTTGTTGTTACAAAGACATTTGAAACAACAGAGGCAACCAAGGACTTCACAATTACACTTGACGGTCCCGACACCGTGGAATCAGATGTTGCGGGATACTATACAGCAACATTCTCTACAGATGTTGATAACGATGAAATTATCTGGTCTGTAGACGATGAAAAAATTGCAACAATCACTCAGGATGGCGTTCTTACAGCAAAGAAGGCAGGCGCTGTTGTTGTTACAGCGACTCCTGTATACGATGCAACAAAGGCTGTGTCCAAGACAGTAACAGCAGAAGGAAAGATGGTTACTGTTAGTTTTGCACACGACGTGGACGGCGATAATGTAACAGAGCTTCCGCAAGCTTTTGAAGTATTTGCAGGAACAAACATTGATTTAAGTGATTACCTTAATGTTACATCAGCAGAATCAGATAAGAGATTCAACGGTTGGACTACAACAGGCGAACTTGCAGACCTTATCACAACAAATAAGTGGACAGTTCCCGAAGAAGATGTAACTCTTTATGCTATAGTTAACCACGATATTAACTTTGCAATTCCCGCTAACCTTGCAGGACTTGAATTCTCAAGAGGTACAGTATCTCTAAAAGACAACGGACTTGTATTTGCAGAATACACGAAGGGATGGAATGCAAATTCCGGATCTGCGAATGATATCTATTTTGCATATCCTGCAGCAAAGGTTCCCATGTCTATGTACCGCGGAATGGAATTCTATTTCCTCGACGACTATACAACATTTACAAACAAAAATAAAGATGGCGCAGCAGACAAGAAGCTTTCCGCCCTTACTCAGGGAGAAGCGTTCTACTTTGCAAATTCCGGTAGCAACTATTATAGTGTAACTCCTACAATCTCAAAGGTAGAGGGAGAAGACGGTGTTGATTATGTAGTGTTTACTGCAATCACAAATGAACACGAACACTGGACTGAAGGCAACATTACGAACTTTGTAAGACTTGACCCCATGACTGCTTATGCAGACTTTACTGTTCGTTATCTCAGATTTGTTCCTTACGAAGTTGTAGAGGGTGACATCGAAATTACAGCAGATGTTCCCACAACAGGTGAGGAGGTATCATCTGATGTAACTGTTAATGAAATCGGCAAGGTTACAGCAGTTACGGTTAACCCTGAAAACTTTGTAACATATACTTCCGACGGAAATGTAGTTAACAACTATGTTGCAAACGAGACATACACTGTTCGCTACACTGTAAAGCCTGCAGATAGCACAGCTTGCTTCAGCGACAGCGTTACTGCAACAGTCAACGGACTTGACGCAGTTATTACGCTTTCAGAAAGCAAGACAACAGCATACGTTGAATACACATTCCCTGCGACATTGGCATATACGCCTATTGCAGTTTCAATCACAGGTCCTTCCGAGATTCAGACAAAGGGCAGAGATACTCAGTACAAAGCAATAACTACAGCCCCCGACGGAAGTGCAGTTGTTCTTCCTACAACATCTGTTACATGGTCTATGGCTCCCGGGGATGAGACATACGCAACAATCAATGCTGAAACAGGTAAGTTGATTCCTATGAGAAACGCTCATACAGGTCTTGCCAAGGAGTACGTAACAATAGTTGCTACCTCCAACTACGACGGAACTACAGTAGCTGAATATAATGTTCAGCTCAAGAATCAGGCGGCAGACGCAGTTGTTAATTACAACCTTATGGGCGGTGTTCCCACAGCAGGCGGCACAACACTTGATCCTAGCGTAGGCGCAGGTGCAATTAAGCTTTCAACAGAAAGCGTTGTGAAGCCTGGATACCTGTTCTTAGGCTGGGCAATAAACGATGAAACTATTGAAACTGTTGATGTTCTGACACTTACAGTGGACGATGACCAGAATACAAGTACTGAAGTTATCGACTACACAGTTTATGCCGTATGGCAGAAGGTAGCTCTCGGTTGGGAATTCAATTCTCAGGCAGAGGTAGACAGCTTTGTGGTAACAGACCAGGCAGGCACTGTTAAGAGATATAATAGTGAAGGTTATATTGAATTTGATATAAAAGCAAGCCAGGCCGACACGTATAGGCAGATGACTCAGAGCATTGATGCGATCAAATCTAAGACCCTTGCATTGCGTGTAATGCCGTTGACAAAGGAAGAAAGGCTGGAATTCTTCTTCACAGCTAACAGTGTAGATGGAGATGTTCCCGTTAACACATATGCTTCTCATTCTGTACAACTCAAGGTTAAGCCTAATGTATGGAACGAAATAGAGGTTGACCTTTCCGACAATATCTTGTGGCACGATACTGTTACAAAGTTCAGATATGACTTTATTAACAATCGTACGGATGGTTCAATGAGAATTGACTACATCAGATTCCTTGAAGATTATGTAACAGTTACATTCAAGGCAAACGCTGGTACAGACACAGTTACGGGACTACCCGAAAGCGGACTCTTTAAGTTCGGTGAAAAGTTAGCTCCTTCCGAAGTTCCTACCCGTGACGGCTACATCTTCGTAGGTTGGTCAAAGACAGCAGACGGAAGCACAGTCGTTAAGAAGGAATTTGGTGTCGTAGGGGATGTTACACTCTACGCTATCTGGGAAGAAAGCAACACAACAGTTGAAGCAGATGGAAGCATCGTAGTTGGTGCTATCGACCCTGCAACAGATGAAGTGCTGCTCGTTAAGACAGAAGCAGGTGCAACAGTAACCCTCAATAGCGACGACGGAACACCTCTTATGACAGAAACAGCAGGCAGCGACGGTTATGCAAAGTTTGACCTCACAACACTCTCTGCTCCTGTTACTAACGCAACAGTAAAGACAGATGCAGGAAACACTCTTGAATCTGCAACTGTTACAGACGAGAATACAGCTAACACAATTACATCTGTTCCTGTGACAGAAGATACCGGTACAACCGGCGGCAATGATGATAATACTTCATCGGGCGGAGGCTCAAGCTCAAATGTAGAAACCGTAACAAAGCCCGGCACAATTGATCCTTCTACAATGTATCCCGAAGAGGAAGTAGAGGAAGAAGACGGTGAGGAAGAAATCCAGTTTAACGGATATCCCGTTGTTAACACAGATGAACTTCCCTATGTTGACGTAAATACAAGCGACTGGTTCTACGAAGAAGTTGAAGCTGCTTATAAGCTCGGATTTATCAAGGGTAAGAGTGCATTCACTTACGATCCTAACAGTAACGTTACAATAGCTGAAGCAATCACCTTTGCTCTCAGACTTAACTATGGTTACTACGGTAAGGAAATGCCGGAAATAGCTACTGAAGGCGATTGGTACACACCCATTGTTGAAGCAGCTCTTGAAGCAGAAATCATTAAGAAGGCTCAGTTCACAGAATATGACGTACCAGCTCTCAGAAAGCAGGTAGCGGCGATTATGGCGAAATCTGTTCCTTCTGATCATCTCGAATTAAAGAATATGTTCTCTTCTGTTCCTGATGTAAGTAAGGATACTCCTGAATATACGTCAATACTCAGACTCTACAGAGCAGGAGTTGTAATTGGATCAGACGATAAGTACAACTTCATGCCCGAAACAAACATCACTCGCGCAGAAATGGCAGCAATTATTAACAGAATTGCAATTCCGGATAACCGCAAGAGAGTTGTTACTCCAGAAGAAATTGAGGCAAGAAGAAAGACCTTCACACCTGAAAACATCATTGAAGGCGTAACAGTAAGAAACTGCTATACAAAAAAGCTTACACTTAAGGATGGATTTGCAATAGCAACAAGTAAGTCAGCAGACCCGATTATTTACCTCACAAACCTTGTACCTGAACTTAATGGTGCAGAAATATCTGCAATCAAAATCGGTCTCAAGACAGATGCAAACCCTGCTCCTCAGTTGTTCTTCACAGTACCCGACGGCGGATGGGCAGCAGATAGAATGATCAGCGGAACCAAGGGTGCAGATAAGGGTGACGGAGTTGTTGAATACGTATTTGATACAAAGTCTAACCCGCAGTTTGCAAATACAATTACAGGTCTCAGATTTGACCCCTTAAATGCAAAGGATGTTGAATTTGCAATCGCATATGTAATTTTTGAATAATAATTACAGGAGAACGGCAGCGAAAGCTGCCGTTCTTTTTTGTGTTTGGTATTGCATTTATACTTTTTATATGTTAGAATGTGTGTAACAGTATAGTATGAAACTGCTACCGAGTAGTAGAATGTTAAAAACATTCGTTTGCATATCGTTAGGTCTTAGAAGATATGTATGCGGATGTTTATTTTTTTGGAGGGTTATATGTTTAAGCGGAGAAAATATTTTTCAACACTTGATATTGCGTTGTGGACTTCTTCGGTAATGCTTATCGTGATTTCTTTTTGTATTTTTGACCGGGAAAACTATTTAACATTATGTGCGTCACTTTTAGGAGTAACTTCGTTGATTTTCAGTGCCAAAGGAAACCCTTTCGGTCAGCTGCTAATGATAGTTTTCAGCTTACTCTACGGCATAATCTCTTTCACTTTTTCCTATTACGGAGAAATGATAACATATCTGGGCATGACAATGCCTATGGCGGTTTTTTCGCTTATATCCTGGTTGAAAAATCCGTATAAAGGAAACAAATCAGAGGTAAAGGTAAATACTATCAGCAAAAAAGAAACTTTTTATATGTGGATAAGTTCGGTAATAGTTACAATCTTGTTCTATTATATTTTGAAATATTTTAACACAGCTAATATAGTGCCAAGTACTCTTTCGGTTACAACAAGCTTTCTTGCGGTATATCTCACTTTCAGAAGAAGCCCGTATTTTGCTATCGCCTATGCCTCGAACGATATAATACTGATAGTTTTGTGGATATATGCAAGCTTGTTTGATGTACGGTATATTTCGGTTACTGTATGTTTCGTTGCATTTTTGGTAAACGATATTTATGGCTATATAAGCTGGCAAAAAATGAAATACAGACAGAATAAATCTTGATTTTTTCGTATAAATATGTTATTATAAACTGAATATATATATTTTCTGTTTGTTCAGAAAAAATAACATTGTAAAGGAAGATTGAAATGAAAAAAATTATTCTCTGTGCAATCGCAGTTATTGCTGCCGCCACAATGTGTTCCTGCGGAAATGCCACAACCGTAAATCAGGCTGTAAATGCCGCGAAGCAGGAAAAGATAGAAAATATGACATACGAAAAAGCGGCGGGTGTATATACACTTACCGATATGTCGGATATCGGCAACGACAAGTCAGACCTTATCAACGAAGATTTTTACGATATTAACACGCTCACCCTCACAAATAACGGAGAATTTGTTCTTGAAATTGTAATAGGTGAAAATTCAGAAGAAACAAATGGAACATACACAGTGACAGAAAACGGAGTTGTTACATTTGATGAAGGCAAGTTTATTGCATCAAAGGGCGAAACCGTTACCTGTAACGGAAGTAAAATCATCATCCAGGGTAAACTCGGTGCGCAGATTGCCGCAACAATGGTTTACGAAAAAGCAGAATAGAATCTGATTTTATTGCAGAAAGGAATATTTACTATGGAAATCACAAAGAGAAAAGTTCTTGAACTTATAGAAAACGATGCCCGTCTTACTGCAGAAAAAATTTCGGTTATGCTGGGCAAAGAAGAAGCCGAAATCAAGGAAATCATCAAGAGTCTTGAAAATGACGGCACAGTAAGAGGCTATAAAGCACTTGTTGACTGGGATAAAACAGAAAAAGAAACAGTAAGAGCGTTCATTGAACTCAAGGTTTCTCCTCAGGTTGACAGAGGCTTTGAAAAGATTGCCGAAAGAATTTACAGCTATCCCGAAGTAAGAGATATGTACCTTATGTCAGGCTCATATGACTTCCTCCTCCTCATTGAAGGAAAGACTCTCAAGGAAGTTGCTCTCTTTGTCGCCGAAAAGCTTTCTCCCATAGAGGGCGTGCTTTCAACAAGCACACACTTTATGCTCAGAAAATACAAGGATATGGGTGTTGTTTTCGGACACGAGCCTGAAAAAGATGAGAGAGAAGGAATACTTTAATGTTCGATTATTCAAAAGTGCTGTCTAAAAAGGCAGTTGATATAAAGCCGTCGGGAATCAGAAAGTTTTTTGATATCTTAGACGAAATGGAGGGCGTAATCTCCCTTACCGTGGGACAGCCTGACTTTCTTACTCCCTGGCACATAAGAGAGGCTGCCATTGATTCTCTTGAAAAGGGCAAGTCTTTCTACACATCAAATTCAGGCCTTCTCAAGTTCCGTGAAGCTATTGCGGAATACCTTGAACGCCGTTTTGATGTAAAGTATAACCCCAAGGACGAAATGATTGTAACCGTCGGAGGCAGCGAAGCCATTGACCTTGCAATCCGTGCCATTGTTGAGCCGGGTGATGAAGTTCTTATAGTTGAGCCGTCTTATGTGTGCTATGCACCCATAACACAGCTTACGGGCGGTGTTGCAGTACCTCTGCCCACTCGCGCAGAAGACAAATTCAAGCTCACACCCGAGCTTTTAAAGAAGTATATTACTCCCAAGAGCAAGATGCTTATTCTTCCTTATCCCAATAACCCCACAGGCGGTATTATGACAAAAGAGGACCTTGAGAAGATAGCAGAAGTTCTTAAAGACACAAATATTGTTGTGCTTACCGACGAAATCTACGGCGAGCTTACATACGGCAGAAAGCACCATTCTTTCGCTGCAATCCCCGGAATGTGGGAACGCACAATTTATGTCGGCGGTTTCTCAAAAACCTATGCTATGACAGGCTGGAGACTTGGTTATGTATGTGCACCTAAGGAAATACTTAAGCAGATGCTTAAAATTCATCAGTACGCAATTATGTGTGCACCTACAGCCAGTCAGTATGCAGGTATAAAGGCAGCACGTGACGGTGACGCTGATATTGAATATATGCGCGATTGCTATGACCAGAGAAGAAAACTTCTTCTTAAAGGTCTTCACGATATAGGAATTGATTGCTTTGAGCCTGAGGGAGCATTCTATGTGTTCCCGGAAATCGGCAAGTTCGGTATGAAATCCGAGGAGTTTTGCGAAAAACTTCTTTACGCAGAAAAGTGCGCTATCGTACCTGGTACTGCATTTGGTGACAGCGGTGAAGGCTTTGCAAGAATTTCCTATGCTTACTCGGTTGACCATATCTGCCAGGCTCTTGAAAGACTTGAAAAGTTTATAAAAGAAATAAAGTAATATGACAGACAGAAGAATTGATACTTCAATAAACAAGGTCTATGTATCCGACCTTGACAGTTATGAGTATGACAAGGTGAAGTCGGTTGTTGTGCCGCTTCTTGACAGAATGCTGGAGGATAACGGCATAGACAAGGAGAGCCTTTGCGGAAAGAACGTGCTTTTAAAGCCCAATCTTCTTGCAAAAAGAGAGGCTGAAGCAGGCATTACGGCACATCCCTCCTTTGTGCAGGTTTGTGCGGAGTACTTCTGCGGACTTGGTGCAAAGGTTGTTGCGGCAGACAGTCCCGGAGGAGTATATAATGCCGTTGCTCTTGACGGAATATACAAGGCGACAGGTATGGTACAGGCTTGCGAGGCTGGCGGTGCCGTACTTAATACCGACACAGGCTTTACCCGTGTGCATAAACCTGAGATATCTGCAAATGCTTTCAATATCATAAACCCAATTGTGCAGGCTGATTTGATTGTCAACCTTTGCAGAATGAAAACCCACGCACTGTGTGAAATATCTGCGGCAGTCAAGAATATGTTTGGAGCAATCCCCGGCCTTCAGAAAGCTGAACAGCACGCAAGATTTCCTGCACGCCTCGGATTTGCGGATATGCTGTGCGATTTGTGTCTTGTTACTGCGCCTCAGATTAATATAACTGACGGTGTATGCGGAATGGAGGGCAACGGTCCTGCAGGCGGCACACTTAAAAAGGTGGGTGCCGTTATTGCATCTGCAAACCCCTTTGCTTCGGATATTGTTACTGCATATGTTATGGGTTATAAACCCGATGAAGTAGGCACTCTTGTGTGTGCTGCAAAGAGAGGTCTTTGCCCGAAAGATATAAACGGTGTGGAAATTATCGGAGAAAATCCCGATAAGTATAAGTCAGACTTTATACGCCCCGATGCATCTGCAGGAGGACTTCTCAAGCAGCTTCCCAGCCTTTTCGGAGGCAGACTGCAAAAATACCTTGAGCCGAAACCCAAGGTTGACAAAAATAAATGTATAGGCTGCGGAGAATGTGCGAGAAACTGTCCTGTTTCTACCATTAAGATTTCAGACAGAAAGGCACATATTGATACAAAAGCGTGTATCAAGTGCTATTGCTGTCAGGAATTTTGCCCCGTAAAAGCCATAAAAGTAAAGAGCAACTTCATTTTCAAGCTCTGATATTATCAGATACAAGGAGATGGTTAAATGCCCATTAAGATTCCCGGAACACTTCCGGCTTTTGGAATACTTGAAAACGAAAATATATTTGTAATGAGCGATAAGCGTGCTTCAACACAGGATATCCGTCCGCTGAAAATCGCAATTCTCAATCTTATGCCCACAAAAATTGTGACTGAAACACAGTTGCTGAGGCTTTTGTCAAACTCACCCCTCCAGGTTGAGCTTACTCTTATGAGAACAGCTTCCTATACTCCCAAAAACACACCCGAAGAGCATCTCAGCTCCTTTTACCGTGATTTTGAGGACGTAAAGGATATGCGCTTTGACGGTCTTATTATAACAGGCGCACCCGTTGAGAATATGGAATTTGATGAGGTTGTGTACTGGGAGGAAATCTGCCGTATTTTCCAGTGGAGCAAGACAAATGTTTATTCTTCGCTGTTTATATGCTGGGCGGCACAGGCGGCGCTCAAATTCTTCTACGGCATTGACAAGCATCCTCTTGACAGCAAGCTGTCGGGTGTGTATAAGCATCACGTTATAATGCCATCACATCCTCTTGTGCGCGGTTTTGATGAGCGTTTCTATGCGCCTCATTCAAGAAACACAACTGTTTATACAGACGATGTAAGAGCTTGTACCGACATAGATATTCTTGCAGACTCAAAGGACGCAGGACTTTATCTTGCGGCAAGCCACGATATGCGTCAGATTTTTGTAACGGGACATCCCGAATACGATTATGATACACTGAAAAACGAATACATCCGTGATTTATCGAGAGGGCTTAATCCTGCAATTCCGCAGAATTACTTCCCCTATGACAATCCCGAAAACAGACCTGTAAACTACTGGAAGAGCCACGCAAACCTGCTGTACGGCAACTGGCTTAACTATTTTGTTTACCAGAGAACACCTTTTGACTTGTCTGAGCTGAAATAATATGTAGAGGCGTTTATCAAACGCCCGTTACAAATTCGCTTTAAAAGTCGCACATACGGTATCTGTACAGCTGTCTGCATAGCCAGGACCGATATTGATAGTTGAGGCGGTGCAATAGCCGTCGGTGTCGTGATATATGCAGTTTTTGACGCTGCACACCACGCCTTTTATGTGCTTTGGCGGATTGTTGATGTTGCTTGCTATATCTTCGTCAAATATTCCGTTTGCCATAATGATAAACCCCATTTCTTTGTTTGTAAAAATATTTTTTCCCGCAATTACCATATTATACACCCATTTTACGGAGGATATATGCTTTATACCATAGCCGATACACATCTTTCTTTCACAACTGAAAAGCCTATGGATATCTTTGGCTCAAAGTGGGAAAACCATGCTGAAAAACTGAAAGAAAACTGGCTTGCCACCGTAAAAGACAGCGACACAGTGGTGATACCGGGGGATATTTCCTGGGGAATTGACCTTGAGGAAGCAAAGGAAGATTTGCTGTTTCTTGACAGTCTGCCGGGCAGAAAGTTAATCGGCAAGGGCAATCACGATTATTGGTGGACAACTGTCAACAAAATGACCTCTTTTATAGACAACTGCGGAATTACAACAATTTCGTTTCTCTATAACAATGCATACCTTGTTGATAACATCATCGTGTGCGGAACAAGGTGTTGGATGAGTGAATTCGGTGTAAAAGCTGAGGATGAGCGCATAATTAAACGCGAAGCTCAAAGACTTGAGCTTTCCCTTGAGGCAGGCGCAAAGCTGAAAGAGCAAAACCCTGATGCCAAGATTGCGGTATTTACACATTACCCAATCGTTTTCGGCGAGTTTATAAACTATGA
>JAZOLW010000014.1:0-17119 GCA_045653405.1 Eubacteriales bacterium | reverse complement strand
GCACTTATGGGAAGCCTGTTTATGGAAAAGGTTATGGGGGTAAAGAACCCCAAGGTTGCACTTGTCAACAACGGTGCTGAAGAACACAAGGGCACTCCTCTCCACGCAGAAGCACATAAGCTTCTCAAGGAGGACAAGTCCATAAATTTTGTGGGCAACATTGAAGGCAGAGAAATCTTTGACGGAGAAATGGATGTTCTTGTTACAGACGGATTTACAGGCAACATTGTACTTAAGATGTGCGAGGGTGCAGGTAAGTTTGTAAAGGGACTTTTAAACAGAGTATTCAGAAAAAATCTTAAAACAAAACTGGGTTATCTTCTTGTCAACAAGGATATCGGAAAAATCAAGAAGGAGATGGATTACTCCAACTACGGCGGTGCACCTTTCCTCGGCATTGCAAAGCCTGTTATCAAGGCTCACGGTTCCTCCAAAGCAAGCAGCATTGCCTGCTGTATTCTTCAGGCAAAGAATTATGCCGAAAGCGGAATGATTGAAGAAATCGAAAAGTATGCTGCACAGGCAAAAGCCGCTGCGGCGACTACTGAGAATTAAGTAAAAACTATTCAAAGAGGTAAATATTTTGCAGGTAGATTTGAAAGAACTGGAAAATAAAATAGGCTATTCCTTTAACAATATAGGTTTACTTGAAACAGCCGTTACCCACTCCTCTTTTTCCAACGAAAACAAGGCAAGGGGTACTGAAGTGAGATGCAACGAGCGCCTTGAGTTTTTAGGCGACTCGGTGCTGTCACTTATTACAAGCTCCTATCTTTTCAACGACAACCGCGATTTGTTTGAAGGCGACCTTACTAAAATAAGAGCCGGCGTAGTATGCGAAAATGCTCTTTTCGACTATGCTTCGGAAATTAATCTCGGCTCATTTCTTCTCCTTGGAAAAGGCGAAGAAAACACGGGCGGAAGAACAAGAAAGTCAATTCTTGCAGATGCTTTCGAAGCTGTTATTGCCGCAATTTATCTTGACGGCGGCTTTGAAAATGCAAGAAGCTTTGTTCTGCCCTACATAAAAAATGCTTCTGCAAAGCTGATTAACAGCGGTGCTACTGAAGATTACAAAACACTGCTTCAGAAGTTTATCCAGCAGGCAAAGGGCGACATTCTTACATATTCGGTTATAGGCGAAAGCGGTCCGTCACACCAGAGAACATTTGAAGTTGAAGTAAGACTCAACAACAATGTTATCGGCGGCGGCTTCGGATATTCAAAAAGAGAAGCTGAACAGCAGGCAGCCCGTCAGGCTCTTATTCTCTTTGGCGAAATCAAGGAATAGTTATGTCAAAGCACATTAATATTCCCATTTTTATCCCCCACGAGGGTTGTCCCAACAACTGCGTTTTCTGCAATCAGCACACAATTACGGGTGTCGGGGACAAAGCTGACAGGGATATTTCAAAAGAAATTGACACTGCTCTTTCTACCTATGAAGGTACTGCCGAAAATGCTGAGATTGCTTTTTTCGGAGGCAGCTTCACGGGTATCGACAGGGCTTTGATGATAAAGCTTCTTGATACAGCTTACGGGTATGTGAAGTCCGGCAGAGTTTCTGCCATAAGGCTTTCCACAAGACCTGATTATATTGACAGAGATATTCTTGACATTTTGCTGTCACGAGGAGTTACCGATATCGAGCTTGGCTTACAAAGTATGAGAGAACGTGTTCTTGATGCATCCAAGAGAGGTCACAAAGCCGAAGATGCTGAAAGAGCCTGTGCTCTTATAAAGGAATACGGCTTTAATCTTACGGGACAAATGATGCTGGGACTTCCCTGCTCTGATTTAGAGGACGAGCTGTATACTGCGCGTAAAATCACCCAGATGAAATGCGACTGTGCAAGGATTTACCCAACGGTTGTGTTTGAAGAAACCGAGCTTTGCGAAATGGCACGGCAAGGTTTATACACTCCCCTAACAATTGACGAGGCTGTTACAAGAGGTGCTGAGATTTATGCAGAACTTGTGAATAACGGAATAAAAATTTTGCGTATAGGTCTGCAGTCAACCGACACACTTACAAGCGGTGAAAATGTGTATGCAGGTGCAAACCACAGTGCCCTTGGTGAACTGATTGTTGGAGAATATTACTACAATCTGATGCAAAAGGATTTTGACATCATTTGTAAGCTTGCATCGGGTGAAGGTGATATTCTTGTAATACACTGTGCCGATGGTGAGCAATCCAAGGTTTCGGGACAGAAAAAGAAGAACAAAGCAAGACTTTTGGAACTGCTGAACGGTGCAGGTTTAAAGGTACGCGATATAAGAATAGAAGCTTGCGGAAATGTGAAGTGTAATTCACTTTCTTACAGCATTAAGTAAAATACGTAACAGGATATTTTAAGGAAAAGGACGGAGAAAGTTTGTATTTAAAAGCACTTGAACTGCGAGGATTCAAATCCTTTCCCGACAAGACACGCCTTGAATTTGAAAAAGGCATAACTGCGGTTGTCGGACCTAACGGAAGCGGAAAATCCAATATCTCCGACGCTGTGCGCTGGGTTCTCGGTGAAATGTCGCCTAAGTCCCTGCGAGGCTCAAAAATGGAGGACGTTATTTTTGCAGGTACTGCAAAGCGTTCTCAGACGGGATTCTGCGAAGTGTCAATCATCATTGACAACTCAGGCGGAGAGCTTCCCCACGATGCAGATGAAGTAAAAATCACAAGAAAATACTATCGTTCAGGCGACAGTGAATACAGAATAAACGACAAGCCCTCAAGACTGAAGGATATCTATGAGCTTTTCCTCAACACAGGTATCGGCAGAGAGGGTTATTCGGTTATCGGTCAGGGTAAGATTTCGGAAGTTCTTTCACAAAAGAGCGACGAAAGAAGACATATTTTTGAAGAAGCGGCGGGAATTTCGAAATTTCGTTACCGCAAGAACGACGCTCAGAAGAAGCTTGCCGAAACTGACGGAAATCTCATAAGACTTAACGACATTGCAAGCGAAATCAGCACGCGTCTCGGTCCTCTTGAGAGAGATGCTGAAAACGCAAAGAAATATCTCGTTCTTGCAGACCGCAAAAAAGAACTTGAAGTTTCTATCTGGCTTGACAAGCTTACGAAGTCCGATGCAAGAACAAAGGATCTTGAAGCAAAGCACGAAGAAGCTAAGAATAATTATGAGCAGAAACAGCGTGAAAACGAGCTTATTGAAGCAGCAATCGACGGTATTTTCAACAAGAAGCAGTTTATAACCAACAAGGCTGAAAACATAAGACAGGAAATATCTGCACTGGAAGATGCAAAGAACAAGCTTGAAAATATGCGTTCACTGTCAGAAAACGATATTTCTCACCATACAGACAGAAAAAATGCTCTTGCTGCAGAAATAAAGTTCCTTGACGGCTCTCAGAAAGAGGAGCTTGAAAAAGAGCTTGAACAGGCAAAAGCTGAAAGTCAGCTCAAGCACACAACTCTTGATGAACTGACAAAGAAGATTTCTGAAGAAGAAGCGGCTCTTGAAGCGGCAAAGGCAGAATATGCAGACATTGAAAAGCGTCTTGAAGAAACTGAATTAGAAATCAGACGCAAGAACGATGTTCTTACAGATCTGAAAATCAATGAAGCGGCAGAACAGACCTCTGAAAAATCAGAAGCTGAACGCAGAGACTTCCTCAACACCGAAATAGAAAAGGCTACGGAAGAACTTGAACAGACTTATAAATACCACGAAGCCGCAACCCAGAGAAAACTTGAATTTGAAACCGAAAAGCAACAGCTTTCAGAAGACCTGATAACTGAAAAAGAAAGTCTTGATGCTCTCATTGAAAAGCGAGATGCCCTTGCAAAGCAGAAGAACGAATATGCAGCATCATATGCGGCATCCGTTCACAGACGAGAGGCTCTTGAAAAGATGGATAATCTTCTTGAAGGCTATCCCGGAAGCGTTAAGGCTGTTATGAATGCTGAAGAGCTTTCAGGAATATGCGGTCCCGTTTCCCGTTTGCTTACTGTTTCGGGAGAATATGTTACAGCTATTGAAACAGCTCTCGGTGCTGCGGTTTCCAACATCATTGTTGAAAACGAAGACAGTGCAAAGGCTGCAATGCGTTTCCTTAAAAACGCAAATGCAGGACGTGCAACATTCCTTCCCCTTACATCTGTAAACGGCAAGACAATTTCCGAAGCGGGCCTTGACAGAAACATAGGGTATATTGGAATCGGAAGCGACCTTGTTACTTTCGAAGAAAAATACAGAAGCATTGCCGATTATCTTCTCGGAAGAACAATTGTTGCAGACAATATTGACAATGCATCTGCAATTGCAAGAAAATACTCCTTCAAGTATAAAGTAGTAACTCTCGACGGTCAGGTTGTAAACGCAGGCGGGTCTTATACGGGCGGTTCTGCTGCATCCAAGACTGGCGTTATGTCAAGAAGTTCCGACATTGCGGCTCTTGAAAAGACTATTGAGGAAATTCTTAACAATTCAAGGAAACTTAATGCAGAAATTGCCGAGAATGCTGAAGAAATCCAGTCTGCTGAAGAATTTATCGAGGGACTTAAAAACGATATTGCAAGTGCAGACAGCGGTCTTTACCGCAGTCTTAACGATATCAAGCTTCACGAAGAGCATATCGAGTCATGCTCTGCAAGACTCAAGAATATGCGTGCTCAGCTTGAAGAATACGGCCCCGACAAAATCAAGGAAAAGCTCCTTGCTATCACTGCAAAGAGAATTGATGCAGAACTTGATTTGCAGAAAGCAGAGGACCTTGGAAAAGAACTCAACACTCTTGCTGATACATCTTTTGCAAAGCTTGAAGAAATGCAAAACGCTCTGTCTGAACTGAAAATGCAGCAGCTTTCAGCAGAAAAAGAAGCAGAAAGTGCCGATGCGGCAATAAGAAGCTGTGCAATAAAGCTTGCTGAGAATACCAAGAAAGTACTTGCCCTCAAGGAAGAACAGCAGATGCTTGAAGAAAGACTTTCAGGTATTGCATTTGATATTGAAAAGAATGAAAAGGACCTTGCAGAAACGCTTGAACAGCTTGAAGCAAAGAAGAAGGAGCTTTCTTCTCACATTGAAGAAGCAACCTCCCTTGAAGCACAGTCAACATCAAAGCGAGAAGCTCAGAAAGAACTTATCCGTGACAAGGAAGCCTTCTTTGAACAGATGACTCGCCTTGCTTCGAATCTTGAAACCTGTCAGGCTGAATACGACAACCTTACAGCCAAGCTGTTTGAAGAATATGCCCTCTCCTACTCAGAAGCAGTGGCACTCGGACTTCCTGAGCCTGAACCAGGTTCTGACAAGGAGCTTGCATCAGTCAAGGCAAAAATTCGTTCTCTCGGACATATCAACGTAAATGCAGTTGAAGAATATAAGGAAACCAAGGAACGCTATGACTTTATGTCAAAGCAGATTGAGGACCTTGAGGATGCTAAAAAGAGCCTTGAAAACGTAATTAAGCGTCTTGAATCCGATATGAAGAGAATGTTCTCAGACGCAGTGGAGAAAATAAATACAGCATTCAAGAAAACCTTTGCAGAGCTTTTTGGCGGCGGTACTGCGGATATCGTTATTTCCGACCCCGAAAATATGCTTGAATCAGGTATCGAAATTAACATTCAGCCTCCCGGAAAAATGGTTAAGAACATTTCCCTGCTTTCCGGCGGTGAACAGGCATTTACTGCTATCGCCCTTTACTTTGCAATTCTTGAAGTTAACCCTGCTCCCTTCTACATCTTTGATGAAATTGAAGCGGCGCTTGACGACGTTAACGTAAACAGATTTGCATCCTACGTAAAGAAAAATTCAGACACCCAGTTTATTATCATCACACACAGGCGCGGTACTATGGAAGTTGCAGACACCATGTACGGTGTAACTATGCAGGAAAAAGGTGTATCCAGCTTCCTCAAGGTTAACATTGACGATGTTGAAAAGAAAACAGGTGTTAAACTCTAATTATTCATAAGGAGCATACAATGGGATTTTTTGAAAGACTCAAAGAGGGACTCAAAAAAACAAAGGATTCCGTTATCGGTCAGGTAAACAACATTTTCAAGAGCTTTGTCAGAGTTGACGAAGATATGCTTGAAGAACTGGAAGAGGTGCTTATTGCCTCTGACGTTGGTGTTACCGTTACGGAAGAAATAATAGAAAAACTTCGTGACAGCATAAAGGAAAAGAGAATAAGCGAGCCTGAAGAAGCAAGACAGGAGCTTATTTCCATACTCAGCGAAGTAATTGGCGAAAACGAAGGTCTTGTGCTTAATACAAAGCCTGCCGTTGTGTTCGTTATCGGTGTAAACGGTGTGGGCAAGACCACGTCTATTGCCAAAATTGCAAACTATCTGAAATCACAGGGCAAGACAGTTGCTCTTGCGGCGGCTGACACATTCAGAGCGGCTGCTATCGACCAGCTTGAAATCTGGGCAGAGCGTGTAAATGTACCCATTATCAAACATTCTGAAGGTTCAGACCCTGCGGCTGTTGTCTTTGACGCGGCAAGCTATGTAAAAAGTCACGGCACTGACGTGCTGATAGTTGATACCGCAGGAAGACTTCACGTTAAGAAGAACCTTATGGATGAGCTTGCAAAGATTGCAAGAGTTCTTGACCGCGAGCTTCCGGGCTGCGATATGGAAACACTGCTTGTTCTTGATGCTGTTACAGGTCAGAATGCCATTAATCAGGCAAAGGAATTTATGACTGCGGCAAAGATTACGGGAATTGTTCTCACAAAGCTTGACGGCACTGCAAAGGGCGGTATTATCATTTCTGTAAAAACCGAACTTGGCATACCTGTTAAGTTTATAGGTGTAGGTGAACAAATGGATGACCTTCAGCCCTTTGACAGAGAGCAGTTTGTAAACGCACTTTTCAATGCATAGCCCCGTGACGAAAGGACATGTGACAAATGATTAAAATTGCTGTTGCTTCAAAAAATGCACATAAGGTAAAAGAGCTATCCGAAATGCTTGATATTGACGGAATTGAGCTTGTAAGCCTGCGTGAGCTTGGTTTTGAAGGCGATATTGAAGAAGACGGAACAACCTTTGCGGAAAATGCAATGATAAAGGCAAAAGCGGTATGTAAGATATACGGTATGCCTGCAATTGCGGACGATTCAGGTCTTTGCGTAGACTATCTGAACGGAGCGCCGGGTATTTATTCCGCACGCTACGCATCAAGTGACGGACACAACTCCAACGATGCGGCAAACGTGGAAAAGTTACTTTGTGAGCTGAAGGGTGTTCCAGAATGTGACCGCACTGCAAGATTTATCAGTGCTATTGCCATAGCACTTCCCGACGGAACAGAAAGAACCGTTATTGGAAGCTGTGAAGGAATAATAACAACAGAAGTTCGTGGAAACGGCGGGTTCGGATATGACCCTGTGTTCTACTATGTTCCCTTTTGCAAGACATTCGGCGAAACTACCGATGAGGAAAAGAATACGGTAAGCCACAGATTTAACGCCGTAAGACAGCTTAAAAAGGAACTTAAGGAAATATTTAACGTCTAATTACTATCACTATTTTGAAAGGAATATAACAATGTCAGCACAGATGCTTACTTCAAAGGAACGTGCATATCTGCGTTCCCTTGCAAATACACTTGAGCCTATTTTCCAGTTCGGAAAGGGCGGAATTTCAGAAAACTTCATCAAGCAGATTGATGATACTCTCGAAGTTCGTGAACTCATCAAAATAACAGTTCTCGAAAACGCAGATGCCGATGTGAAAGAACTTGCATCGGAACTCTGTGAAAAGGCTAATTGCCAGAGCGTTCAGATTATCGGCAGAAAAATCGTTCTTTACCGTCAGGCAAAGGACAAGGACAAGAGAAAAATTGTTCTCCCTAAATAAGCTATGAAAATAGGTCTTTTCGGGGGTACATTTGACCCGCCCCATCTCGGTCACATTCAGCTTGCTCTTGATTTTTACAAAGCAAGCGGAGTGGATTTACTCATAGTTATGCCATCTTTCATTCCACCCCACAAGGTGCGTTCGGGCACTGATGTGGAAACTCGGCTTGAAATGACAAAGATTGCCTGTCTTAAACTTGGTGAGCTTGGCGTAAACTATACTGTAAGCGATTTCGAGATAAAGAAGCAGGACACAAGCTACACAATCAATACGGTAAACTGTCTGCTTGAAAAATACGGTGTGGACAAAATCTCGCTGTGCATAGGCAGTGATATGCTGCTCAGCTTTGAAAGCTGGAAATGTGCAGACGAGCTTATGAGAAAATGCCATATTTACTCAAAGGAACGTGAAGCGGGAGAATATGATGAGTTATCCCGTTTTGCACTGTATCTCAAAGAAAAATACGGCGCACAAGTTACCGTAATGAAGGGCAACACTCTTGAAGTTTCCAGCACGGAACTCCGACTTGGGGACAAGGATGCAGAAAGCCTTTTAGACCCTGCTGTTTCAGCGTTTATTAAAAACAACAGACTTTACACAAATTCCTGATATTTTCAGAGGTAAATATGAATACTAATGTCAATATATTTACTCATACACCCGTTTCGGATGAAGAACTGTGTGTTATAAGAAGCAGACTTCCCGAATTTTTAAGCGGAAAGCGGCTTGAACATACATTTTTTGTAGAAAAAGAAGCAATAACTATTGCCGAAAGCATTTTTTTGGTGTATAATATATCGGATGTCTACAAAAATGATATAAGAGCTGCGGCTTTGCTTCACGATATAACAAAAAAGCGTTCTCTTGATGAACAGCTTGCGCTGTGTAAGGAATTTGGAATTGATGAGAGTATCTCCCCTTCAAGCGCTATTCTTCACGGAAAAACGGCGGCACATCTTGCAAAGAAAATCTTCGGAATCAACGATTTCGTTTTCTCTGCAATTTACTGTCACACAACCGGCAAAGAAAATATGAATATTCTTGACAAAATCATTTTCCTTGCGGATTATATTGAGGAATCCCGCACACATACCCACTGCATAGATACAAGAAGCTTCTTTTATGACAGCATAAAGGAACACGGTACGGCGTACGGCAGACAGGCTCTTGATAAAGCAATTGTTATGAGTATTGACGGAACTGTCAGACACCTGCTTGAACAGGGCAGTATAATAGACATTAACACAATTCTCGCAAGAAACTATTTAATTTCGGAAAACACAAATAATATTTGATTTTTGTTGAACTTTTCGGAGGAGACCATGGCTAATACAGATAAATTCGGTTCTACTGCTGAATTTAAAATAAAACACAATAAAAAGAGAAAAATGGCAGGTTGGCAGGTATTTCTCATATCCTTTGCTGTTGTAGTCTGCACACTTTTTGTTGCAGTGCTGGGTGCTTTCACCTACTTCAAGTACATACACAGACCTGTAAGCACTCCCGACACAAATGACGGACACAACATCATTGTATCCACCCCTGTAAACGATGCCAATACAAACAGCGCAGAGCTTACAATTAACAAAAACCGTTATAACTTTCTCATTCTTGGTTGCGACAGAAATAACTGGCTGTCGGATGTTATAATGATTGCAACATATGATGTTCTGGAAAAAAATGTTTCCATAATGCAGATTCCGAGAGACACCTATGTTACCGTAAACAACACCCTTATTCTTGATGATGAAAACAGAATTTCCCACGAAAATTTTGACGGTAAAAACGATTACGGCTGTAAAATAAACGCAGTTCTCGGTCACGGCGGAAATCTTGCAGAAAAGGAACTGGAGCGTATTGCTAAGCTTGCCGGAAATGCTGAAATCGCAGAACTTGCAAGTATTTGCGAAGAATCATTTCTCGATATTGAAGCATCTGACCTGCTTAATTATATAAGTGAAACAAACAGCTATAAAAAAAATAACCGCAAATACGATATTAAACTCAAATTCGGAATAAAATATTTATCGGCACTTATTGCCCGTTCTTTTGCAACCCCCATTGATTTTTATGCGCAGGTAAACCTTGACGGTTTTGTCAATATTGTTGATGCCGTGGGCGGAGTTGATGTATACGTTCAGGACGATATGTTCTATTATGACCCATATCAGGATTTGAGAATTGACATTCCCAAAGGACAGCAGCATCTTGACGGTAAAAAGGCTGAGGAATTTATCAGATTCAGAGCAGGATATATCGCCGCAGACATTGCAAGAATTGATGCTCAGAAAATATTTATGACTGCTTTCTTTAAAAAGGTACTCAGTCTTGAGGGCATACTGAATGTAGATACTCTTATGAAAGAGGTAACGGGAAATCTCAACACAAATCTTTCTTTTACCGATGCACTGTATTTTGCAACAAATGCTCTTGATGTTAATCTTTCAGAAGTTGTTATGCTTACTATGCCCGGTAAATCCGCATACAAAAACGGAATTTCCTACTATTCCATCGACAGGACAACCCTTATGGAATATGTAAACACCTATCACAACAAGTTTAATCAGGATCTTACAGAGGAATATTTCTATGCTGTGGAAATTGCAAAGGGAAATGACAGCACTCCTCCGCTCACAGCAGAGGATATAACTCAGAATCAGCCCCATCTCGGGTTCTATAACTGATAATAAAGGAGAACAAAATGACAGCAGAAAATATAAAGAAACTTGCTCTTGATATAGCAAAGATTCTTGACACTAAAAAAGCAAGAGATATCAAGATTCTCAAGGTAAATGAAAAAACAGTGATTGCAGATTATTTTGTAATTGCGGCAGGTACTTCTTCTACACAGGTTAAGTCGCTTGCGGATGAAGTTGAGTACGTTATTGCTAAAGATAAAGGACTTAAGCCCTCAAATGTTGAAGGCAGAGGGCTCGGTAACTGGATTCTCATTGACTATGACAATGTTCTTGTTCACGTTTTCAATCCTCAGACAAGAGATTTCTACAATCTTGAAAAGCTGTGGGCTGAATGTGAAGAGGTATCTTTTGAACAGACGGAAGACTAAGTTTATAATTTAATTTTTATATAAAAAGGTTGACAGCTATGAAGTACGAATTTAATCGAATTGAGAAAAAATGGCAGGGCGTATGGGAAGAAACAGGTGCGTTCCACGCTAAAAATGATTACTCTCTTCCCAAATATTTTGCTCTGGTTGAATTTCCCTACCCCTCAGGTCAGGGACTTCACGTAGGTCATCCCCGTTCTTATACGGCGCTTGACATTGTATCCCGTAAAAAGAGAATGCAGGGCTTTAATGTTCTGTATCCTATGGGTTGGGATGCTTTCGGTCTTCCTACCGAAAACTTTGCAATCAAGAACAAGATTCATCCCAAGGTTGTAACTGCAAACAATATTGCACGTCTCAAGAGCCAGCTTATGTCCCTCGGTCTTTCTTTTGACTGGTCAAGAGAAATCAACACAACCGACGAAGGCTACTACAAGTGGACACAGTGGATTTTCATACAGCTCTTTAAGAAAGGACTTGCTTACAAGTCCAAGATGGCTGTTAACTGGTGTACTTCGTGCAAGTGCGTAGTTGCAAACGAAGGAGTGGTAAACGGCGTTTGCGAAAGGTGCGGCAGCGAAGTTATCAGACGTGAAAAGAGCCAGTGGATGCTCAAGATTACAGAATACGCACAGCGTCTTATCGACGACCTTGACCTTGTTGACTTCATCGACAGAGTAAACACCCAGCAGAAAAACTGGATTGGCCGTTCAGAAGGTGCAGAAGTTGATTTCGAAACAACTGCCGGCGAAAAGCTCCGCGTTTACACAACACGTCCCGACACCCTTTTCGGTGCAACATATATGGTTATCGCTCCCGAACACCCCTTTATTGAAAAGTATGCTTCAAGCATTGAAAACATTGGTGCAGTTAACGCATACAAGGCAGAGGCGGCAAGAAAGAGCGACTTTGAAAGAACAGAACTTGCTGACAAAAAGGAAAAGACAGGCGTTGAGCTCAAGGGCATCCGCGCCATCAACCCCGTAAACGGCAAGGAAATTCCCATTTTCGTATCAGACTACGTTCTTATCACATACGGAACAGGTGCAATTATGGCGGTTCCTGCACACGATACACGCGACTGGGATTTTGCAAAGAAATTTGAGCTTCCCATCATTGAAGTTGTTGCAGGCGGCGATGTTCAGAACGAAGCATTTACCGATGTTGCAACAGGAAAGTTAGTGAACTCCGAGTTCCTTAACGGACTTGAAGTTGCTGATGCAAAGGCAAAGATTACAGAATGGCTCACAGAAAACGGCAAGGGCGAAAAGAAGGTTAACTTCAAGCTCCGTGACTGGGTATTCTCAAGACAGCGTTACTGGGGCGAGCCTATTCCCCTTGTACACTGTGAAAAGTGCGGATGGGTAGCAGTTCCCGAAAACGAACTTCCCCTCACCCTCCCCGAAGTTTCAACATACGAGCCCGGTGCTGACGGCGAAAGCCCTCTTGCAGCTCTTACAGAATGGATAAACTGCACTTGTCCCGAATGTGGCGGCAAGGCTGAAAGAGAAACAGATACAATGCCTCAGTGGGCAGGTTCTTCCTGGTACTTCCTCAGATATTGCGACCCCTGCAATACAGAAGCTCTTGCTTCAAAGGAAGCCCTCAACTACTGGATGCCTGTTGACTGGTACAACGGCGGTATGGAACACACAACACTCCATCTGCTCTATTCAAGATTCTGGGCAAAGTTCCTTTATGATATCGGCATACTCTCCAAGCCCGAACCTTATGCTAAGCGTACCTCCCATGGTATGATTCTCGGTGAAAACGGAGAAAAGATGTCAAAGTCCAGAGGAAATGTTGTAAATCCCGATGATATCATCAACGAATACGGCGCTGATACAATGCGTCTTTACGAAATGTTTATCGGTGACTTTGAAAAGGCTGCACCCTGGTCAAGCCAGAGCATCAAGGGCTGTAAGAGATTCCTTGACAGATTTGCAGGTCTTTCCGAAATCGCATCAGGCAGAGGTGTAACAGAAAAGCTTGAAAGCTCTTTCCACAAGACAATCAAGAAGGTTACAGAAGATATTGACGGTCTTAAGATGAACACTGCCATTGCGGCAATGATGTCACTTATCAATGAAATTTACGACAACGGCTCACTTACACTTGACGAGCTTGAAGTATTCACCCGTCTTGTATGTCCCTTTGCACCTCACCTCGCAGAAGAAATGTGGCACGAGATTTGCGGTAAGGATTCCCTTGCTTCTCTCGCAAAATGGCCTGAATATGACCCTGCAAAGACTGTTGATTCTACCGTTGAAATTGCAGTTCAGATTTCCGGTAAATTCAAGGGTACAATCTCCCTTCCTGCTGGTCTTGACAAGGACAGCGCACTTGCTGCTGTAAAGGCTGAAGAAAAGTTTGCAAAGCAAATTGAAGGCAAGCAGATTGTTAAGGAAATCGTTGTTCCCGACAAGCTCATCAATATTGTTGTAAGATAATTTTCTAAAATCTTAAAATTAACATTTAATTCACAAATATTTCCCGAATAGTATTGACATTGGCGTATGCATTATGTATAATATTATATGGCATAAAAAATTCTCTTTGCCAAAAGCGGAGGGAGGGGAAATAGATGGCAGAAATTAAAATCAAGGATAATGAATCGCTTGACAGCGCACTTCGCAGATTTAAGAGACAGTGTGCAAGAAGTGGTGTTCTTACAGAGCTCCGCAAGAGAGAACATTACGAAAAACCCAGCGTAAAGCGCAAGAAGAAGTCCGAGGCTGCTCGTAAGCGTAAGTTTAAGTAATTGCAGCACGCTTTATGCAAATTTAACTGAAAACTGAAGAGCCTGTAACAAAGTTACAGGCTCTTTTGTTTTCAAAAATAAACCACCCGTGGGGGTGGTTTTTGTTTATGTATTTCCCTGCTATAAATCAAAGGGCTTTTTCTTTTTCTGCCACACTTTCATTAGCATATGATATTTCACCGGGGATTACAAAGTTAAATGCATTAGGTATTATATCAAAATCCGTAACTCCCCCGTCGAATATCTCGCCGTCAACACACAGGCGGAATGCATCGGTGTTGGGAGTGATTTTTATATGCTTGCATTTTCTTGATGTAATGAACTTTTCTATTCCCGTAAGGTCAAACACAGTTCCCTTCATATAGTGAGGCAACAGAGTAATAAACTTCAATCGGGAAACATTTTTGATAACATTAATATTTATAAGACCGTCGGAGGTTGATGCAAAGGGATTGCTTTTAATTCCCCCTCCGCAATATGAACCGTTGGCTACAGACGTCAGAAGAAGTCTGCCGTTATGTACAGTTTCGCCGTCAATTTCTATTTTTAAATCTGCACCTTTTTTCTTTACCAGCGTTACAAGTATAGAAAGGAAGTATGCCAGTGAGCCTGAAATAAGCGGCTTTTTCTTCATTGTAGCTGTCATATCCGCAACGTTGCAATCAAAGCCTATGTTGAACATATTAACGCAATATCCCTTCTTATTTTCGCTGTCAGAGTATGTACTGTACTTAATTGCATCGCATTTCACTGTGTTTCCAAATATTTGCTGACGTATATTTGTAAAATCATATCCATCACCGAAATTTCTGCAGAAATCGTTTCCTGTTCCTCTGGGTATAACTCCTATTTCAGCATCCTGATATCCAATTACACCGTTCAGTACTTCGTTAAGAGTTCCATCTCCTCCGCAGGCAATAAATCTTGCAGGTCCATTTGTTTCACAATACTCTCTTGTGTAAACTTCTGCATCCCCTACTGATTTTGTCACATACAGCGATGCATCCGCACCTGTTTCCGATATTATCTGTTCTATTGATTTTATAAGTAAATCTGTGTTCTTTCCCTGACCCGCCTGCGGGTTTACTATAAATACAGTTTTCATTGGAACTCCTTCTGTTTAATAAAACTTCCAAGTTTTAGTGCATCTCCGTCGAAAAGATAGCCTGATATTCCCGTCGCTTCTGCACCTTTGATATTCTTTTCGCTGTCATCAATAAACAGACATTCTTGTGCATTAAGATTGTATTTTTCCAGCAGATATTCAAAAATACCTTTATTGGGCTTAGTAAGACCTACCACTCCCGACAGAACAAGTCCGTCAAATAAATCCAGCAGTTCTTTTATCCATTTAACTTTACAATAGCCTTTTGCAAATCCTACACTTATATTGGATATAAGATAGAGCTTTTTACCTGTGTTTTTTATATCGTCAACAAGCTCCTGCATCCCAGGGACAGGTGTCATTGTGTTTATCCAGTTATCGTACACTTTGCAAGCAGTACTGCCAAGATTCTTCGGCAAGCGTTTGACGATATCAGCCTTTACCTCGTCATCGGTTATTGTTCCTGCGTCCAGTTTGTCCCAGTATATGCGGTCAAAAACGACACCGCTTATAAGTTTGGCACTTTCTTTATCCTGAACGAAAGGTGCGGTAAGTCTGTCGGGGTAAAATTCTGCAAGAACATTGCCAAAGTCAAATATATAGTTTTTTATCAATTTTATCACCTGAATATGTAAACTGCACTTGTTTTATCTGCCATTGTGGGGGATTAGTTCATCCTGTAGATTTCTCTTTGCAGATTTTCTAAAAATTCACCTGCGTGTGCTCCGTCCATCTGGGTATGATGGAACTGGAAAGATATAGGAAGATAATATCTGAACAGCTTTTTGCGGTATCTTCCCCATATAATAAATGGGTTATTGAAAATTCCGCTGTTCATTCCTACTGCACCGTCAATTTCCGTGTCAACTATTGCTGATGTGCCGATTACCATACTGTCAGCAGACAAATCTCTGTCTGTACAGCTTTGCGACACCTCTGCCGTATATTTCAGGTAGTCGCAGTTAAAGGCATTTAAGTCATCAGTAAAGAGAATATCGCAGGAACTTACCTCTCCGTCTTTATTCTTCACAATAGTGTTAACCGCAAGGGTATCATACTGCATCAGTTTTTCGCCAACCGGAAGAATATAAAATTCCTTTACGGATGATGCCGCTTTGCCGACGCAAAAATCAAGCAACATATTGAATTTATGCTTTTTCTTTTTTGACATCTTAACAAGATTTGTCACATCAAGCGTCTTAAAAAACGTAACCATAGGATTTGGTGCTTTCATCCAAAGCTCATATGCCGACGCTCTTGTTGTGTCTTTGAAATTAATCTCTCTTGCCATTTTTTCTCCGCTAAACTTTTTGTATTATTGGTTCTTTTAAGTTCGTATTAAGTTAGAACTACATATCAAACAACAAAAGTTCCATTTCCTTTTCAAACGATGTTCCCATTGCCCACTCATTCTCGTTTACAGGTGTGAGTTCTCTCGCTTCAAAATTCAAAAGAGCAAAAGATTTAATATAAAGTAATTGGTGTATATCAAAATAATCATATTTTGTTGAATAGCGATATCCATAAAAGCCATATTCTTTTAAAACTTCGGTGCACGCTTTAGCAACCGCATAACATAAATCTTTCGTCTTAACCGTATGCTTTTTCAGTAAATCATCGTAGCATTTGATTTTAATTTCCGTTAAATCATTTTCGTAGTCTATATCAACTTCACATTTACGCGACATAATAATATCTATATCGGTACCTTCATTATCCCAACTAACTTTTGTGACAGTAGCATGGATAATGTGTTCTTCATCAGAGATATACTCACGAGTACTCCATTCCTCGTGTCCATCATCTTTCTCATGAAACAAAGTGTAAAGAGCGCTAACAACTGCACC
This sequence comes from Eubacteriales bacterium, assembly GCA_045653405.1. GTDB lineage: Bacteria > Bacillota > Clostridia > Oscillospirales > CAG-382 > UMGS882. Next base: position 499 of record JAZOLW010000014.1, on the reverse strand, counting down.
AAATTGCACACCCACCGTGGAAGCAGGTAAAAATTCTAAGTGATCACCGCGGATATCCATCTCAAAGTGCAAATATTGTGTGCCGCTTGGAGTCAACTTTATTTTAATATCACAATCTCGTTTTTTTAGTTCCTTTTTCATAACATTTAGCTCCTTAGCTATTCAGCATTATATAATCATTTTATCAATATCATTCGCTAAATTTCGACACTCTTTATATAAAGACTGTATAATCCGGTTATCAGTCTTTTTAATGAAATCTTGTGTTAAAGTCAGACAAAAAATTCTTACTTAACCCACTGATTTATTGTATAAAGCTAAAACAAACTGTCTCAATCTACCCGATTCCGCAAAGCTATCTTCAAAACTTCCACTCATTCTGCTGGCAAAAGGAAACATTAACCCTACTGCAAGCTGGTCTGCTGAAAGCATCTCCAAATCGCAATTAAACATATTTCCTTGTATGCTATGGTAAACTTCTTTAAAATCAGGTCTTGAT
>JAZOLW010000013.1:0-6980 GCA_045653405.1 Eubacteriales bacterium | reverse complement strand
GTTCCGATTGCTGAATACGGCACACCTTCTACAGAGGAAATTCCTGATGCAGTTTCAAAGTATCTCCAGTACTATGATGCAGTACTTCTCGAAAACCACGGTGCTCTTGCATTCTCTGATTCTCTTCTCAATGCATACCACAAGATGGAATCCGTAGAATTCTATGCACAGCTTCTTTACCAGTCAAAGATGCTCGGCGGACCTAAGCAGCTTTCTGAAGCTCAGGTACAGAGACTCTACGAAATCAGAAGACAGTTCGGTATGAAGGGTAAGCATCCCGCAGACCTCTGCCCCAATGCAAAGCAGGGTAAACCCAGCTGTCATTCATGCGGCGGCAACTGCTCATGCGGCGGCCACGGCCACGATGCTGACGATGCAGCTCTCATCGCTGAAATCACAAAGAAGGTTCTCGCATCTCTCAAGTAAGTGGATTGCATCCCCTCGCACTGTCGCTACAGACTTAGTGCGAACAAAGGTGCATGACTTTCCGGCTCAGACCAATGGGTCTTTCGCCTGATTGGTTGAAATACAAAATCATTAAAGAGGTCAATATGAGCCACGATATATCAAAAATCGTTGACAGTGTTGTAAAAGAAGTTATGGAAAGCGGTGTTCCGGCGAAAAAGCCGAAGCGTGCTCCTTTGACAAAAATGACACTGGCAGCGGCGCGTGAGTTGATTTGCGCGGTAGAAAAAAAGGCGGCTGAAATGGGCGTTAAGGCTGTGGTGGCGGTGTCCGATGCAGGAGGCAATACAATTGCTGTCGAATGTATGGATGACGCATTTATCGCAAGCTATGATATAGCGGTGAATAAAGCATTCACTGTTGTGTCGCTTAAAATGTCCACTGCAAAGCTTGCCGAACTTGCTGCCCCGGGCGGCTCACTGTACGGAATACAGTTCACCAATAACGGAAGAATTGTGATTTTCGGCGGTGGAGAACCCCTTGTGGCTTCGGGTACTGTTTTAGGCGGACTCGGAGTAAGCGGCGGCACTGCTGAACAGGATACACTGCTCGGCGAATACGGCAGAGATTACTTTGTAAACAATCTGCTGTGACAAAATTCAGAAACAGGAGACAATAACAATGGCTATCAATAACAATGATATAGAAGCTATCGTTAAACAGGTTATTGCCAACATAAAGGATGCTCCCGTTTCCGCATCAGCTCCTGCAAAGGCTTCAGGAAGTAATCCTAAGACCGGCAGAGTTGCAATGCTCACAAAGCTTGAAAATTTTGACGTAGTTGAATATCCCATTCCTGAACTCGGTGATGACGATATACTCGTTAAGGTTGAAGGCTGCGGCGTTTGCGGAACAGATGCTCACGAATTCAAGCGCGATCCCTTCGGTCTTATCCCCGTTGCTCTCGGTCACGAGGGAACAGGTGAAATCGTTAAGATGGGTAAGAACGTAAAGAAGGATAGCGCAGGCAAGCCTCTTAACGTAGGCGACAAGGTTGTTACATGTATGATATTCAAGGATAACCCCGATATCACAATGTATGACCTCAACAAGCAGAATGTAGGCGGCGCAGACGTTTACGGACTTCTCCCTGACAGCGACGACAACCACTTCAAGGGTTGGTTTGCTGATTACATAGTAGTTAAGGGCGGTTCAACAGTATTCAACGTAAGCGACCTCGACCTCGATTCCAGAATCCTTATCGAACCTTGTGCAGTTCTTATTCACGCAGTTGAACGTGCAAAGACAACAGGAATTCTCAGATTCAACTCCAGAGTAGTTGTTCAGGGCTGCGGACCTATCGGTCTTATTTGTATTGCAGTTCTCCGTACAATGGGTATTGAAAACATTGTTGCGGTAGACGGTGAAGATAAGAGACTTTCATTTGCTCTCGAAATGGGTGCAACAAAGACAGTTAACTTCAAGAACTTTAGCGGTGTTGAAGCTCTTGCGGGCGGTGTAAAGGATGCCTTCGGCGGATATGAAGCAGATTTTGCGTTCCAGTGCACAGGTTCACCTGTAGCTCACGCAAATATCTACAAGTTCATCAGAAACGGCGGCGGACTTTGCGAACTCGGCTTCTTCATCAACGGCGGAGACGCAACAATCAATCCCCACTTTGATATCTGTGCAAAGGAAATCACAACAGTTGGTTCTTGGGTATATACTCTCAGAGATTACGCAACAACATTCGATTTCCTCAAGCGCGCAAAGGGAATCGGTATTCCCCTTGAAAAGCTTATCACTCACAAGTATCCTCTTGATAAGATTAACGAAGCTCTCGTTACGAACCTCAAGATGGAAGGTCTCAAGATTGCTATCGTAAACGAGTAATCTTAAATTAAGAAAAATAAAAAAATAATATAACAACCTTTAAGGAGGACAAAACAATGGCAATGGAAGCATTAGGTATGATCGAAACCAGAGGTCTCACAGCAGCTATCGAAGCAGCAGATGCAATGGTTAAGGCAGCAGAAGTAACACTCGTAGGAACAGAAAAGATCGGTAGCGGTCTCGTATCTGTAATGGTTCGCGGCGACGTAGGAGCGGTTAAGGCAGCAGTTGAAAGCGGCACAGCAGCAGCTTCTAAGCTCGGCGAAATCATCGCAACACACGTAATTCCCAGACCTCACGCAGACGTTGAAAAGATTCTTCCCAAGCTCTAATTTTAAGAGCTGAGAGGATTCCCGTTTCGGAGGTAATCGGAAATGGCAGAAAGAAAAACAACTAAAAAAACTACAACTGCAAAGACAGCATCGACTGTAATAGCAGCGCCGGCAGAAGAAACCGTAAAAGCGGTAAAGGCTCCGGCGGCAACAAAAAAAGTAGAAATTAAGGAGAAAACTATTATGGTACAGCAGGCATTAGGTATGGTAGAAACCAGAGGCTTGGTTGCAGCAATCGAAGCAGCAGATGCAATGCTCAAGGCTGCAAATGTTGAACTCGTAGGAACAGAAAAGATAGGTTCCGGTCTCGTATCCGTTATGGTAAGAGGCGACGTAGGAGCAGTTAAGGCAGCAGTTGAAAGCGGCACAGCAGCAGCTCAGAGACTCGGCGAAATCATTGCTACTCACGTTATCCCCAGACCTCATTCAGACGTTGAAAAGATTCTTCCTTCTATCAAGTAATTTGTTACTGAAGGTATAATCTTACATGCGAGGTAAGTATCCGGCGTAGCCGGAAGTGCACGGGAGGCAGGGAAACCTGCTTCCCGACGCAAAATATTTTATTTACAGAAGAAAGGCATGGACACTGACAAATGATCATAGGTAAGGTTGTAGGACACGTTGTGTCTACACGCAAGAATGAAAATCTTATAGGTCAGAAGCTGCTCATAGTTGAACCTCTTGAAAATCTTAAGGGGAATATGGGTTCTTCTTGCTTTATCGCAATAGATAATGTCGGTGCCGGCGTAGGAGAAACTGTGCTTGTGGCATGCGGCAGTGCGGCAAGAGTAGGCTGCGGGCTTGATATTGCGCCCGTTGATGCGGCTATCGTAGGAATTATAGACAATCCCGAAAATCTGGAAGGCTAAAGAACGGACGGTATTTTTTGTCCGGGAAAAGCATTCACTAAAAATTAATGTATCGGTATTTTTTGACCGATTGATTTGGAAACAGGTGGAATGAGAATGGATTTTAACACACTGTCAGAAATAATTAAAAAAGCAGGTGTTGCCGGTGCAGGCGGTGCGGGCTTCCCGTCATACGCAAAGCTCAATAAGGCAACTGAAATAATAATACTCAACTGTGCTGAGTGTGAACCTCTGCTCAAGCTCCACAGACAGGTGCTTGAAAATCACGCAGAGGAGATTTTGTATGCACTTTCTGTTATTGCAGAAACAGTTGAGGCTTCAAAAGTAATTATCGCCGTAAAACCTGCTTATAAAGAAGCAATTGCGGCTGTAAATAAAGTTATATCAAACTATAAGAATACGGAAATAGGTCTTCTTCCCGAAATTTACCCCGCAGGTGACGAAGTTGTTACTATTTACGAAACAACAGGAAGAGTAGTTCCTCCCGGAAAGATTCCGATAAGTGTAGGAGTTACCGTATTCAATGTTGAAACAGCACTCAATGTTGCAAGAGCGCTCAAGGAAGAAGCTCCTGTAACTTACAAATACATAACAATCTGCGGCGAAGTAAAGAACCCTGTTACTCTCAAAGCTCCTTTGGGTATGACCTACGGTGAGCTTATTGAAATGGCAGGCGGCGCAACAGTGGATAACCCTGTGCTTATCGCAGGCGGACCTATGACAGGTATGATTGCACATAAGAACGATGTTGTAACAAAGACATCAAATGCAGTGCTTGTAATGCCCGAACATCAGTATATCGTCGCAAAGCGCCTTACACCCATGGGAATCAATATGAAGCGTGCAATGGCGGCTTGCTGCAACTGCAGAATGTGTACAGACCTCTGTTCAAGAAATGTACTAGGTCACCCCATTGAGCCCCAGAAGTTTATGCAGGCGGCATCAAGCGGTGCGGTGAGCGATACAGCTCCTTATATTAACACCATGTTCTGTTCAGCCTGCGGTCTTTGTGAAATGTATGCCTGCGGTCAGGGACTTAATCCCAGAACTATGATTGCGGCAACAAAGAGTATGCTCAGAAAGAATGGAATAAAGATTCCGGATGATGTAGAACTTGCTCCTGTATCTTCTACAAGAGAGTACAGAACAGTTCCTATGGAAAGACTTAAAGCAAGACTTGGTCTTGATGTTTATGACGTACCTGCTCCTTTGAGCGAAGAACTCATTGGTGCATCAAGAGTAAAGATAATGCTCTCCCAGAGCATCGGTGCACCTGCAACTGCTACTGTTAAGACAGGAGATAAGGTGAAAGCAGGCGATGTAGTAGGAAGCGCGGTAGAAAACGCACTCAGTCTGCCGGTTCACGCATCTGTTAACGGAACAGTTGCTGAAGTTACAGACAAATATGTGCTTATTGACGCTAAGTAATCCGGAGGTAGTTGAAAATGAGTAGATCCATTGGAATGGTTGAATACAGAACAGTATCATCCGGTATTACAGCGGCTGATACAATGGTAAAGACAGCGGAAATTGAAGTAATTCAGGCATCTGCTGTATGTCCCGGTAAGTATGTTGTAATCGTAACAGGCGAGCTTAGCGCAGTTAAGGCATCTATTGATGCTGCAAAGGCAAAGCTCCCCGAACAGCTTACAGACAGCTTTGTACTGGGCAATCCCCACGAAGACATATTCAAGGCAATATATGGCGGCGGAGAAATCGGCGATGCAAAGGCACTCGGCGTTCTTGAAACATTCTCTGCACCTTCAATAATTGTTGCAGCTGATACTGCTGCAAAGGCATCTGAAATTAAGCTGATTGAACTTAGAATTGCAAGAGGTCTTGGCGGAAAGTCATATATGCTGCTCACAGGAACAGTTGCTTCCGTTACAGCAGCAATTGACAGAGCAAAGGCTGTTATCGGAGAAGAAGGAATGCTTCTTGATTACTCTGTAATTCCCAACCCCGATAAGAGCATCTGGTCCAGTATTCTTTAATAATTGCATAAAATAAGCCGGTTTAACCTACCGGCTTATTTGCAAAAGAGGAGTAGATTATGCTTCCAATAGAAAGAAGAAATGAGATACTTACAAAGCTGACGCTTGAAGGCAAGGTAATTGTCGTAGATTTGGCTCAGCATTATAACGTGACTGAAGAAACAATTCGTCGCGACCTTGATAAACTTGAAAAAGACGGTCTTGCAAAAAAGACTTACGGCGGTGCTGTTAAGAACGATAATCTTAACGCTGATTTGCCCTTTACCGTAAGAAAGCAGACAAATGTTGAGGGAAAGAAATATATTGCTGACATCATTGGCAACCTTATCAATGATGGTGACTATATATTGCTTGATTCAAGTACAACAGCTCTGTTTACTGTGAAAAGTATCGCAGATAAAAGCAATATAACACTTATTACAAATTCCATCGAGGTGCTTCTGGAAGTTCCTCAGAAAAATGACTGGAGAATAATATCTACAGGCGGAGAATTTGTAAAGCACGGACTTTCTTTCTCAGGCAGACAGGCAGAAAGCGTAATTGATGAATATAATGTAGACCTTGCAGTTATTTCCTGCAAAGGACTTGATATGGAAAAGGGAATTACCGATACAAGAGATTACAACGCACAGATAAAGAAAGCGTTTATGCGTTCTGCAAGAAAGATTTATCTCGCGGTTGATAATACAAAGTTTGATAAAACATCTTTTGTAAGATTTGCTGAAATATCCGACGTTGATGTTCTTGTAACAGATACAGAGCCCAGCGACGAATGGAAGAAATATCTCGCAAGCAATAATGTGGAGTTGTACTATTAGTACAATTTCTTCCGGAAAAATTTGTTAAAATAAACACAATTGTTTTTGCTAAAGCGTAAAAGGAAAAATTATGGAAAGATTTAAACTTAAAACGGATATAATTTTCGGAAACGATGCCCTTGCAGTATTAAAGGGAGTAAAGAGTGCAAGTGCTGTGCTGTTCACTGATGCATTTATGGTGTCTTCAGGTGCGGCTGATAAGGTTGCGGCATATATGACAGGCTGTGAAAAGATTTCTGTATATTCAGAAGTAAAGCCCGATCCTCCTGTTGAACTGATATCCTCTGCTGTTAAGTTTGTAACCGACTGCAATGCCGATACTGTTGTTGCTCTCGGCGGCGGCAGTGCCATTGACGCGGCAAAGTCAACACTTATGATTATCCGTGAACACTACGGAAAGAATATAAAGCTTATTGCAGTTCCCACAACAAGCGGAACAGGCTCTGAAGTAACACAGTTTGCAGTTGTATCAGATACAGCAGCCGGAAAGAAGATACCCCTTGTTGATGAAAGTATGCTTCCTGAAATTGCAGTTCTCGATGCAGACCTTGTAAAGAGTGTTCCACCCGTAATAACTGCAGATACAGGCTTTGATGTGCTTACACACGCCCTTGAAGCTTATATGTCTACAAGAGCAAACGACTTTTCAGATGCTCTTGCAGAAAAATC
>JAZOLW010000012.1:0-2466 GCA_045653405.1 Eubacteriales bacterium | reverse complement strand
TCTTGCGGGCAACCCATGGTACTGGTCCCGCCCCGATTGGACGATATGGAATTGCTGGACCGTTGTAAGCAGGCTCTGTCTCCCTGTCATTTTGGTTTCTTCTCCGCAACCACTGCAGAAGAACATGACAGAATCATTGCTTTCACCTCACAGCTTGCACATGTTGTTTCGGGTGCATACATCAAGAGCGACACTGCAAAGCTTCATCACGGCTTTTCGGCAGGCTCATACAAGGATATGACAAGAGTTGCGACACTCAATGAACAAATGTGGTCCACCCTTTTCTTGCAAAACAGCGACAATCTTGTACACGAACTTGATAACATTATAGGCGCACTTGAGGACTACAGAAAAGCAATCAGCAATAACGACAGAGAAACACTTACTGAGTTGCTTCGTGTGGGTACTGAATGTAAGAATATTGTTGACGGAAATTAACTATCGGGAGATATATGTTTATGAAAACAGTTAAGGTAAAAACTTCAACTGAATATGAGGTACTCATAGGAGAAAATCTCCTTGAAAGTACAGGAGGACTTGTTGCAAAGGTGAAAAAGCCTTGCAAAGCCGCAATCATTTCCGATGACAAGGTTTTTCCGCTTTACGGAGAAACGGTAAAGAAAAGTCTTGAGGAAAGCGGATATTCGGTATATTCGTTCACCTTTGAAAACGGAGAAAAGTCCAAGAATCTTGAAACATATGGCAACATACTCGAATTTCTTGCTCAAAGCAAGATTACAAGAACTGATTTGATTATAGCTCTCGGAGGAGGAGTTGTGGGTGATATTGCAGGTTTTAGTGCTGCAACATATCTTCGCGGAATTGATTTTGTTCAGATTCCAACCACGCTTCTTGCAGCTGTAGATTCATCTGTGGGCGGTAAAACAGCAATAGACCTGAAACACGGAAAGAATCTTGCAGGAGCTTTTCATCAGCCAATTCTTGTTATTTGTGATACAAAAGCCTTTGACACACTTGATAAAAGACAGATTTCCTGCGGATATGCCGAGGTTATCAAATACGGCATGATATGCGACAAGGAGCTTTTCGGTATGCTTGAAAATGCTTCTCCCGATTATGTGACACTGGCAGAAAGATGCATCAGCATAAAGCGTGATATAGTCGAGAATGATGAATTTGACAAGGGTGAAAGAAAATTGCTCAATTTCGGTCACACACTCGGTCATGCGGTAGAAAAGCACAGCGATTTTTCCCTTACTCACGGGGAGGCAGTTGCTGTGGGAATGATAATGATATCACGCATTGCCGAAAACGCAGGCTTTGCCGAAGAAAACATATCGGCAAGGCTGAATAATGTCCTTTTAAAGTACGGTCTCCCTACATCATACGATATAGATGCCGATACCCTCTTCGACATCGCGGCAGGCGATAAGAAAGTTGAGGGAAGTACAATTACTCCCGTAATACCAAAGAAAATAGGCAAATGTGTACTGGAAACTATGACTGTTTCCGATTTCAGAAAACTTATTGACAAGGCTTTTGTCTGAAAGGCGAAAATATGGAAAACATAATTATTCCTCACGGAAAGCTTCTGTCGGGAGAAATTAAAGCTATATCTTCAAAGTCACATCTTCACAGACTTATTATCTGCGGATGCCTTTCGGATGAGCCGAGCAAAATACGATATGAAGCTACTCTGTCAAAGGACATAACGGCTACAATATCCTGTCTTGAGGCACTGGGGGCTGTTATTTCGGTGACAGATGGCATTATTGAGATAGTGAGACCCATAGATGTTGATAATATTCCTGTGGGCGCTGTTCTTGACTGTGTTGAAAGCGGTTCAACGGCAAGATTTATTCTACCCCTTGCAACACTTCTTTGCAAAAACGCAGTAATTACAGGTTCGGGCAAGCTTCCCGAAAGGCCCTTTGAACAGCTTTGCAAATCACTTGAAAAAATGGGGGCGGAGTTTTCTTCATATACGCTTCCGATAAATATAAAGAAATGTGCAAAACCGGCAGGCTTGTTTGAAATATCGGGAAATGTAAGTTCTCAGTTTCTTTCAGGGCTTCTCTTTGTTCTCCCCCTTTGTGATTCCCTCGGAATTAAACTTACCACTTCCCTTGAATCAGCAGGATATGTTGATTTGACTGCAGATGCTATGAAGGTGTTTGGTGTTGATGTTTATTCTGATAGCGGTGTTTATTCGGTAAAGGGAAAATATACTGCACCGGATTATACCATAGACGCCGAGGGTGATTGGTCTAATGCGGCATTCTGGCTATGTGCAGTAAATGGAAAAGAAAAGATAACTGTGAGGGGACTTAATCACAATTCATCACAACCTGACAAGGCAATATGTGAAATCCTTGAAAAAATGGGTATGCAGGTAGAAAAGCACGGTGACAGTGTTACAGTCAGCGCACCAAACGGCACGCACGGCATTCACTTTGATGCAAGGAACATCCCTGACCTTGTACCTATACTTGCGGTACGGGCTGC
>JAZOLW010000011.1:0-8758 GCA_045653405.1 Eubacteriales bacterium | reverse complement strand
TCCATTTCTCTTATCAGAGATATATTGAAAACAAGCTTCGTGAAGTGTTCGGCTTTGAGGGAACTCCCATAAAGCTTATTATCAGAGAAAAGAATTCTGAAGATTAATATTTGACGGCGGTGACAAAATCACCGCCGTTTTTCTGTGGAGGCAAAGCCTCTTTCTTTGTCAACAATAAAATCTTACAATTTTATTGTTGACGGAGAGCATCAATGATGCTCTTGTTTGAATTAAGTTTTTGCCTCGGCATAACCTCATCCACCACGCAAAGCGTGATCCCCCTTCCCCAAAACGGGGAAGGCAAAGCCTCTTTCTTTGTAGATTTGCTCATCTGAGGGCACTGTATTGACGGACAATGCAGAGATATTTAACCAAATATGTATAGATTTTTTTTGAAATATATGATATCATATATCAAATAACGTATGAAAGGAGCAGTATTATGAATTTTACCCCCGCACAAAAAACAGCAATCGATACAAAAGACTGTTCCCTGCTTGTAGCTGCAGGCGCAGGAAGCGGTAAAACAAGAGTTCTCACAGAGAGAATTATCGACAGGCTCCTTTCAGACGATGCCAACACTGACATAACCAAATATCTTATAGTTACCTTTACAAATGCCGCAGCAAAAGAGCTGTCTGACAGAATAAGAACTGCTCTTACACAAAAAAGTGCAGAGTTTCCCGATAACAAAAAAATAACACGAAACCTTGCACTTCTTCCCCAGGCGAAAATCTGTACTATTGACTCTTTTTGCTACGATATTGTAAAAGATAACTTTCAAAGACTTGGACTTCCTCCAAAGCTCCGCATAGCAGAAGAAACGGAAACAGATGTTATTCTTGCCAGAATTGTTGGTGATATTGTAGAAGAAAAAATGTCTGCCGACAGCGGAAGCGAATACTTCCTCACCTTCTACGAACTGTTTGCAGGAGCAAAAAGCGGAGATAATTTTGAAAAAACAATCATTCACCTCTATAAAGCACTTCTTAATCTCCCGTCAGTTGAAACTTTTCTTTCGGAATCCTGTGAAAAGTATAAAGAATCAGCAAAATGCGACGAATTCTTTGACTCCTATTACGGAAAACTGATTCAGAAAACAGCAATAAACACTGCACAAAAAGCACTTGACGGCACTGAAAAAACTATTGAAAAGTGTAAAACCAATCCCGAAGTGTATGAGAAATTCGAATCTGTTTTTGAAAACGAAAGCGAATTTGCAAAAATACTTATAAACAGCATAAATTCAAGTTATGATGATACAGTTTACTGCCTGCAGAACTTGAAATTCAAGACCTGCAGACCAAGCAGTTATCCCGACCCGGAATTTGCAAGTGAGATATATGAAAAATTGAAGCTGTCGAGAGAGCTTATCAAAGAGCTGAGAGATTCCTATTTCACTGTCAAAAGCGACACCCTCAAAAAGTGCGCCGATGATTATTACAATGTCCTTTGTGAAATAAAGGACATCATTCTTGAGGCAGACAGCCGTTTTGCCAAGGCTAAAAAGAATTTCGGCATACTTAACTTTTCAGACGTGGAAAGAATGACGCTTGGACTTCTCTATGACGACATTGATTCAGGTACAACAAGCGGTATTGCCCACGCTCTTTCGGCAGAATTTGAAGAACTGTACATTGACGAATATCAGGACATAAATCCCGTTCAGGATATGATTTTCCGTGCAATATCAAGAACTGCCTACGGCGGTTTTGAATGTAACCGCTTTATGGTTGGTGACTCAAAACAGAGTATTTACGGATTTCGTGGAGCAAGACCTGAGATTTTCAACACATACCGCAGGGATTTTGAAGATGTTCAAAGCCCTTCTGCTCCCAGAAGAAAGCTGTTTATGCAGAACAATTTCAGATGTGCTGAAAATGTAATTGATTTTACAAATATGCTCTTTGACAAGATAATGCCTGAAGATTATACCGAAGATGACAGGCTGATATATTCAAGAGTTGAAGAAATTAAGGCTGATGAGCCTGTAAAGCTCATGCTTTGCAATGCGGACGGACTTTCAGACCGTTCATCAGAAGCAAGACTTATTGTTCAGGCAAATGCAGTTCTCGATGAAATAAAAAAGGTTGTTAACCGCGATGATGTCACCGACAGTGGTGGAAAACCCTACGGTCTAAATGACGTTGCAATACTTGTGCAGACCTGGGACGAGGCAAGATTCTTAGAAAAATATTTCAGTTCACAGAATGTTCCTGTTGTCTGTGAAAAGGGAGAAAACTTTTTTGACCGACCCGAAATTACTCTTGCTCTTTGTATTCTCTGCTCTGTAGACAATCCCGAAAGAGATGTTTATACCGCAGGTTTTATGAGGTCTGCGGCAGGCGGATTCGATGATGACGAGCTTGCTGAAATAAGACTTAATCTCCGCAATGGAAGTTTCTTTACGGCGCTCAATGAATATGCACTCCACGGAAGCAACGAAGTGATAAAGGCTAAGGCAAACAGATTTCTTGAGCTTCATAAGTCTTTGCGCTCTATGTCCAGATGCAACAGTGCTTCTGAATTTGTGAGAAAAATGTATGTTCAGACAGACCTTATAAATATATGCACATCAGAAAGCTTCGGGGTATTTGCAAGTCACTCCGCATCTATCCGCAAGAAAAACCTTATGCGTTTTTACGATATGGCGCGTGAATATGACAAAACGGTTTTCAAGGGGCTTTCTTCGTTTATCGAATATATAGAAACTAAAATGAGTGGCAGCGACACAAAGAGTGCAACCGATGCTGCTGAAGATGCCGGCATCCGTGTTATGACTATACACAAATCCAAAGGTCTTGAGTTTCCCGTTTGCTTTGTGTTCGGAATGGACAAGAAAAAACGCCGTTCGTCTGATTCTCTTGTTATGAATGAAAAATCGGGACTGTCCTTTAAGCTCAAAACCCTTGAAAAGCTTAAAGGTGTTGGCGGTAAAAAAGGCTTTGCCAGTGTCGACACCCCGTTCAGACAGCTTATACTTGAGTTGAATGACACAAATGAACATATTGAAAGCAAGCGTCTTTTGTATGTTGCCCTGACACGAGCAAAAGACAGACTGTACATCACCGCCTGCCCGGATAAATTTGAGCAGTTGATTGACAGTGTGAATTCCAACCGTGATGAATATATGACCGACGGAAAATCCCATCTCGATAAAATTTTCGGTTTTCTCGCACAGCACAGTGACATAGAACAGCTGAAAGACAGCGGTACGTATCACTACATAACTGAAAGCGGTAAAACGGTACTTGATGCTGAAACAATTCTGTGCAATGATGTTGATGCTGACAGTAAGGCAAACAATTCAGACGAAACAGCCGAGGCTGTATACGCACCTGACGCTGACTTGCTTGAAAAGCTGAAACAGCAGATTGTTACCCGTAATGCGGCAGTGTCATCAATCGTTTCCGTTCCGCCTAAGCTTACTGTATCTCTGCTGAAGCAGGGACTTCTCGATTACGAAGATACAAGCCTTGCTTCAAGCGTTCAGAGAAAGCCTCTTGAAAAGCCTGAATTTGTCTGGGAAGATGTCTCACAAAGTGCGGCAGAAAAAGGAACTGCGATGCATATGTTTATGCAGTTTGCAGACTTCGCAAGCTGTGAGAACGGCAGATGTATTTATGAAGCTGACAGGCTTTATGAAGACGGTTTTATTACAGAAAAGCAACGCGAGATGCTTGACATTTCAAGGCTTGACAGCTTCTTTGAAACGGACTTGTACAACAGCATAAAAAATGCTGTGAATGTGTACAGAGAACTAAGGTTTAATCTCAAGGTTCCGGCAGTTGAGGTAATAGCAAACATCCCGTCAACCGACGATTTTGTTCTTGTACAGGGTGTAATAGACTGCTTTATTGAAAACAGTGATGGAACCTATACAGTAATTGATTTCAAGACCGACAGAGTTGACAAGGAAACAGGTGCTTCACTGCTGAAAGAAAGATATTCCGGTCAGCTTGGTCTTTACTGCAGGGCAGTTGAGGACATTACAAAGAAGAAGGTTTCAAAATCAGTTATTTTCTCCTTTGCACTTATGGAAGAAATACCCGTTGAGAGATAGATTTAAAAGTCTGTGGCAATTTGTCACAGACTTTTTTTGTATTTATTTGTGGCAAAGGAAAGAATTTGTGCATATAATACACCGAGAGAACTGACAAAGGGGTGCTTTGCTTGAAGTTTGGAAAACTGTCTGTTGTAGTGGGTGTGGGAGTCCTGTGTATAGGCTTCGGAATACTTGCCGCAAGCTTCCTTCCTCCTGTAGTACTTGTATGCATTGAGGCACTCTTACTTATGTTTGCAGGTCTGCTTGCACTGAAATGCTGACTAATACAAGGAGATGCGTTTTATGAAAATTGTACTGTTTAAACCTCCGAAAATTTTAAAACCTTTTCTCAGACTGTTTCTGAGGGACAAAAAGTAATACTTGTCAACTCCTTTGCATATATTTTATTTGAAGATACACAATTACTTCAGAAGAAATATGCAAAGGAGCTTTTTTATGGACAAATACACCCTTCCCATATGCCGCACGCTGTTCTCTGACCGCGTGGAAATACCTAAAGTTTACGAAGCTGTACTTCCAGAATACTGTCACAATATTCAGCGTATTCTCAAATCAGATGCGACGGCATCAGTTGAAAGCACAAGCTGTACTGATGGGTTTCTCAGAGTTAATGTGAAATTAAATGTACATATCCTTTACACCTCCGAGCCTAAAGGTTATCAGAAAACTGTATGTTTCCCCTTTGATTTTGAACATACATTTGATGCATCAAGAATCGGTACAGACAGCACGAATCTTATATCTGAGGTAAACACATTTGTTGTTGCTTCAAGCGCAAAACAGAAAAGTCCCAGAAGTATGGAAATTAAAATGAACACCTGCGTTGCTGCAAACATCTATGACTGTTCCGAAATACATCTTATTTCCCCCGAGGACAATCCCGATGTGGAACTTCGCACAAACTCCTGCGCTGCCGCAAGACGAATTTTCCTTTCTCACACGCCCGAGAAACATAGAGAAGACATTACTCTTGACGCTCAGATGCCTCCCGTTGCTGATATTTCAGACTACACCTGCAGGCTTGTAATGGGAAATGTGAATGTGTCGGATGGAATGTTAAGTTACAACGGCAACGCGGTTTTCAAGTGCACATACCGTGCTGAGGGTGGCTCTGATGATACGGCGGCAGAATACATCTATCTCACAAAGGAATTCCCGTTAAGCGGAGAAATTGCATCTGAACACCTTTCTCCCGGATGCCTTGCCACAGGACGTCTTATTCTTACAGATGTTGAAACAGACTCATCCTTTGACCCATACGGCGAAAACAGAATAATCAACGTTACAGTTGGATATGAAACGGTGTTTGATATATTTGATGAGGATGAGATACAGTATGCAAATGACGGCTATTGCACATCCTATATCTGTGATTTGAAAAAGAATTATTACAACTGTGACAGCATACAGGGAAAAATAAGCGACAAAACAGAAATCAGCGAAAAGATATCAGCAGAGAGAGCGTCTGTTGCACAGATAACGGATTCATTTATGGAAATGAACATAACAGGCACAGATATATCAGAGGGCAAGTTATATGTATCGGGAAAAGCATCCGCCTGCATTATGGGATGCGACGAAAAAGGAGAGCCTTGCTGTGTTCAGACATCGTTCGGGGTGCGTTTTCCCGTTGAAAGCATAAAAGATGCAACTCCAGAGAGGAAGTACTTTGTAAACACCCAGATTGTATCGGATTCTGCGGTGCTGAGAGACGGTGAAATAACCCTTTCTGCCACTGTACAAACAGACGGAGTAGTACTTGACAGCAGCAGAATAGAGGCAATATCAGAAGCAAATGTTTCCTATGATTCTCCAAAACCGCTTTGCCACTCGGAATATATAATTTATTATCCCGAATCACACGAAACGCTTTGGGACATTGCAAAAAAATATGAAATTTCAGAAAAAGAAATCTTATCTGCAAATGATTCTTCTTCAGGTGGAAATACTGCAAGGAAAACAGTAATTATCCCCTGTCGGGAAATATAACTATAAAAAACTGCGGCATTTCTGCCGCAGTTTTGTGATTTTATTCACTTATATATATGCGCTTTGCCTCTTTTTTTCTTACTGCAATAAGCGCTCCTTTGACAAGATACGCCGACGGGTCGCCAAGGGGACTTTTTCCCATACACTGTACAAGACTTCCGTTTACAAAACCTATATCCTGAAGCCGTCTTCGCATATTTCCGTCGATATCTGTTCCTGTTATAAAAGAGGAATCTCCTTTTTTCAATTCCCACAGGTTCATTGTTATTTTCCTTTCACAGTATACTGTAATTAACATTCCCCTGTTTTAGATTATGCCGGATTTTGAAAATGCGTACCTGTTGAACCGTTTTGTATTTTATTCTTCAGATACTATTTCTGCATCTTCCGTACTTACCGTTGAATTGTCAGATGTACTTTCCGACATCTCTCTGGCTTCTTCTTTTTCTTTGACATCCTGCTTTACAAGCTTATATACGGCCGCTGTAACAGGCACACCAATCAACATGCCTAATATACCCATAGCAGATCCGCAAACAATTACAGCTGCAAGTACCCATATTCCGGGAAGACCTATTGAATCTCCCACAACCTTCGGATATATTAAATTGCCTTCCAACTGCTGAAGTACCAGTATGAAAACTGCAAACAGCAGCGCATCAAGCCATGTTCCTGCTGTGAACACCATAAATGCGCCTATACTTGCACCTATATATGCACCGGCAACGGGAATTAATGCTGTAAATCCTATAAGTGTTCCTATCATAGTAGCATAAGGAAATCCGAATATATTCATACCGATCATACACAAAACCCCTAATATTACGGCTTCTGTACACTGTCCTACAAAAAAGCTGCGGAAACAATTATTTACAACATTCACTACATTGTCAAGACAGTTCTTTACTGCGGGTTTTACATACGTCTTTGTAACTCTGTTTACTCCCGATGTCAGCCTTTCTTTTTCTGCAAGCATATATACCGAGAAAATAAGGCTTATAAATATGTTAATAACGGTCGAGAAAATTGACGCTATTATTGTAAATATAGAGCCCATAACTCCGCCAAGTCCCGTTGTTACAAAGCCGATTGCTTTCTCAACAAGGCTTTTCCAGTTCGCATTCTCACCGAAATGCTGCTGAATTTGATCTGCAAACAGCTTTGATATTCCAAACTGTTCGTCGAGATTTTTATACATATTTTCAATAACCGGTGGCAGCTCTTTAATAAGCAAGTCAAAACAAAGCATCAATTCAGGAAGAATAAGTGTTATTACAATAAATATTACAGTCGCCATTGCCAAAAAAGACAGCAAAATGCAAACCGGTCTTTTTATACTCTTCAGAAATTTTGATTTTGGATTGCCGAACAAATGACGTTCAAACCAACTGAGAGGGAGATTGACAATATATGCTACCAAAAAGCCTCCCAGAAGAGGGACCATTGCATATAAGAACATAACCCCGAAGTTTTCAATCATTTTCCAATAATATACAAGCAAAAACAGGACAAATACGGTAATTCCTATCCTTAAATACTTTTTCCATTCATCTTTTATCATTATCTGTCACATCCCTATGCCGTATTTTTATTCACCGGCGGTTTTAACCGCCGGTAATTTGTGTTTATCTCTCTTACTTTTTATGCACCAATGTCTGTTGCTGCCATAATGTCGTTGTATGCCCAGAAATCTGACTTGACATCATTGAAATGTCCCGCATATCCGTCACCTGCAACCACACCTCTTACTCTGTTGAGTATCGCTACCGCCTCAGCACGTGTTACCCGCTTGTCGGGCCTGAAGTCGCCTTCGGGGTAACCCTTTATGTATCCGTGAGCAACGAAAGTTTTGATATAGTTTTCTGCCCAGTGACCTGATATATCGCTAAGAGATACCGCTGTCGATACATCTGCATTTACATCAAGACCAAGCATAATTCCCACAACCTTGACAAACTCTGCTCTTGTAATTCCCTTTGTTCCGCCGAATGTTCCGTCAGGATATCCGTCAAGTATTCCCGCCTTGGTATACTGTGTCACAAGCTCTGTATACGATGAATGAACATCGCTGAATACTTTCTCTGTTGTTCCGCCGGAGACATTGAACAGCTTGGGAACCATATCCAGAACATCGTATCTTGTTGCAGGGTCATTCGGTCTGAAATATTTTGTGCTTCCGTCAACAAACTTAGCTGTTGATGCCTCTGCTTTCTTTGCTATAGACGCAGGCTGTTCCTTGGGAATATCCGTTACGCGGTAATTAAAAACTGCTACATCACTTGCTATCATTCCGGTAGCAACACCTATTGCCCGTATGGTAACTGTGGGTTTTGTAAGCTTTATTGGTTCTGTGTAAAGAGTTCCGTTTGAAGCTGCAGGAGTTGTTCCGTCTGTTGTATAATAGATATAAACGTTTTCAGTTGCTGTCGAAAGCTTAATTTCCGTACCGTAAGGAACTGAGCCGCCTTTAATGGATGCTTCGATATTTGCAACCTTTTTAGTGGTGCTTCCGCCATCAAATCTGCCGACATAATCTTTTCCGCCTATGGGACCTCCATCGCTGGGAAGTTTAGCACTGAATCTGGCAGTGATGGTTACATCTTCAGTTACTGTATGGGTATACTCTACATCTGTAGATACCGATGTGTCGTTAATCATCCAGTCAAAGAAATTGTGAGTGCTGTAAGGATAAGCTCTTACCGT
>JAZOLW010000010.1:0-10572 GCA_045653405.1 Eubacteriales bacterium | reverse complement strand
CGTGACTTTGGTTACTTTGCTCACGCAAAGTAACTCGCCATCCCAATGGCGAAATAATCCCTCCACCTCGGCAGACCTCATCCACCACGCGCACCTCATCCACCACGCTTCGCGTGGTCCACCTTCCCCGAAACGGGGAAGGTAAAACGAGCTTTCCTCACTTCAGGCAAGGGAGACGATGAGAGAAGCGCCGGAGCAGCTTTGTCAATCTATGAGCTTAGTGACGCTCATACATTGACAAATTCCGAAAAATATGATAAAATAACTATAATTATGTAATCGGGATTTGATACCATGGATAACTGTTTCAGATATATCGCGGTAAACCGCCTCAATAACACAAAAAACACCTTTTCCTACTGCGGTGAAAACGGCAGTATTGTGTCGGATATCAAGGGAATAAAAAGACTTATGACACTGGCAGAAGAAGGCTTTTCTCTTGAAAAGGGTTTCACGGCTGATAAAGTCGTTGGCAAGGCGGCAGCATACCTTATGGTGTACCTTAAAGCGAAGAATGTTTACGCAGAAACACTGAGCAAAGAAGCATATGAGGTGCTTGAAAAATACGGAGTTGATTTTTCGTACAAATACCTTGTTCCGTTTATAATAAACAGGGCAGGAAATGACATATGTCCAATGGAAAAAACAGTGCTTGGTGCAGACAGCCCCGAGGAAGCGTATAAATTGCTTGTACAGAAACTGAAATCAATGTAAAGTAGTAATTTAAGAAGTAAGAGATGTATAAAGGAGAATGAGTAAATGGCAAAAGAACCGAAGAACTACGGTAATGACAGTATATCCTCCCTCAAAGGACCTGACAGAGTAAGACTGCGTCCTGCGGTAATATTCGGTTCAGACGGACTTGAGGGCTGTGAACACGCATTTTTTGAAATTCTCTCAAACTCCATTGACGAAGCAAGAGAAGGATACGGTACACGTATTGACGTCGAAGTAAGAAAAGACCACTCCATAAAGATAGAGGACTACGGCAGAGGTGTTCCCCTCGGATGGAATGAACGTGAACAGCGTTTCAACTGGGACCTTGTTTACTGCGAACTGTATGCAGGCGGTAAGTATAACAACGACAGCGGAGAAGCATATGAGTATTCTCTCGGTCTTAACGGTCTCGGTGCGTGTGCTACACAGTTTTCATCCGAATATATGAATGTTATCAGCTACACAAAGGAAAACAAATCCTCCATCAGCTTTGAAAAGGGATTCCCCATTTCCGAGCTTGTGGTTGAAGAGCCTGTACGCAGAAGAACGGGAACAAGCGTTGAGTGGAAGCCCGACCTCAAGGTTTTCACAGATATAAATATTCCCTTTGAATTTTTTGATGAAACTATCAAAAAGCAGGCAGTGTCCAATTCGGGGCTTACCATTGCCCTTGACTTTGAAAAGGAAGACGGAACTCACGAAAAACGCGAATACCTTTACAAAAACGGTATTGTTGACTATATAAACGAAATTATCAGCGTGGGCGGAAACTATATTCCCCAAGTGACTGATGAAGAAACTGACGAGGATGTTGAAGAAACAGAAGAAATCTCAGAAGAAACCGACGAAGAAGCTCTTGAAAGTGCAACAAGAACAATGGCACTTACAAAGCCTGCATATTTCAAGACAGAGTGCAAGGGCCACGACCGTGAGGATATGAACGACTATAAGCTCAAGATTGAGATGGCGTTCTGTTTCTCAAATGTAGTAAGCAGAGTTGAGTTCTACCATAACTCCAGCTTCCTTGAACACGGCGGCTCGCCCGACAAGGCAACAAGATCTGCTTTTGTCAAAGCATTTGATACCTATCTGAAAAACAACAACAAATATACAAAGAATGAAAACAAGATAGCATATCAGGACGTTGAGGACTGCCTTGTTTTCGTTGTTAACTCACACTCAACACGAACAAGCTACGCCAACCAGACAAAGAAGGCAATTACAAACACATTTATTCAAGAAGCAATGACAGATTTCTTCTTGCAGTCCCTTGAGGTATTCTTTGCGGAAAACCCCAAGCAGGCAGAAAAGGCGGCAGCACAGGTTCTCATTAACAAGAGAAGCCGTGAAAATGCCGAAAGCGCAAGAAATACAATCAAGAAAAAGCTTGAAAAGAACATAGATATTGCAAACAGAGTTGAAAAGTTTGTAAACTGCCGTTCAAAAGACGCTACAAAGCGTGAGCTTTATATAGTTGAGGGTGACAGTGCGCTGGGTTCGGTAAAGCTTGCAAGAAACCCCGAATTTCAGGCTGTTATGCCCGTTAGAGGTAAGACTCTTAACTGTTTAAAGAGCAGTTACGACAAGATATTCAAGAGTGAAATCATTGTTGACCTGCTTAAAGTTATCGGATGCGGAGTTGAGCTTGGCACATCAAAGGGCAAGGATAAGAATTTGTCCCAGTTTGATATCAATTCTCTCAAGTGGAGCAAGATTATAATCTGCACCGATGCCGACGAAGACGGATATCAGATAAGAACCCTTATTCTGACTCTGTTCTACAGACTTCTTCCCACACTTATAAAAGAAGGTAAGATTTATATTGCGGAATCTCCGCTGTATGAAATCGAGTCAAAGAAGAACGGAACACAGTTTGCATATAACGAGAGAGAAAAGGCTGAAATCTTAAAGGATATCGGCGACGAAAAGTATAAGATAATGCGTTCAAAGGGTCTTGGTGAAAACGACCCCGATATGATGAACAAAACGACCCTTAACCCTGCGTCACGCAGACTTATAAGAATAAACCCCGAGGATGAAACCGCAACATATATTATGTTCAACACACTTCTCGGAGATGATATTGCCGCAAGAAAGAGCTATATTGCCGCAAACGGCGCGCAGTATATCGACCTTGCAGACGTATAAACCGGAGGAATTTACCAAATGACAGACACCTGTGCCGCGGTATCAACCGCCGCCGGAAAAGCCGGTGTGGCAGTAATAAGAATATCGGGTAATGAAGCAGTTGAGATTGCATCCCGTGTGTTCAGACCTGCAGGCGGAAGGACACTTGACAAAATTGATGCCAATACAGCGGTATTCGGTAATATATACAGTCCTGACGGACAGAAAATTGATACAGGTATTGCAACTGTTTTCCGTGCGCCAAGGTCTTATACCGGCGAGGATACTGTGGAAATAAGCTGTCACGGAAGCCCTGTGGGTGTGTCCCTTGTGTTGTCGGCGCTCCTTTCTTGCGGAGCAAGACACGCACTGCCCGGTGAATTTACCAAAAGAGCTTTTGTCAACGGCAAGCTGGACCTTACACAGGCAGAGGCGGTTGCAGACCTGCTTGATGCAGAAAACTCTGCACAGCTCAAACTGTTTTCAGCACAGCTTGACGGTGCACTGGGTAAAAAAATAAAAGGCATATCCGAAAGAATTACTAATATGCTGTCTGCTGTCTATGCGTATATTGACTATCCCGATGAGGATATGAGCGATATGACGGATGATGAGCTTGAGCAGGGAATAAGCGAACTTAAAGACGAGCTTCATACCCTCTGTGCCACATATTCAACAGGTGTTGCAGTAACAAAGGGCGTGAATACAGTTATAGCAGGCGCACCCAATACGGGTAAATCTACATTTTTCAATCTGCTGTCGGGATATGAAAGAGCAATAGTTACAGATATTGCGGGAACAACAAGAGATGTTATTACCGAAAGTGTTCAGGTAGGCGGGATCAAACTTGTTGTTTCGGATACGGCAGGTATAAGAGAAACAGAGGACACTGTTGAAAAAATCGGTGTTGAAAGAAGCGAAGCGGCACTTGAAGAATGTGAGATGCTCATAGCTGTTTTTGACGGCACAAGAGAGTTTTCCGACGAGGACTGCAGTTTTGCAGAAAGAATAGCCGAAAAACAACACAGCAAAAACGTAATAACCGTTATAAATAAAAGCGATATTGCTGATAAAACCAACATAGAAACTATAAGAAAGAGCCTTTGTGACAGAGGAATTGCAAATATCATCTGTATGTCGGCAAAGACAGGCGAGGGAAAGACTGAGTTTGAAAACGCGGTAACCGGCTTTTATCCCAATAGCGAGAACGGTATTGAAAGCGGTATGATTATTGCCAATGCCCGTCAGTATGCGGCAGTGACAAGAGCAGAAGAGTGTCTTGAAAATGCCCTTTCAGCCATAAAAACGCTGACAAGAGATATGGCAGGACTTGACCTTGAACAGGCACTCGGTGCACTTTGCGAGGCAGACGGCAGAGAGGTTTCCGAGCAGGTAGTAAGCAATATTTTCTCACGTTTCTGCGTAGGAAAGTAGGAAGCTATGAAGAAATACGGAAAAATATGGGAATATGCTGTGTGTATGTTATACGGCATATTTTTCGGGGATATGATATACAGGGCGGTAAAATTCATACTTGCCTATACGGGCGCTGCGGAGGAGTTCCCCAAGATATTGGGAGTTGCCGTGGCGGCGGTGGGCGACACATACTCAGGGTATATGCAGGTAAGCCTTGTGATTTCGCTGATGCTTGCGGTGTGCGGTCTGGTATGCAGAGCTTTTCGTATCCATACGGGAGTATTTTTCGGTTTGAATGTTGCAAGCGGATTTGTTTTCGTGGCAATACTTAATTTTGTAAACGTACCGTGGGATATTCTGCTCACACTTGCTGTAATATCCTTCGGAACATATATTGTAAGCAGTGTGCTGTGCCTTGTGAGTGCGGCATATGACATAATAAATAATATTTTGAAAAAACATTTCAGGGAGAATAATCAATGATAGTACAACTCGAAGAAGCAAAACAGACTATGGGACAGCTTTCGGAAGATGTCAAGGAATTGCACGAAGCACTTGGCATTGACGAGCTGACCGCAAAAGCCGAAGAGCTTGAGAAAATCACCTGCGAGGGAGATTTCTGGGGCAGATCCGATGCACAGTCGGTTATGTCCGAACTCAATACAGCAAAGGCAAAAGTAAACGATTACAACGAGCTTGCAGACGGACTTGCGGCTCTCGGCGACCTTGTGGAAATGGCAATTTCCGAAGATGATGAAAGCTTTACAGAAGAAATTCTTTCAGAACTTTCCGCACTTCAGAAAAGCTATGACCGTCAGAGAATAGAAGCACTGCTTTCAGGCGAGTTTGACAAAAACAACTGTATTCTCTCAATACATCCCGGTGCCGGCGGAACAGAAGCGCAGGACTGGGCGGAAATGCTTTACAGAATGTACTGCCGCTGGGCAGAAAAGAGAGGTTTCAAGGTAAAGCTCCTTGACTATCTCGACGGCGATGAAGCAGGGCTTAAGAGTGCAACAATTCTTATTTCAGGAAACTATGCATACGGATATATGAAAAGTGAGGGCGGTGTACACAGACTTGTACGCGTTTCTCCTTTCGATTCATCGGGAAGAAGACACACATCCTTTGCGTCTGTTGAAGTTATGCCCGAACTTGAGGATGACAACAGCATAGAAATCAAGGATGAAGATATCGAAATGGAAACACACCGTTCCAGCGGTGCCGGCGGTCAGCACGTTAACAAGACCGACTCTGCGGTACGTATTATCCACAAGCCCACAGGTATTGTTGTCGGCTGTCAGACAGAAAGAAGCCAGCTTCAGAACAAGGAAACCTGTATGAAAATGCTCAAGGCTAAGCTTATGGAAATCAAGGAAAGAGAAAAGCTTGATAAGATTGAGGATATCAAGGGCGAAAAGCTCAACATTGAATGGGGTTCACAGATTCGTTCCTACGTATTTATGCCGTATACTCTTGTCAAGGACACGAGAACAGGCTGGGAAGACGGAAATATATCCGCAGTTATGGATGGTAATATTGATGAATTTATCAATGCTTACCTCAAAGCAAAAGGTAATTTCCTCAAATAAACAGAGAAATAAAACGGAGATGCAAACAGACATCTCCGTTTTTGTTTGATTATAAAGAAAATCGGTAAAATTTCTTTGAAAAGCAAGACAGAATCAATTTTTTCTCACAAACTTATTGACAAATGACGCATATTGTGCCACTATTGACTTGTGGGTAAATCATCCCTATTATATATGTTTTCGGAGAAGAGAAAATGTCATTATCAACTGCCAATCTTGATCCCAATCAGGTTGCAAAAGAAGAACACAAATCAGCCGGAAGAAAAGTTAAAATGGTATTATAGGCACCGGATGGATTGACGAGGAGCACGCAATAGCATACAAGAAGATGCCCGACGTTGAAGTGGTTGCAATGGCTGACCTCGTTCCCGGAAAGGCAGAAAAGTTTGCAGAAAAACTCGGCTTTGAAAATGTGAGATTCTATCCCAATGACGAAGCACTTCTCGCGGCTGAAAAGGACCTCGACGGTGTAAGCATCTGTACATACAACTGCCAGCACGCGCCCTGCACAATCCACGCTCTTCAAGCAGGCAATTATTGACGGTATTGCTAAGTCTGATGCTGCAGGCAAGGAAATCGAAATCGTTATTCCCGAAATCTAATTCGGGTTTTACTGACATTGAACTCCCCGCGTTTTGACATGGGGAGTTTTTGCTTGGTGATTTTAAAGTTTTTGCATAAATTACCTTTTGCTGACATATAATGATTGTAAGCCTAAAAAATCAAGGGGGATAATTTTATGTCAGAAAACGCAAATAACTGTCACAGAGAAACTATCGAAAGATATTGCCATATAATAGGGAAGAACGCAACGGTAAACCGTATTATGAATGACGGAACAGTTGTGTATGAATGTATGAACAGACATCTATGCGAAAAAAACGGCGGATGTACAAACGAAAGATTTTCATATAATACACAAGAGGAGGAAGCGTAACGGCTTCCTCCGAATTTTTTATTGTTTCACATAAGAGGGGCGATAAGTTTGAGCAGTCCGTTTTTCAAATGAGTGATAAATCTGTGCTTTCGGATATCGGATAACCCTATTTGCTGACACTTTTCAAGAGTGCTGTCAAAATCGCCTTCAATATCTGCAACAGCAGATGCTCCGTATAAATATGCCGCACATTCAAAATGCAGGTATAAGCTCCTGTAATCAAGATTGATTGTGCCGACTACCGCCTTTGTGCTGTCACTGACAAAGACTTTTGAGTGTATGAAACCCGGTGTGTATTCATAAATTTTGACTCCTTCGGGGACAAGCTCGCTGTAGTGCGTTTTTGCAACGGCGTATGCACTTTTGTGGTCAGGAATATGAGGCACTATTATTTTCACATCAACTCCACGCTTTGCGGCATTGGTGAGGGCAGTGGTCATCTCGTTGTCAATGATAAGATAAGGTGTCATTATGTGAACATACTCTGTTGCTGTATTGACTATGTCCATATAAACTGTTTCTCCGACTTTCTCGTTATCCAAAGGACTGTCGCCGTAGGGAATCAGATACCCGTCATAGCTTTCTAAAGGACTGTATACCGATTTGCTTAGGTAATACGCGTAATTCTCTTTTCCGCCTGCAATATTCCACATCTGTAAGAACATAAGCGTAAAGCTTTTTACCGCCTCACCCTGCAGCTTTATTGCACAGTCCTTCCAGTGTCCGAAACGCTCCCTTTTGTTGATGTATTCGTCCGCGAAATTTATTCCTCCCGTGAACGCGGTTTTTCCGTCAATCACAAGAATTTTTCTGTGGTCGCGATTGTTGTAATGTGTGGAAACAAATGGGCGCAGTGGAGAGAATATGCGGCATTTTATTCCCATTTCCGAAAGCCTGCGGGGATAACTGTAGGGAAGAAGTGCTACAGAACAGGTTCCGTCGTACATAACACGCACTTCAACCCCCTCTGACACTTTCCGCTTCAGTATTTCGAGAATTTTCCCCCACATTTCACCGTCTTCAATGATAAAATATTCAAGAAAAATAAATTCCTTTGCCTTTTCAAGCTCAATGAGGATTGATTCCCAAGCGGATTCACCTGTGGGATAGTATTCCGCACCGAAATTCTTATATAAAGGAAATTTACCATTGCTGTATGTGTAGGTGGAAATGTTATAAAGTTCCCGGCAATCGGATTTTACTTTTTGGCAAAGTTCTGTGTTCTGAACACAGTGTTTTTCAGTTTCTTCAAAGATTTTTTCAAGTCTGCGGCGCATAAGTCTGTGTCCTATCTCTTTGTGCACAAAAAGATACAGCAATGCTCCGAAAACCGGCGCAACAAGAATGAGAGCTGTCCAGGACAGCTTGATTGCAGGGTTATCTTTTGTGTTTGCAACATAAACCGCCATAACGGCAGAAACAACCGCAAGTCCTCCGTATGCAATTTCAACATACCGTTCAAAGTGTACAAACATCGCAAAAATTCCCGCAAACTGAAGTGCCAGCAGAACTATTATAATTGCAGTTCTTCCAAAAATGATGCTGAGTAAACTGCGCTTGCCTGTTCTGTATATTTCACTGTCTTTGAATTGAGTTTCCTTGTTGTCCGTGTTCATTTTTTCCTCCAAGGCTTCATATGTATATCTTATATATAGTATATGATTAGGAAAGAATTGTGTAAATATTCTGAAATCAAAGTGAAACACACAAGAAAGTCATTATTTTTTATTGTGCAGCATATAAATCTTATAGTATTCAACTACAAAGTGAAAGGATGACATATATGAAAAAGAACAAAGCCGGCGATTCTTCAAAAGGGACAGCCTTGGGAATGGCAAAAGCTCTTGGAATAGGTATGGGGAGCGGAGTTATTGTTTGGACGGTAATGCTTTTCGGTACAGCGTGGCTTCTTGTCAGAACAGCAGAGCCTGAAAAGTTTATTATCCCTGCTGTATTTGTCCTTGCTGCGGTCAGCGCACTCACATCGTCGTGTGTTGCGTCAAAACTCAGCGGTACGCACTCGTTTGTTCCAGGTCTTATTACAGGCGGAGTTTTGCTGTTTGCTGTGTGGGCAATATCCCTTGCCTGTGCAGGCACAGGGGGAGAAATCTCTACGTTTCTCAAGCTGTTGCTGTGTGCAGATTTTATGATTTTCTCACTTTTGGGCGGAAAGCTTACTCAACCATCGGGTAAAAGACCGAAAAAGAAGAGAAAAACGCGGAAATAATGTAAATAAATTGTAAAAAATAGCCTCTTGCTATTTTATTAGAGGAAATGTTTTGCTATAATAAACTCCGTAAGCGCCAAAAAGCTTACGGAATTTTATTTTATCACACACACAGCGTTTCCGGCAGGGATGCAGAACACTTTTCTGTGTGCCGAGTACGAAATGACTGTGGTGGAAAAATCCAAAGGAGGACATTTAAAATGTCAGTAATTTCAATGAAACAGCTGCTTGAAGCAGGCGTCCACTTCGGACATCACACAAGAAGATGGAACCCCAAAATGGCGGAATACATCTTCACAGAAAGAAACGGCGTATACATCATCGACCTTCAGAAGACAGTTAAGAAGCTCGAAGAAGCGTATATGTTCATCCGCGAAGTTGCTATGGAAGGCGGCAACATTCTCTTTGTTGGTACAAAGAAGCAGGCTTCCGATGCAATCAAGGAAGAAGCAGACAGAGCTGGATGCAACTATGTAAATATGAGATGGCTCGGCGGTATGATGACAAACTTCAAGACAATCAAGAAGTCCATCGCAAGACTCAACGCTCTTCACAGAATGGAAGATGACGGTACTTTCGAACTTCTCCCCAAGAAGGAAGTTATCAGCCTCGTTAAGGAAATCAACGACCTTGAAAGAAACCTTGGCGGTATCAAGAATATGGAAACTCTTCCCTCTGCAATGTTCGTTGTAGACCCCAGAAAGGAAAAGAACGCTGTTGCAGAAGCAAAGAAGCTCGGTATTCCCGTTGTTGCTATTGTTGATACAAACTGCGACCCCGATGAAGTTGACTACGTTATCCCCGGTAACGATGACGCTATCCGCGGCATCAAGCTCATCCTTTCAGTAATGGCAGACGCTATTCTCGAAGGCAGACAGGGCGAACAGTTCACAGATTCTGCTGAAGAAGCAAAGGAAGAAGCAGCAGACGCTGAATAATTCAGCTTATAATTAATATAAAAAGTATCAGGAGGAAAATATAATGGCTATCACAGCAAAGGATATTGCGGATCTCCGTGCAAAAACAGGTATTGGTATGATGGAGTGCAAGAAGGCACTCACAGAAGCAAACGGCGACTTTGAAGAAGCTATCAAGATTCTTCGTGAAAAGGGACTTGCTGTTGCTGCAAAGAAGGCAGACAGAATTGCTGCTGAAGGTAAGGTTGCAATCAAGGTTTGCGACGCTTGCGGCAAGGCTGCTATGATCGAAGTTAACTGCGAAACAGACTTCGCAGCTAAGGGTGAAAAGTTCGTAGCTTTCATCGAAAAGCTCCTCGACATCGTTCTTGAAAAGAACCCTGCAGATGTTGATGCTCTTCTCGCAACTGCATACGATGCAGAAAACACAGTTGACGACTACCTCAAGAAGGAAGTTATCAATACAATCGGCGAAAACATTTCTATCAGAAGATTTATTGTTGTTGAAGGTACTCTTGCAAGCTATGTACATGGCGGCGGTACAATCGGCGTTATCGTAAGCGCTGATACAACATGTGCTGATAAGGAAGCAGTTAAGTCAGTTCTTAAGAATGCAGCTCTTCAGGTTGCAGCTATGAA
>JAZOLW010000009.1:0-3123 GCA_045653405.1 Eubacteriales bacterium | reverse complement strand
AAATAGGAGATAAGGTAACAAGGGATATTTTCGGATAAAAAAACATATCCCTGTATTTCTGCAGAAACAATTAGGCTCAGGGGAATATTTCGTCACTGCGGTGACGAGTTACTTTTCACTTGTGTGAAAAGTAACCAAAAGCACCCGAGGGCTTTGCCCTTCGAACCCGCGCGTGTCAATTAAAATTACTACCAAATACACATTAACTTTTACCAAATGAGTAATTTTTGAGATTGCCACGCGTATATGTGTGCAACTACACTGCCACAAAGATGTTTTAATGAAATATCAGATTATATCAATAGTTAATCAGTGGCACATAGCTTAAAATTTGCACAAACCAAAACGTTATAATGTGCAACCGACAAAGCTGTACACCAGACAGGCAATAAGAATTGCACCAAACAGCTACACCTGATGTAAACAGCAAAGATTTGCCCGTCAGCGGTGAAGTTCTGCGAATTTCACCGCTGACAAAAAGAGAGGCGTAGCCTCCTCATCCACCACGCAAAGCGTGGTCCCCCTTCCCCGAAATGGGGAAGGCAAAACACAAAAAGGCTTTGACAGTTTTTGTCAAAGCCCTCCATTCATTTCCTCACCCTTATATAATGCCACACAAGTCCCGCAACTCCCACAAGGGAAATATATCCAAAAGAGGAGAAAGGCGTTCCCACAAGGTCGGCAAACCCGAAGCAACTGCACACAAAAGCAATACCGCTGAGAACAAATGTCACTACCGCACTGTGCTTCTCCGCCCTCTTTGAATACTGCGCAAGATAAGTCGCGGTAGGTATAAGACAGGCAAGGGAGGCCGCCGCCATTGATATAAACAGAAGAAATGCATATATGTACATAAGAACGGGAGAAAGACTTTCAGCCACAATAAGCATAGGTAAATCAACCTTCTGCGACTCGGGCAGCACTGCCATTGAAAACATAACACTGAAAGCTACAAGTATCAGAAATACACATCCGAGGATAGTTCCAATATAGGCAGATTTTTTACTCTTTATCTGCAACGCAACGGGACACAGCACACCTATAGAGCAAAACAGATTATAAGACGCAAATGTCACCGCCCCTGCAACCCAGTTGGGTATAAAGGGATTGAACTCCGTTGACGGTGCAAAGCTGAAACCGTTTCTGCCGTATATTATAATCGCCGCAACTCCGACGGCAAAAGTCATTACAACAAGTATGGGAACAGCACCTGAGAAAATGCGGACAAGTCCCCTTATCCCCTTGATTGCAATAAATGAAATTGCCATACAGAAAAGAAAACTTCCGATTATATAGGAAAGCTGACCGCCCACCAGTTTCTTTACCAAAGCTCCTGCTCCTGCCGCCATAACAATATACGAGCCGAAAAAGATGATGTTTTCAAGAACACCTACCGAAAACAGCAGATATTTATTGTCATATCCCACGACAGTCTTGTCAATCTGCGGGCATCCCGTGGAACATACGATTTTTACAATCATTCCGTTCATAAGAGCAAGTAATGCCACCGAAAGGAACAGACCGATTATTCCGTAAATTCCAAATGCCCCGAAAAACTGATACGGCTCCTGCCCCGATACATAGCCTGCACCGAGAAAGCAGCCCGTAAAAGTGAGACTGAGAGGGATTGCTGAAAGTTTTTTCATATTTTTCTCCTTGAAAACAAGATAATTTGCAAAAACACAAAATCACGCCTTGCATAAACGCAAGTAAAAATGCACATAATACCCGCGGAGAATTTATGCATATCTCCGATAAATTCAAAGTAATGCTGTAAAACAGCAGGGAGGATATTATGGCAAAGATTTCATGCGAAGTATATAACTGCGAGTACAACTGCGACGGAGGCTGCCGCCTTGAAACAATCAAGGTTGAAGGCGAAAATGCCGGCACTTCCGAAGAAACCGTATGCGAAAGCTATACAGACAAAAACGAAAAGGGCTGTGTAAACTGCACACCCCGTGACTGCGCTTGTAACAGCTGCGAAGTTGAATGTGACGCAGAAGAATGCAAGTACAACAGCGACTGTTTCTGCACCGCAGACAGAATTACAGTAGGCTGTTCCGATGCCTGCTGCTGCAGTGACACCGAATGTAAGACATTTATTGCTGAATAAAACTCTTTAAGGAGCTGACCGCAAAAAGCCAGCTCCTTTATTTATTACATATCACGAAACGCGCTTTTTCTGTAATATTTAAGGCACGCAACAGTCTTGTCGGGTGCGGAAATAACAAGTGCGCTGTTTTCCGAGCCGTTCTGTGAATACACAAGACAAATTACATTCTGTGCATCGGGTCTGCAGGTGTAAAGTACATTTTCTTTTTTTACTCCGAGAGCTTCCAGTTTTTCCACGGGAGTTATGCAGGAAATATCGGAGGTTTTGATTTCAAACAGATTTTTTCTCACTCTCGCTCCGTATATTTTGGAAAGCTCAAGTGTTCCTGTTGCAATAGTATATTCGTATTCAATCTTTGTAAACTGAAAAACAAACCACGCTGTAAATATTATAAACACAAGAAACAGAAAACTTGCAACGGGAATTGTTTTAAGTGTAACCCACAGCATAAATGCAGAAAGCACTACCGCAATAAACACGGTAAGTATTCGTGCCATAACCACTTTTCCTGTTGCCTTTACAGGTGTGAGATACTCGCAGTATCCGGAATTCAGGATGTCGCCTTCGTATTTTGCCATTTTTAACTCACCTTTTTCCTCTGTTTTGATAAAAAGTATACGCTTTCGGTATGAATTTGCAATGTGTAAACTGTTAATAAATACATTTTGCGTATGGTGTGTTAAATTTGCATCAAATAACAGGAATTCCCTTGAAAAAACTGAAAAAATGCTGTATAATAGTTCAAAATACCGTTGGAGGACAAAATAATGAAAG
Organism: Eubacteriales bacterium; assembly: GCA_045653405.1. Classification (GTDB taxonomy): domain Bacteria; phylum Bacillota; class Clostridia; order Oscillospirales; family CAG-382; genus UMGS882. The sequence goes on along the minus strand of JAZOLW010000009.1, from coordinate 233 downwards.
CAGTTGTAACAGTAACAGCAAAGGACGCAAAGGGCATTATCGCAAAGGTAAGCACAAAGTGCTTTGAGTTCGGTGCAAATATAGTTGATATATCACAGTCAGTCGTAGGCGAATATTTCGCAATGATTATGCTCATTGAATTTGAAAAGGGTAACGATTTCGGAGCATTTGTCGATGCTATGACTCAGTTCGGAAAAGATAATAACCTTGTTATTCAGGCAATGCACGAAGAC
>JAZOLW010000008.1:0-24330 GCA_045653405.1 Eubacteriales bacterium | reverse complement strand
TTCAGCACTTCTGCGTGCGTTAAAGCCAGGAACAAGACTATTGCTTATCGGTGATGCTGACCAGCTTCCCCCTGTCGGTGCAGGAGATGTGTACGGTGACCTTATAAAATGCCGCAGTTTTGTTGCGGTAAGACTTAACGAAATATTCCGTCAGAGCAGTGACAGCCTTATTATCACAAGTGCACATATGATAAATAACGGAAAGCTTCCACCTGTTGACAACAAAGGCAAAGACTTCTTCTTTATGCCGAGGGCAACGGGAAAAGAAGTGCAGTCACTTATCACCGAGCTTTGCAAAACAAGGCTTCCCAAGGCATACGGATTTGATTCCCTCTCGGATATTCAGGTGCTTTGCCCGTCACGAAAGGGCGAGGCAGGAACAAATGCCGTAAACACCCTTATGCGTGAGCTGTTTAATCCTCCGTCAGGGCTTAAAGCTGAGTATACGGCGCACAATGTCACCTTCCGCGAGGGAGACAAGATTATGCAGATACACAACAACTATGACATAGAATGGACCTGTCCCGACGGAAGAAAAGGTAACGGAGTGTTTAACGGAGACATCGGATTTATAAAAGAAATTGATGTGGAGAATCAGAATGTAACCTTCTGCTTTGACGATGACAGATATGCCGAATGCGACCTTTCTGCCTTTGACGATATTGAACACGCATATGCAATTACAGTACATAAAAGTCAGGGCAGCGAATATAGGGCTGTAATAATACCGCTGTTTGACTGTCCGAGGGGTCTTATGATGAGAAATCTGCTGTATACGGCAGTCACCCGTGCCCAGAGCCTTGTTATTATCGTTGGCAAACTTAATGTTATGTACGATATGATTGAAAACAATACAAGAATAAACAAATATACGGGACTTGCCAATATGCTGAAGCCTGTATACATTTACCCTGAACACAAAATGAAAGAGGGACTACCCGAAAATGAAAAGCTTGATACGAATATTGAACAAGCTTAAAGACAAATAATATTGATGTTAAAAAATATGCTATATTCTTTAAAAATCAGGAGAAAAATAAGTGAAAAACAAAGAACCGTTTGAGTTTCTTGAAAATATAATAAAAACACCCACCGTTTCAGGCTTTGAGAGCAGAAATGCAGAAAAAATTGCAAAATATTGCATTGATTTTGCAGACGGATTTTTTGACGGCTTTGAAATTCTACCATCAGGAAGTATCCTGCTTTCAAAAAAGTGCGGAAATTCCGGTGCAAAGAAGTTGGTAATTGACGCACACATCGACACAATCGGCTTTATTGTAAAGGAAATGTGCGGTGACGGTTTTGTAAAAGTGACAGGCCTTGGGGGAGTTGATCCCTACATTCTCCCTGCAACGCCCGTAATACTTCACGGTAAAGAGGATATATCGGGTGTATTCACTTCCGTTCCACCTCATCTTGCAAATAAAGACGGCAAAGAAGAACTGAAAATTTCAGACCTTTTTGTTGATACCGGACTTACACAAGAAGAACTTTCCAAAATCTGCCGTGTCGGTACACCCTGCTCCTTTGATGCGGATATTACACTTTTGCAAAATGGGATAGTTGCTTCCCACGGACTTGACGACAAGGCTTGTGTTGCGGCGGCAATTTATGCCTGCAAAATGCTTGCAAACAGGGGTATACGACCTGAGTGCGATGTATATATACATTTATCCGCAGGGGAAGAGAAGACAATGCTGGGCGCAAAAACACTGCCGTACTTGCTTGATGCAGACGGATGTATTGTGCTTGACGTTAATTTTGCCTATACGCAGGGTGTCCAAAAGCACGAATCCCTGATACTCGGCAAAGGCTCGGGCATATCCTATTCTGCAAGTATAAAACGTGAGCTTACGGATTTTATTGCTGATACAGCAGAAAAGCACAATCTTCCGTTGCAAAAGGTTGTTGAAATGAAATCAACAGGCACAAACGCAACAATGCTTCACAAAAACGGAATCCCCTGTGCGGTGCTGTCTGTTCCCCTTAAAAATATGCACACAAACTGCGAATGTGTATCCCTTTCAGACATCGAAAACTGTGCAGATGTACTTTGTGCTGTAATATCAGACTTCCATAAGTGCGAAAACATAGAGGAGGTGCTGGTATGATGGAAAACACTCTTGAACTTTTAAAGGAGCTTTGCGACGCAAACGGTGTTTCGGGATTTGAAAAGGAAGTTGCCCGTATTATTGCGGAAAAAATCAAGGATTACTGCGACAAGCTCTATTTTGACAAGGCAGGAAATCTTATTGCTTTCAAAAAAGGCGAAAAAGCTCCATCAAAGCCCATAATGTATGCCGCACATCTTGACGAAGTGGGAATGATGATAAAACACATAAACGATGACGGAACACTGCTTTTTGCACAGGTTGGAATGGTGCCGGAGGTTCTTCCGTCAAAGCGTGTTGTCATAGGAAAAAACAGAATTCCCGGTGTTATCTGCTCAAAGCCGGTGCATCTTATCAAAGACAGTGCGGCAGGACCGAGTTTTGACAGTATGTACATTGATATAGGAACATTTTCCGCAGAAGAATCGGAAAAGCTTGGCGTTTACGCAGAATATGCGGCATTTGAAAACGATTTTACTCTGTTCGGAAAGGGGAAAATGATTCGTTCCAAGGCGCTTGACGACAGAATAGGCTGTGCCGCTATGGTGGAAATGATAAAGGGTGAGCTTGAATACGACTCATACTTTGTCTTTACCGTTGGCGAAGAAATAGGCGGTGTGGGAGCTGTTGCCGCGGCAAGGGAAATAAAACCTGAAATTGCGGTAGTTCTCGAAAGCACAACCGCATCCGACATTCCCTCAAACGAGGGAGCTGACAAGGTTTGCGCGCCCGGCAAGGGTGCAGTTGTTCCCTTTATGGACGGCGGAACTCTTTATGACAAAAAGCTTTACGCGGCAATCAGAAAAATTGCCGACGATAACGGAATAAAGACACAGACAAAGAGCCGTGTTGCAGGGGGCACAGACGCCGCATCAATACAGCGAAGCATTGACGGAGTGCGTGTGTGTGCAGTGTCACTTCCCTGCAGATATATTCACACGGTATCCTGTGTTGCGGCTGTATCCGACGTATACGAATATATGAAGTTGGTAAAAGCCATAGACAGTAACGCCGAAACACTTATTCAGCTTGCAAAGGAGTAAAATATGGAATTTCTTGATACTCTGCTTAAAATAAATACTGCATCGGGAGCAGAAAAAAATGTTGCCGATGCAATAAAGCAAAAACTTACAGGCATTGCCGACAGTATTTCCACCGACAAATGCGGAAACCTTATTATCTGCATTGACGGCGGTGAAAAAGACGGAAAAAAAGAAACTATCGCCGTGTTTTCAGCGATAGATGCGCCGGGACTTATTGTAACATACATTGAAGATAACGGGAATGTCCGCGTTGCTCCTTTAGGCAAGTGCGATTTCGTGAGCATCTGCCACGCAAAGGTTACAAACGGAAAAATTACAGGCATTTTACTGCCCGACAGCGCCGACAGCAAAGCAGTTACGGAATGTTGTGCTTATTTTGGCTTTAAAGACAGCGCAGAGGCAAAAACGCACTTGAATCAGGGAGATGTGCTGTTTTTTGAAAGTGCGCCTGTGAGCCTTGCAAACGGCTTTGTTTCAGGTGTTGGTGCAGGGGCAAAAGCTTGTGCATCGGCAGTTGTGTCTGCGGTGGAACAGGTGAAAAGACAAAAGGGTAAATGCTTCTGTTTTGTTTTCACCGTTCAGAGCGAGCTGATGTTCCGAGGCTCATATCAGGCATCATATGCTATAAATGCCGACAAGGCTCTCTGTCTTGAACCGTACTTGGGAAAAGACTTTGCAGTTAAAATTTGCGACAAGTCGGTGGTATGCGATGAGGCGCTGACGGAAGCTCTTGAGGAATCGGCAAAGCAGTGCAGTACAGACATAAAACGATATGTGAGCGCTGACGGTCTCAGCGATGCCTCCCGCGTTCAGTGCGCAGGTGTCGGCACGAAGACTGCGTCTCTCCTTATGCCGTCAAAGCATCTCGGAACACTGACAGAGACAGCAAATCACGGTGATGCGGAACAACTCTCCCGAATCATACTCCAATTCCTGAATAATATATAGCTGTACAGATTACGGCTGAAATACCAAAACCGAATAAAAACATCAGCGCATCACGCACAAAGCCTTTTTTTGCGGAAGATGCGCGCTTTTTATAAACTTGCGGAACAAATCCGTTGATATTCCCTGTTTTTGAGGTTGTAAACATATTTTTTGAGGGTAAATTGTGCTTCACAATGCGGTTTGCTTCGTTTATAAAGTCACCCTCTCCCGATTTTGCCGCATTACTTCCTTGTTTTACAATAAAAAATGCTTCTTCAAAAAAATTGCTTTCAATATCTCTTACAACTACCACTCTCTTGGCGCATCCTTTTATCATTTTCAGTTCCTCCAGATGTTATTTGTCTTATATTGTTGCCGTAATGGGAGGATATATTCAGTAAGTGAGGAAATAAGCGGCAATTACAGAAATAAAGGCGCGGTTTTTCTTTCAATCACGTTTATATAAAACTTCGCGAAAGCAATTTTAAAATATAGACATGTCCAACACAGTATATAGATGAAGTCAAGGTTTTTCAGCAATATGTAATGCCTTAAAAGCACTTTTTGATAACGCGTACTATAACAATCCCGATGTTCTGTTAATGAAATTTTACAATATTTCATTATCATAAGCTTGAATTTTGAAAGATATTGACATATAATAATTAATGTCATAAAATCTAATCTCAGAATAAATGTTATAAGGAGAAAATCAATGAAGATACTTCTTACAGGCGGTGCCGGATATATCGGCAGCCACACAGCTATCGAACTCATTGCTAAAGGATATGACGTTGTTATTGCTGATAACTTCAGCAACTCAAAGCCCGTTGTTATTGACAGAATAGAAGAAATTTCAGGTAAGCGTCCCGACATTTACACTATTGACGTTGCAGATAAGGAAGCACTCACAAAGCTGTTCAAGGAACAGGAAATTGACAGTGTTATCCACTTTGCAGGCTTCAAGGCTGTAGGCGAATCGGTTGCGAAGCCTATTGAATATTACAGAAACAATCTTGACAGCACTCTCACACTTCTTGAAGTTATGAGAGAATTCGGCGTAAAGAAGCTGGTATTCAGCTCCTCTGCAACCGTTTACGGTGTTCCCGAAACAGTTCCCCTTCACGAAGGTCTGCCTACAAAGGGCTGCACAAATCCTTACGGCTGGACAAAGTATATGATTGAACAGATACTGCGTGACGTTAACGTGGCATATCCAGATATGTCCTGCGTACTGCTTCGCTACTTCAATCCTGTCGGTGCACATAAGTCCGGCAAAATCGGCGAAGACCCTCAGGGAATTCCCAATAACCTTATGCCCTATATCTCTCAGGTTGCAGTCGGAAAACTCCAAAAGCTCTCTGTTTTTGGCAATGACTACAATACTCACGACGGCACAGGCGTGCGTGATTACATTCACGTTGTTGACCTTGCAAAGGGGCATGTATGTGCTATTGAATATGCGGCAAATCACACAGGAACTGAGGTTATCAACCTCGGAACAGGCACAGGCTACAGTGTTCTTGATATGGTTAATGCTTTTGAAAAGACAACCGGAAAGAGTGTGCCTTATGTTATAGTTGACAGACGCCCCGGCGATGTTGCTATATGTTACTCCAACCCCGCTAAAGCAAAGGAGCTTCTGGGGTGGGAAGCACAGTACGGCCTTGAAGATATGTGCGCAGATTCCTGGAAGTGGCAGTCTGAAAACCCCAAGGGATACGACAAATAATTATAAATTTATTGCAAAAGCTCCATATTGGCAAGTACAATAGGGAGCTTTTCTGTTAATTTGTAAGAAAAATGAAAACGAAACACAAAATCTCTTGACTTGTTGCGAAAAAAGGATTAAAATATAGTTTAATAATATATCATTTTAAGAAGTTTAATGTAAAGGAGAATTACTATGGCTTATTACTTTGACCAGCCTTCTCACACATTCAGTGAATATCTTCTCGTTCCCGGTTATACATCTGAAGAATGTATCCCCGCTAACGTTTCTCTCAGCACTCCTCTTGTTAAGTTCAAGAAGGGTGAAAAGTCCGCAATCCAGATGAGCATTCCTATGGTATCTGCTATCATGCAGTCCGTTTCAAACGACACTATGGCTATCGCTCTTGCTAAAGAAGGTGGCGTTTCCTTCATATACGGCTCACAGTCAATTGAAGACGAAGCTGCTATGGTTGCACGCGTTAAGAACTATAAGGCAGGTTTCGTGGTAAGCGATTCCAATGTTACTCCCGAAAATACACTTGCTGATGTTGTTGCCCTTGTTGAAGCAACAGGTCACAACACCATCGCTGTTACAGATAACGGAACTCCCAATGGCAAGCTCCTCGGTATCATCACAAGACGTGACTACAGAGTAAGCCGTATGGATATGGAGACAAAGGTTGCAGACTTTATGACTCCCCTTGAAAAGTTGGTTACTGCACCCGAAGGAACAACTCTCAAGGCTGCAAACGACATCATCTGGGACAACAAGCTCAATTCACTTCCTATTGTTGATGCAAAGGGAAATCTTCTTTATATGGTATTCCGCAAGGACTACTCAGAACACAAGGACAACCCCGGTGAACTTCTTGACAGCCAGAAGAGATATATTGTTGGTGCAGGTATCAACACTCTCGACTACGAAAAGAGAGTTCCCGCACTCGTTGAAGCAGGTGCTGACGTTCTCTGTATCGACTCTTCCGAAGGATATTCCTGCTGGCAGAAGAAGACACTTGACTTTATAAGAGCAAAGTACGGTGACACCGTTAAGGTTGGCGCAGGTAACGTTGTTGACAGAGACGGCTTTATGTTCCTTGCAGAAGCAGGCGCTGACTTTATCAAGGTTGGTATCGGCGGCGGTTCAATCTGTATCACAAGAGAACAGAAGGGTATCGGCCGCGGACAGGCTACAGCTCTTATTGATGTAGTTGCAGCTCGCGACGAATACTACGAAAAGACCGGCGTATATATTCCTGTATGTTCTGACGGTGGTATTGTTCACGACTATCATATGACACTTGCACTTGCTATGGGTGCTGACTTTATGATGCTCGGCAGATACTTTGCAAGATTTGACGAAAGCCCCACAGAAAAGCTTATCATCAACGGACAGTATGTTAAGGAATACTGGGGTGAAGGTTCTAACCGTGCAAGAAACTGGCAGAGATACGACCTTGGCGGTAAGGCTAAGCTCTCCTTTGAAGAAGGTGTTGACTCCTACGTTACTTACGCAGGTTCACTCCACGACAACGTTGCAAAGAGCCTTTACAAGGTTAAGTCCACAATGTGCAACTGCGGTGTAATAAACATTCCTGACCTTCAGAAGAATGCAAAGATTACTCTTGTATCTGCAACAAGTATTGTTGAAGGCGGTTACCACGACGTAACTCTTAAGACAAACGGCAAATAAGCAATAATATCATACCAAAAGCCCGTTGGAGAAATCCAACGGGCTTTAAAGTTGAAATTGGGAGTGTAGAATAAAGAATTTGAGAGGAAAATGCTCCATATCTCCTTCACTCAATGTCAATTGTCCATTGTCAACTGTCAATCAAAAAGTGGTTCGATATTCGAACCACTTTTTGTTGTATTAGTTAAATGTTCTGTTACTGTTATATCTTCCACAAAGAGATTAATACTGTAAGAATGAGCATTATAATGTCAATAAAAACGCTACTAAAACAGTTCTTTGTATTAATCGCTACATTTTTATATAATTATACTCTCACCCGATGCGGAATAAATTCGCTTCGGGTGAGAGTTATACTGGTTTATAAATTATTCTACTTATTCAATATCAAGATTTGTATCTGTGTTATCCATACCAGGGTGAACAACTACAACAATTGTCTTGATTATAACTGCATCAGCTTTGGATGAGTATTCTGCATCAATATATGCCTTAACATACTTGCAGTATACGGTTTCATACTTAGCATCGGGGTCTGTATCGTCTTCTACATATGTTGTTGTATAGCACTTGATGCTTTCATCCGCTTCTTCGAGTTCTTCAAGAGTAATCTTGGAGATTTCAGCTGTGCTGAGGTCTTCTCTCTTACCAAAATTGAGAACTACGATATTAGCATCTTCTGCAATTTCATAGAACTGGCAAACATCCGCCTGTCCCCACTTGAAGTAAGTATCGTCTACTGTTGCACGAACAGGTACGATTTCAGCAACCTTGTCTTCTGCGTGAACTTCGTAGAGATATGCGAGCTTTTCGTCAACGGGATTGTTGTCGAAGAGGGTTTCGTGTGTTCTTGAACCAACAGGTATTTCATCATCCAGCTTGTTGTCTCCTGTTATCTGGAGAATTGCGCCGGGTTCATAAGGAGTTACGTTGCTTGTAAGGTTTGTTACTGTTGTCTTGGACGCTGTGCCGAGAACATTTGAAATAACTGTACCTGTTGCGGGATTGAATACTTCATATGCATAACTGTATTCTTCTTCTGCAACTCTTGTAACTTCAGAGTTCTTAACAATTACAAAGTCTGTATCCTGGAAACCTGCGTCGAAGGTGAGTTTGTTGTCAACTTCTGCATAGAAGAGGATAAGATCTGCTGTTTCTGCACTTTCGCCGCGGTTCTGGTAAATCATCTGTGTATTGTAAAGTGTGGATGTTACTGTACCGGGAATTTCCTTGCCAACGTATGTTACAAGCTGATCTTCCTTAGTACCAACTCTGTCAATTACTCTGAACATAAATGTTGCGTTTTCTACATTTACGTCATTGAACCAGTACTGTTCTGTTCCGTCAGGGTTGTTGCCTTCTGTACCTACAAAGCTGTCGCCTGCAGCATTTACAACCTTGTAGCGGGTACTTGTGTGCTTCTTGAGATATACGGGGATTGATTCGCCTACAGCCTTAAGGTCAACAGCTGCCTGGTTTACGCTGTCGCCGTCGATAAAGTCAGCTGCATTGTAAACGAGGTCGATATGGTCGTGAACATTGTTTTCGGATGAACCGTGAAGCATACTCTTTATTGTATATACACCATTCTCATCAACTGTATATGTACAAATCTTTCCGAGATATACGTCGTACTTCTTGTTATTTTCTTCAATCTTCTGATTGTCAAATACATAACCTTCACCGCTGTCAGCTTTTCTGGGTTCGGGATAGCAGTTTTCAGGGTCAACCTGTACATACTTCACTTCGCCGTCAACGAGAACCTTGAGGTACTGCTCAAGTTCAAAGCTTGAATTACGAACTGCCTTAGTATATGTTTCAAGGGGAACGAGTACGTTTTCGCCGTTGTATGAGCCCTTTACATCAACGAGTTCGTATGCGTAGAGGTTGCCTTTGTATAAATATGCAATAATTTCGGAATTAAGAGCCACAGGCTGTGTGAGGAAGTGGTTGCAGAGTCCCCACGTCCAGTCTGTTTTATATGAAGGAGCAGCTGTATGAGCGTAGAACTGGTCAAACATCTTGCCGCCGTGAATAGCGTTGAGTTTAAGCGAGCCTACTGTTACGATACCGCTCTTGCTGTTTATCTTTGTGATTGTTCCCTTTTTACCTTCTGCAACACCAAAAATATCTATCATATTTGCATCAGCGTTTACATACGCTGCAACGTAGTCGCCGTCGTTAAATGCTGCACCGTAGAGCTTTGCACCCTTAGCGTAGATTGTAGGAACCTTGGTGTATTCGTAAGGACTTGCTCCTTGGGGACTTTCAAGAACTACTCCGCTGTGTTCCGCAAGTCTATCCTTATTCATAACTATTTTTCCGAATGATGCAGGCTTATACCACATATATTCGTATCTTCCGTCGCCGTCAACGTCAAATATTTCAACCTTATAGTAACCGCCGTTGAGAGGAAGCTGGAATTTCTTAGCGAAGTTTCCGTCAAGATTTGTAGAAACACCGTTTATTGTGTCATAACCGTCGTTGGAACCGAATTCATCATCTGTCTTATAGAATGAGTACAGACCTTTTACTGTGTCAAGACACTTGAGGTCGATGAGCTTTACGTTATCTGCGTTTCTTGCTTCATATCTTTCTGCTTCTGTTGCGCCCGATTCATATGTAGGTGATGCATATGAATAAGGAGCATCGTAGAAGTAAAGATTCTTGCCTTCAATGACTGCGCGTCCGGTAAATCTTCTTGCCGCAGTTTCTGTTGTATCTGTTGTGTAATAATGCTCAAGTGTACCCTTTCTGTCAGTAGGAGCATCAACTCTGAAGTTAATGTTGATGGTTTCAGATGAAATGCTGCTCTTTGGCGATTCAGCAAACAGGATTTCTTCTATTTTTCCTTCTTTTTCGTCATATTTGAGGAAAACGGAGAGTTCAGCCATAATATAATCGTCAGCCGTGCCGCTAAGGCCGAGTTCCTCGTGTGTCGTGTAGAACTCTTGAACATTTTGCTGATTGCCTAATACTCCAACGAGGCGCATTGTGCCTGTTCCGTTGATGTCTTCAGTAGGCTTATATGTTGTGGACGTCTTTGTGTCATTGAAAGCATAGTGAGTTGTTTCGCGTACTACAAACTTTTCTTCTACAACTTCATATACATCTTCGCAGAGTCTGGGGTGCTTTTCGACAGTTTCAAGCACATACTTGGGTTTTGCACTACCCTGACCGAGAAGTCTTACTTCTTCAACTGTCACAGTTTTTGCCATTTCTGCATAGAAAGCATTGTAGAGAAGAATAGCAACATTTCCTCTTGTGAGCTCTGTATCATATGCAACCTTTGAGGGAAGACCTTCACCAAGTTCAATATTAGCCTGTTCTGCAAGGCTTATATAGCTGTGAGGATATGAGAGAACTTCGCCGTTTTCGTAGCCAAGTGCACGCACGAGCATTGTATATGCATCCTGAAGGATGATGGTTCCGTCGGGATCAAATTTTGTGGCACTCTTACCCTTGATAATTCCCATAGCATCCGCCCAGGAAATCATTCCGTAGTATGTATCATCAAAAAGGTCTTCGAAAGCTGTGTGGTTATCTCCGCCTTCGAGAGACTTTCCGGCATGCATAAGTCTGTAAATAAAAGCAGCCATCTGCGCTCTTGTAACATATTCATTAGTACCGAAAGTGGTAGCAGATGTACCCTTTGTAATTTCCAACCCTTCAAGCAGGGAAACCGCTTTTGTGAGGGTTTCATCTTTTGTGTTAACATCAGTAAATTTTGACTGAGCTGCAAATGCACTAACTGAAAGCATTGCAACAAGCATTACTGCTGCTAAACCGATTAAGAGAACTCTTTTGAGGTTTCTCATGGTGGATTCCTCCCGTGTCATAAAATTTTGTTAATCTAGACAAGTAGACTATTGTACATTCAATATTTTATATCAACATTATACATTTTGCAATAGTTTTTTTATTTTGTAACACAAAAGTAACAATATTTTTTTCGACAAGCAGTCTGATTGCTGCAAAACAAAAGCCACGCAAACAGCGTGGCTTATATCATACTTAATATGACGCAAAAGAGCCCGACCTTTCGGTCGGGCTCCGGAATACTTATACGATTACTTGGTAACCGTAATTAGATTTCCTTAACTGCGCAGTATTCCTTAGCTTCGCCCTTGTTTACGAGAACTACAACGTAGTCAACTTCACCGTGGAAGCCATCTTCGTCTGTAGCTGCACCGAGGCTAGCACCTTCAACATCGATGTTGAGGTAAACCTTGGGGTAACGGCCGTATACTGTTGTATACTTAGCGTCGGGATCTGCTGCGTCTTCGATTGCGATGTAAGAGTTGTTGTATGCGAGGTATGCTTCGTCTTCACCATTGAGGCCTTCAGCGCTCTTGATGGAGAGAGATGCATTGTACTTGAAGTCGCCTGTGTTCTTAAGTACAGATACTGTTGCATCAGCAACGTTTACATAGTATGTTGTGAGACCTGTTGCATATACAACGTCGTCTTCAGTTGTAGCGCCTGTGAAGTTAGAAGCTGCTGCTGTGTCGTATCTTACAACTTCGATCATAGCTGTTTCTTCGTCGTAACCAACAACCCAGAAGAGACCGTAGTCATTTGCGTTAGGTGCGCCAGCTGTAACGTTAGCTACGTTACCGAATGTTGCGGGAGTATCGTCATCAACCTTACCGCCTGTAAGTTCTACGATGTCACCTGCGCTGTAACCAGCTGCGAAGCCTGTGCTGTTAGCAGCAGTCTTTGTGCCGTATACAGATTCTGTAGCGCCTGAGTAAGGATTCATTACTTCGTAGAGAACTACGTATTCGCCGTCAACGTATTCAACTTCAGAGCTTACAACGATTCTGTCAGCCTTAGCTGTCTTCTTGCCTGCGAATTCAACTTCTGTAGTTGTTTCAGCGTAAAGAACAACGAGGTTTTCTCTGTCAGTGTACTTTGTATTGTTCTGGAGAATGATCTGTACGTTTGTGAGGCTGTTTACGAGAGAAGCTGTGAGGTCTTCAGCACCGAGTTCAACGTATTCGAGCTTGTTCTTGCCGCCCTTTGTGTATGCGCTCTTGATGATAACCTTAGTGTCATCTGTGATGAGGAGCTGAGGAACGCCTGCTGCGCCTGTGAGCTTGAATCTGTTAGTAGTAACCTTATCAAGTGTTACAGTACCAGCAACTGTAGCGATTGCCTGAGCGTTTGCTTCGTCCTTTGTAGCGAGCTTGTCATCTGCGCCGCCGAGTGCGGGGAGGTAGAGAGGATCGCTTGTTTCAGCATCTGTAGCTGTTTCGAGGAGCTTAATTGTGTATACGCCGTTCTTGTCTACAGTGTATGTAGCGAGCTTGTTAGCTACTGTAGCGTAGTCAGTTGTGGGAACTGCAGGGAGAATGCCTGTTACGTCTGTATCTGTTTCAACGGGGATGAGCTTAACTTCGCCATCAACGTATGCAGTTACAAAGTAAGCATCGCCAGCTGCTGCTGTCCACTGATTTCTTGTTGTTGTATCGAAGAGACCAGTTGTCTTATCGAATGCACCGTCGAGGATGATGAGGTTTTCACCGTCATACTTAACGGAAGCTTCAACGCCTTCCTGGAAGAGGATAGCGCCGTCGTATACGTAGAATGTGATATCCTGTTCGTATACATCGTTGTCAGATGCGCCGAGGCCTGTGAGGTACCATTCAACGTTTTCTACAACGTACTTAGCTGTTGCGAGGTCTGTTGTGAATGAACCATATGTTGTTGCATTTCTGATGAGGTTCCATGCTGCTGCAGAAGAAACCTTTTCGCCGTTGTCAAGAGTAATTGTGCCGTTAGCCTTCTTGTTTGTGATCTGAGCTTCAACGGGCTTGATTACTTCAGCAACTTCGATTGTGTTGAGAGCCTGGCTTACAACACCGATGAATGCATCGCCGTCTTCAAGTTCAGCACCAACGATGTTAGCGCCGCCGATGTAGTATGTGTCTGTACCTGTGTGATCAGGTGTAGCAACTGCGCCGTGGTCTGCAAGAGTCTTCTTAGCAGTGTCGTCAGCGAAGTAGAAGCTGTAAGGCTTGTAGTTGATGTATTCGAATCTTCCGTCGCCGTCTACGTCGTAGATATCAGCTGCGAAGAGACCGCCTGCATATGCCTGTTTAAATGCTGTAACAACTTCAGTTGCCTGTGTAGCAAAGTTAGCTGCTTCATCTGTAGCATAAACTACAGGTGTAACGATACCAGCTGTAGAAACTATGAGTTCATCGAATTCGCCAGGAGTTACAGTTGCGAAAGAAACTGTCTTAAGGTTGTCAGTATTTCTTGCGTTGTACTTAGCCTGGTCACTGCTTCCGTTTGCATAGGAAGGTGTTACATATGAGTAAGGAGCGTTGTAGAAGTATGCAACTTCATCACCGAGTGTAACCTTACCTGTGAGAAGCTTTGCAGATTCGTTATCTGTAACATCGAAGTAGCTGTTCTTTGTTTCAGTTGCGAGTGTTTCGAACTTCATTTCGTTAACAGTCTTCTTGTTCATGAGAGATTCTGCATAAAGAACTTCATCAATCTTGTTGTCCTTGTCGAGAGTTACATACATGTTAACGTGAGCCATGATGTAATCATCAGCTTCGCCTTCGAGACCGAGTTCTGCGAAGTCAATGTAGAATTCAGCGATGTTCTTAGCAGCTGTATCAGCGTTTACGCTTGTACCGTTTGCATCAAGAACTTCTGCGAAGTGAACTGCATCGTAGCCAAAGCTCTTTGTTGTTGCAGAAGCTGCACCGTTAAGATAGAAGCCGGGAGTTGCAACTACCTGGTATTCAACGCCAAATACGTCAAAGTGCTTTTCGCAGAATACGGGGTAGAATGTTTCAGTCTTGAGAACGTACTGGGGGTTAAGACCCTGTGAAGGATCATATGTACCGATTACGTCTTCAACCTGCTTTGTTTCAGCAACGCCTGTTTCAGCGAAGAACATGTTGTAGAGAAGGATTGCAACGTCGCCTCTTGTAAGAGCGTCGCCGTAGCTTACAGAAGAATCAAGGCCTTCAGCGAGGTCTACGTTCTTATCTTCAGCAACAGAGATGTAACCGAAAGGATAAGGAAGTGTTTCTTCTGTTTCGTAGCCAAGTGCACGAACGATCATTGTGTATGCATCCTGGAGAGTAATGCCACCCTTGGGGTTGAATGTTGTAGCAGAAGTACCCTTAACGTAGCCCTTCTGGTTTGCCCAAGATACAGAGAAGAAGAATGTAGGATCTTCAAGGTCTGTAAATGTGGAAGAGTTAGCGCCGTTGTTAACGGACTTACCCTTGTTCATGATTCTGTAAAGGAATGCTGCCATCTGTTCACGTGTTACAGGTGCATCGGGGCTGAATGTTGTTTCAGATGTACCCTTAATTACGCCAACATAGTTGAGAAGATTTACTGCTTTTGCAAGATATTCATCATCTGCATCAACGTCAGTAAATGCTGCAGCAGATGTGTTGATAGCAAACATGCTAACTACCATCATAACTGCGAGAGCGAGAGTAAGAAATCTCTTAAAATTTCTCATCTTTTTTGTCCTCCTAAAATAAAATATTTTTTGTGTCACAAGACGATAATCTTGTTACGGTATTATATTATATCAAGTCAATATTTTTTGCAATATGTTTTTTTCAACTGTAACATAACTGTAACATAATGAGAATTGAGAGTGGAAAATGGAGAATTGAGAATTATTGCCCCAAAGGCTCTGCATTTTCCTCCTTTTATAATTGACAAAATATTTTTTGTATGATAAAATACGCTTATATTATATATTAAGGAAGAGATTTGAATGAAAAAACTGATTATCCGCAACGACAATATAATATATAAGGAAGTTTTTATTCGCTGCTGCCCCTTTAACGCCCTTGAAATCCGTGACGGTCTGGTATGTACCAACGAAAAATGCCGTCTTTGCGGTGCGTGTGTCAACAAGGCAAAAAATAATGAATGTGAAATTATTGAAGAATAAATCCGTCAACGAATTCACATTCTGAATTCCGAATTTAAAAAACGGCTGTTTTCACAGCCGTTTTTTTATTCAATTAAAGTCTTGCTTCAAGCTCTGCTCTTCTTTTTTCGTTTTCTTCGCCGGGCTTGCCGAGAAGCGCAAACATATTCTTCTTATATGCTTCAACACCGGGCTGGTTGAAGGGATTTACCCCGAGAATATATCCGCTTATTGCGCAGGCAACTTCAAAGAAGTATACCATATATCCGTAGCAATCTTCTTTTCTTGATGCAACTTCAAGCACAATATTGGGAACATCTCCGTCACTGTGTGCAAATGCAGTTGCGATGAATGCCTTGTTGTTTGCTTCGTTCATATCCTTGCCGGAAACAAAGTTGAGCTTATCAACGTTCTGAGGGTCATCAGGGATAATAAAGGATTTTCCTGTATCCTTGATATCAACAACTGTTTCAAAGATGTTTCTTGCACCTTCCTGAACAATCTGTCCGAGAGAGTGGAGGTCAGTTGAGTAGATAACAGATGCCGGGAAGATACCCTTGCCGTCTTTACCTTCGCTTTCGCCGTAAAGCTGCTTCCACCATTCGTTCATATACTGGTATGCAGGTTCGTAGCAAGCCATAATTTCAACTGCCTTGCCCTTGTTGTAAAGAACGTTTCTTATTACGGCATATTTATACGCTTCATTCTTATTTATATCACATACAGAAAGCTCTTTTGCTGCACGCTGTGCGCCCTCCATAATCTTGTCAATGTCACAGCCTGCAGCGGCTATGGGGAGAAGACCGCAGGAGGTGAGAACAGAAAATCTTCCGCCAACATCATCCGGAATAACAAATGTTTCGTAACCTGAAGCATCGGAGAATTCCTTGAGAGTTCCTCTTGCCTTGTCTGTTGTAACGAAAATTCTGTCCTTTGCGCCTTCCTTGCCGTACTTTTCTTCAAGCATTGCTCTGAATACTCTGAAAGCAACCGCAGGTTCTGTTGTTGTGCCGGACTTTGAGATTACATTTACGCAGACATCCTTGCCCTCGCAGAGTTCTAGAACTTCGCAGAGAGCTTGTGCACTGATGGAGTTTCCTGCAAAATAAATATTGGGTGTCTTCTTGTTAAGAAGATTGTAGTTGGGTGACTTAATATATTCGATAGCTGCTCTTGCGCCGAGGTATGAGCCTCCGATACCGATAACCACGAGAACATCGCAGGTATCCTGAATTTTTTTAGCAGCCTTCTTTACTCTTTCAAACTCATCCTTGTCATAATCAAAAGGAAGATTATACCATCCGAGGAAGTCATTTCCTTCGCCTGTCTTATTGATAAGCTGTTCGTGTGCCTTTTCCAGAGCAGGAACAAGTGCTTTTACTTCTTCGTCTGAAACGAAACTTTTCAGAAATTTGTCATTGAGCTTAACTGTCATTTGGTAACATCCTTTCCGCTTGGCACCAGTGCCAACAATGGGTAATATAACGCTATTTTGGAAATACTTAATTTCATTAATCACATTGAGCCTACATTATACAACACTTTTTTCCATTTTTCAAGCGGTTTTTTGTATTTTTTTGGACAAAATATTCCGTTTTGTCATAGTTTGTACAAAGGAACGTCAAATCAGCTCAAAATCATAGTATTTTCAAAAATTTTTTTCACCAGATCCCCGACTTTCATACGGTTAACGTCGCACGCAGCAGTGATGTCAACCTGCGCCGCAATCTCGTCGCCTATCTTATAAGTGATTTTGCCAACCACGTCCCCCGCCTTTACGGGCGCATCAAGAAATTCGGGTAACTCCGTTACCGCTTCTATCATTTTTTCTCTGCCCTTTGCCACAAGTATTTCCTTTGCGCCGTACTCAAGGTCAACATAAGGCATCACACCGCCTTTTACTTTCATCTGAGGCAGAGGCTCTGTGCTTGTGCTGTACACCGAAAAGTTGGCAAAGCCAAAGTCCAGCAGTTTCTTTGCATCCTGAAATCTCTCGTCAGATGTGGGGGCTTTCATAACAACCGCAATAAGCTGCAGTTTATCTCTTTTTGCAGTGGCACTAAGACAGTATTTTGCACTGTCGGTATACCCTGTTTTCATACCGTTTGCACCGGGGTAAAAACGGATGAGCTTGTTGGTGTTTGACAGTCCCATTTCTCCTCCGCGGAGCGAATCCATCCATATACCGGTATACTTAAATATTGCATCGTGTTTCAACAGCTCCCTTGTCATAATTGCAATATCTCTTGCGGTTGTGTAATGACCGTCTATGGGAAGTCCCGTTGAGTTTGCAAAGGAGGTATTAACCATTCCGAGCTCTGCGGCTTTTTTGTTCATACGGCTGACAAAAGCCTCCTCGCTTCCTGCGATATGCTCCGCCATTGCAACTGTGCAGTCATTCGCGGAAACTACCACCATCGCTTTTAGCATATCGTCAACAGTCATCTGTTCGCCAACCTCAAGCCATATCTGGCTTCCGCCCATTGATGCCGCTTTGTCCGAGCCTGTCACCATATCTTCAAGCTTTATAATCCCCTCATCAAGTGCCTCGCATATAAGAAGCAGGCTCATTATTTTAGTAACCGACGCAGGCTCCAGCTTTTCGTCGGGATTCTGCTCATATATGACTTCTCCCGTTGACGCCTCCATAAGGCAGGCAGACTCACTCGAAAGCTCAAGATTCAGTCCCGATGAAACTGCGGCAATGTCCTTTCTTGCGGCAAATACGGACAAGGAGCTTGCAAGTACGGCAATAACAATTATTAGCACAGCAAGTCTTGTTTTTTTCATTGTATACCATTCCCCTCTGTGATTTTTCACAAAAATCTGTTTTCCCTATAGCTATATGCAAATTGTGTATTTTTATTCTTTTTGTGTCATAATCGGCAAAAATTATGCCGGCATTTGACTAAAATTTGTGTTAATGCCGTTTTTGCCGTAAATATATTGACATAGGTGAAGATTAATAATATAATAATTTGTAATTATATAAAAAGGATTGATTATATGTACCGTATTGTTCTTAAAGAATACCTTAATCCTACGGTAGTAAAAATGGATATAGAAGCTCCCTTTGTGGCAAAAAAAGCGCAGCCGGGTCAGTTTATAATCTTACGCACCGACAAGGACGGAGAAAGAATTCCCCTTACCGTTGCGGATTATGACAGAGAAAAAGGAACTGTGACAATAATTTTCCAGATTGTCGGTGCAACAACCGAAAAGCTTGGCAAAATGGAGCAGGGCGACGAGCTTTGCGACTTTGTAGGACCTCTCGGAAAAGCAACTCACACAGAAGGACTTAAAAAGGTTGCAGTTGTAGGCGGCGGTGTAGGATGCGCCATTGCATTCCCCGTTGCAAAGAAGCTCCACGAGCTTGGATGCGAAGTTCATTCTATTGTCGGTTTCAGAAACAAAGACCTTGTAATTCTTGAAGAAGATTTCCGCAATGCAAGCAGCAAATTTATTCTTATGAGCGATGACGGCTCCTGCGGTGAAAAGGGACTTGTTACCGATGCACTAAAAAAGCTTCTTGACAGCGGCGAACAGTATGACGAAGTTATAACCATCGGGCCCCTTGTTATGATGAAGTTTGTGTGCAAACTCACAAAGGAATACGGTGTAAAGACCATTGCTTCAATGAATCCCGTAATGATAGACGGAACGGGAATGTGCGGCGGATGCAGACTTACAGTTGGCGGAAAAACAGTGTTTGCCTGTGTTGACGGTCCTGAATTTGACGGACACGAAATTGACTTTGACGAAGCTCTCGCAAGAGGCTCTATGTACAGAGAGTTCGAAAGACACGCACACGAAGAAACCTGCAATCTTTTCAAAAAGCAGTAACTCACAAAAAGGAAGAATATCAATGCCGAATATGTCAATGACAAAAAATCCCATGCCGTCACAGGCACCGGATGTCAGAAATAAAAACTTTTCCGAGGTTGCTCTCGGATACACGCCGGAACAGGCAATAGACGAGGCAAAGCGCTGTCTTAACTGCAAGAACAAGCCTTGCGTTGGCGGCTGTCCCGTTAAAATATACATACCCGAATTCATAGCAAAGGTTGCCGAGGGTGAATTTGAAGAAGCTTACAAAATCATAAGCAAATCATCAAGCCTTCCTGCAGTTTGCGGAAGGGTTTGTCCTCAGGAAACCCAGTGCGAAGGCAAGTGCGTACGCGGAATCAAGGGAGAGCCTGTTGCGATAGGCAGACTTGAAAGATTTGTAGCAGACTATCACAACGCAAACTGTACCGACAAGGCAGTTGCTCCCGAGTCAAACGGACACAAGGTTGCTGTAATCGGTTCAGGTCCTGCAGGTCTTACCTGTGCAGGCGACCTTGCAAAGAAGGGCTACAAAGTAACTGTTTTTGAAGCACTTCACCTTGCAGGCGGCGTACTTGTTTACGGAATACCCGAATTCAGACTTCCCAAGGCAATAGTTCAGAAAGAAATTGACGGACTTAAAGATTTGGGTGTAGATATACAGACAAATATGGTTATCGGAAGAACCATATCCATCGACGAGCTTATGGATGAATACGGTTTTGAGGCTGTATTTATCGGCTCGGGTGCAGGTCTTCCCAAGTTTATGGGCATCCCGGGTGAAAACCTCAAGGGTGTTTACTCTGCAAATGAGTTCCTCACAAGAATAAATCTTATGAAAGCGTATAAAGAAGACAGCTCAACTCCCGTTCAGAGAGCGAAAAAGGTTGCAGTTGTGGGCGGCGGAAATGTTGCTATGGATGCGGCGCGCTGTGCAAAGCGTCTTGGCGCTGAAGTTTACATAGTTTACAGAAGAAGTATGGATGAGCTTCCCGCAAGACACGAGGAAGTTGAACACGCAGAAGAAGAGGGCATCATATTCAAGACCCTCAACAATCCTGTACGCATTTTCGGAGATGAAAACGGAAATGTATGCGGTATGGAGTGCATTGAAATGGAACTTGGCGAGCCTGATGCATCTGGCAGAAGAAGACCTGTTGAAAAGGTCGGCAGTGAATTCAGTCTTGATGTTGACTGCGTAATTATGGCTCTCGGAACATCTCCCAACCCCCTTATAAAGTCCACAACAGAGGGACTTGAAACCCAAAAGTGGGGAGGAATTATTGCTGATGAAGCAACAGGACTTACATCACGCGAGGGTGTATATGCAGGCGGCGATGCAGTCACGGGTGCCGCAACGGTTATTCTTGCTATGGGTGCAGGAAAGAACGCGGCAGAAGCAATTGACAACTATCTCAAATCAAAAGAACTTTGATATTTAAGAATACGGTAACAAATGGAAAAGCAATGCGTTTCCATTTGTTTGATTAGAGTACCGGTATACAAAATATTTTTGAAAAACAGAGGTGTTTTTATGAAAACAAAAATGAATATCCAGAAGACAGTAATTGCGGCAATGTTCGCCGCTCTCACCTGCGTTGCAACAATGCTCATTAAGGTACCTGTTCCTGCTACAAACGGATATCTCAATCTCGGTGACGGAATTGTTATATTATCCGGCTGGTTGCTTGGGGGAATATACGGTACAGCGGCAGCAGGTATAGGCTCTATGCTTGCAGACATACTGCTGGCTTATCCTGCATATGCTCCCGGAACACTTATAATAAAGGCTGTATGTGCACTTGTTGCTTTTGCGGTATACAAAATGCTGTCGGGAAAATCACATTCTCTTGTAATCCGCATTGTTTCTGCAACACTTGCAGAAGTATGTATGGTACTTGGCTACTTTATATACGAATCTCTGCTTTTAGGTTACGGACTTAGTGCGGCTCTCAGCATTGTTCCCAACATGATACAGGGCGCAGGGGGAATTATAATCTCCGTTGCCGTTATGGAGCTTATTAAAAACAACCGATACACTCAGAAAATACAGAAATTATAATACAGGAACGCTACACAATGGGAATAATCACAGACTACACAATATATCACGGAAGACCTGCTGATAAGAGAATACCCAAAGAAGAAGCGGCATACGACCTTCTTGAAAAATCAGGAATTGAGTTTGAAAGAGTAGACCACGCCGAGGCAAACACCATTGAAGAATGCCTTGAGGTTGATAAACTGCTTGAAATGGACATTTGCAAAAATCTTTTTCTGTGCAACTCCTCAAAAACTGCCTACTATCTCTTGCTTATGCCGGGAAAAAAGAAGTTCCGCACCGCAGAAGTATCTAAGCAAATAGGTTCTTCAAGACTTTCCTTTGCATCATATGACGATCTTGAAAAAATGCTTGACCTCACGCCCGGCTCTGTTACCGTTATGGGACTTATGAATGACAGGGACAACAAGGTAAGGCTTTTGATTGACAGTGATGTGCTGAAAGAAGAATTTTTCGGCTGTCATCCTATGATTAACACTTCATCCCTTCGTTTTAAGACATCTGACCTTGTAAATAAACTGCTTCCTGCGGTAAATCACAGTTTTATCGAAGTATTCCTTGAGGGCGCACAGAATGCCTGATTTTGACACTATATTGCTGTTTGCATCAAGCGTAATTGCTTGATGCAATTTTTGTTGCCTTACTGATGTTCTCCTACGTTAATTACACGTTCCGATAGTTAAACGGGTGTTTATTAAATATCCATACATAAGATTAAACAAAATTGATATTTTATAAAAACTTTGTGCGCTTTGCGGTGTGATAGTCTATATTGACAAACATATCGACAAATCCTCTGCAAAGCTCCGTCAATTTGACAAAAATTTGCCATTGTTTATTATAAATTTGCACGAAATTCTTACGATATTCTTGAAAGCTTGAGAATATATATGTTAAAATGTAGAAAAAGAAATGTTACCTGTTATATTTTTCAGAAAGGATTGGCGACCGCAATTGGCTCTGACTTTTAAGGGAGGCATACACGTGCCTGACTGTAAAAACACTAAAAACTCACCAATAACGGAATTTCCTGCACCCAAAATCGTTTCAATTCCAATGCAGCAGCATATCGGCGCTCCTGCAACTCCCCTCGTTGCAAAAGGAGATGCAGTATGTGTCGGTCAGGTAATAGGACGCTTCGATTCGGGTCTTTCCTGCCCCGTTCACGCAACCGTGTCGGGTATCGTAAAAGATATCGAGATGCGCCCGTCATACACAGGCTACGGAAAAACTGCACATATAGTTATAGAAAACGATTTTCTGAATACAGTTGATTCAAGCATTAAACCATACTCAGGGGAACTTAAAGATGCAACAACCGAAGAAATTATTGAGATAGTTAAAAACGCGGGCATCTCGGGTATGGGAGGTGCGGCATTCCCTACATATGCCAAAATATCCTCGGCTATAGGCAAAGCAAAGGATATCATTGTAAACTGTGCAGAATGTGAGCCGTACATCACGGCAAATTACCGACTGATGCTTGAAGAACCCGAGAGAATTATCAGCGGAACAGAAATATTGCTGAAAGCTCTCAGACTTGAAAAAGCAATTCTTGCTGTTGAAGATAACAAAAAGGATGCCGCAGAAGTTCTGCGGGAAATGACAGCCGATGACAGCCGTTTTGAAGTTGTTGTCCTCAAAACCAAGTACCCCCAGGGCGACGAAAGACAGCTCATATATGCCATCAAGGGCATCGAGCTTCCTGCAGGCAAGCTCCCTGCAGATGTGGGATGCGTTATATTCAACGCAGAAACCTGCGCTGCAGTTCATACTGCTTTTACAACAGGTATGCCTCTTGTAAGCAGAATTGTAACGGTAGACGGCGATGCAATAAATGAGCCGAAGAATATCCGTGTCCCTTTCGGAACATCTTACGAAGATGTTTTTGAATTCTGCGGAGGGGTAAAAGAAAATGTATCGAGAATAATCAGCGGCGGTCCTATGATGGGTTCATCCCAGTGGGATTACAATTCGGTTATTATGAAGAACACCTCGGCAATATTGGTGCTTTCCGACGAGGACAGCCACGCTGTTCTTGAAAATGCCGCTTGTATTCATTGCGGGAAATGTGTTTCTGTTTGTCCTATGCACCTTATGCCAAACTACCTTGCGGCTTTCTCCAAGGCAGACAACACGGAAATGTGCGAAAAATTCGGAATTATGTCCTGCGTTGAATGCGGATGCTGTACCTACACCTGCCCGGGCAGAGTTCCCATAGTTCAGCACATACGCAACAAAAAAGCACAGATAACAGCCTACCGCAGAAGAATGGCGGCACAGGCTGCCGACAAGACTTAAAGGGGGCGGGAAAATGAATAACGATTTACAGAACAAAAAATTCTTAAAAATGAGTGCTTCGCCTCACGTACATACTCCTGTTACAACAAACCTCCTTATGCTTGACGTGATAGTTGCGCTTCTTCCTGCTCTTATCTGGGGAATGTATGTTTTCGGACTGAAAGCATTGTACATAACCCTTGTCAGCGTAGCTTCCTGCGTAGTATTTGAATTTCTTTACAGAAAAATAATGAAAAAGCCCGACAGCATAGGCGATTTGTCTGCTGTAGTAACAGGTATTCTCCTTGCGTACTGTCTGCCGTCAACAATTCCTTTGTGGGTTGTTGTTTCAGGTGCGTTCTTTGCAATCGTAATAGTAAAACAGCTTTACGGAGGTATTGGCAAAAACGTGGTTAACCCTGCCCTTGCGGCAAGAGTTTTTCTGTTTATGTCCTTTTCTTCCCAGATGTCAAGTTATGTAGAACCTCATACCGATACTGTAGCAAGTGCAACCCCTCTTGCTGTGCTTCAGAATGGAACTGTGCCGCCTTACCGCATAAGCAATATGTTCTTCGGAGAAATCCCTGGCTGTATCGGTGAAGTTTCAGCCTCTCTCCTTATACTCGGCGGAATATACCTTCTCTGCCGCAAGTTTATTCCCTGGCATATTCCCGTATCTTTTCTTACCACCGTTGCTGTAATTGCATTTTTCTTCCCGACAGGAGACTTTTCGGGACTTGAATTTGTAAAATACCAGC
>JAZOLW010000007.1:0-2450 GCA_045653405.1 Eubacteriales bacterium | reverse complement strand
CGGTCACGCAATGACTGTAGGCGGATGCATTGTAGACAGCGGTAACTTTGACTGGGCGGCTCACGCTGACAAGTTCCCCGGACTCACAACTCCCGACGATTCATATCACGGCATTACTTATACAGAAAAGTTCGGCAAGGGTGCATACATTACAAAGGCAACAGCCCAGGTAATGAGAGACCTTGGTTCAAAGCAGTCACCCCACGATGCGTTCCTTCTCAATGTGGGTCTTGAAACACTGGCTCTCAGAATGGCAAGACACTGCGAAAATGCTCTTGAGGTTGCGAAGTATCTCAAGAATCATCCTAAGGTTGCATATGTAAGCTATCCCGGACTTGAGGGTGACAAATACTATGACAAAGCTGAAAAGTATATGCCGGACGGCACTTGCGGAGTAATTTCCTTCGGTGTTAAGGGCGGCAGAGAAAAGGCTACCGAGTTTATGGACGGTCTTAAGCTTGCGGCTATTGTTACTCATGTTGCTGATGCAAGAACCTGTATTCTTCATCCTGCAAGCACAACTCACCGTCAGCTCACAGACGAACAGCTCAGAGATTGTGGCACAGCTCCCGACCTGCTTCGTCTTTCTGTCGGAATTGAACACGTTTCGGATATTATTGCAGATATCGAACAGGCACTTGCGGCATTATAATTTCAGTACAAAACAGGGAAGCACATCAATTGGTGTGCTTCTTTTTTATGTATTTATTAAAATTCCGTTTGTTGTTGATTTGAAAAATATAATATGGTATACTTGGGTCAGAGTAGAAAGTGTAATTTAAAAGCAATGCCTGAAGATTGCTGTGGTTATGTAACAAACAGCATTCAGATACAAAAGGAAGCGGATGAATTTGATGAAAATAATTAAAAAACTGATTATTATTCTGGTGGTTATCGCAGTAGCTGTTGCTGTGGTTTTGTGTTCAGTTAATTTAAATGTGATAAAAACTGCAGAAAAGTATATGTATTCACCCGATGAAGCAGACTTGCTTCCCCAAGCCGATTGCATTATTGTGCTTGGCGCAGGGCTTCGTCCCGACGGAAGTCCTAGCCATATGCTGCGTGACAGACTGGACTGTGCAATAGAACTGTACTACAGCGGAATCGCAAACAAAATAATAATGAGCGGCGACCACGGAAGAACGGAATATGACGAAGTGAATACAATGAAAAATTATGCGGTGACAAAAGGCGTTCCTGCTGAAGACATTTTTCTTGACCACGCAGGTTTTTCCACATATGATACTGTATACAGGGCAAAAGAAATATTCTGCGTTGAAGCACCTGTTATAGTTACGCAGAAATATCACTTGTACAGAGCCGTTTACAATGCAAGAAGTCTTGGGATTGATGCATACGGTGTAAACAGCGACCCATTCCGCTATGTCGGTCAGACAATGCGTGATATCAGAGAAGCGGCGGCAAGGGTTAAAGATTTTGTGTACTGCATATTCAAGCCCGAACCTACATATCTTGGTGAAAAGATTGATATAAACAGTGTCCCTGCATCCGCAACAGACGGATGAAAAAATAATGAATAATGAATGGTGAATAATGAAAAATGAATAATTGAGGAAGAAAACGCGGAGCGGTTTCAACAGTAATTCTCCATTCTCTACTCTCAACTCTCAATTATTACGGCGGAGTTGTTGTATAAATTCTCTTTTTAAGGCAATAATTACTTTACACAGCTTTGAAAAGGGGATATTTACAATGAGTCCGTTGTTTTTTGCCAAAAAATCAAAAAGAATATTTATGACAGTGCTTTTTTCTCTTGCAATTTCTTTTGTGATATTTTGCACTGCACTTGCAGTGATACCACACGAAAAGGAAAATACCGTAAATGTCTTTGACAGTACGGTACGTCTTCGCGTGGTAGCAAACTCTGACTCCGACGAGGACCAGACACTGAAGCTTGCTGTGAGAAATGATATTATCGGTCTTGCTCACGAAATTTTCAAAGGGTGCACCGATATCGAATCTGCAAGGGCGGCTGTCAACAGTAATATGGACGCGCTTCTTGATGCGGCAGAAAAATCGGTGAGAAATCACGGCTCGGATATGCCGGTAAAGGTTAGCTTTGTAAAGGAAAGCTGTCCTGTGAGAAGATATTCAGAGTTTACTTTCCCTGCAGGAGAATATATGACGCTCCGTATAGATTTGGGCAGGGGAGAGGGACAAAACTGGTGGTGCGTTATGTATCCGCCCCTTTGTGTGTCTGCGGCGGCAAACGATGTGTATGCAGATGTGATGACCTTTAAAAGCTACGGCTTTGATGAAGAACAGATTGAGGAACTGACAGGAAAAGGTAAACCGCAAATAAGATTTGCACTTGCGGAACTTTTCAGATAACACACAATATTAAATGTAAACCTCCGTATATATTCCCGAATTAAGGCAAGAATATATGCGGAGGTGTTTTTTCGTGAAAAAAGAAAATAATTCAAATA
>JAZOLW010000006.1:0-5639 GCA_045653405.1 Eubacteriales bacterium | reverse complement strand
CCCTATAACTCCGCTGTTGCCCACAATTTCTGCAATTTCTGCAAGCTTTTCCGCAGGAAGAACAAGTGCAAATCTCACATAGCCTTCTCCCGCAGGACCGAATGCGTTTCCGGGTGTGCCGATAACGCCTGCCTTTTCAATCAGTGCATCGCAGAATTCTTCTGAACTCTTATACTTTTCGGGAATGGGTGCCCATACGAACATTGTTCCGTCAGAATCAGGCACGTTCCAGCCGTGCTTTCTGAATCCGCCGCAGAGTGCATCACGTCTTCTTCTGTATTCCTCGCACTGTGCTTTTACGCTGTCTGTTTCACCTGTGAGTGCTGCAATTGCGCCGTACTGAACAGGGAGGAACATTCCGAAATCATACTGCGAACGGATAACCTTTATAGCATCAATAATATTCTTGTTGCCGACAGCAAAGGAAATTCTCGCGCCGGTTGTGTCAAAGGACTTGGAAAGGGAGAAGAATTCAATGCCCACTTCTTTCGCTCCGGGGATTGAAAGGAAGGAATATCCCTCTCTGCCGTCAAATAAAATATCACTGTAGGCATTGTCGTTGATGATGAAGAAATTGTACTTCCTTGCATATTCAATCAGTTCATAGTACATTTCCTTGGGAGCTGCCGCACCGCAGGGGTTTGACGGATATGACACTATCATATATTTTGTCTTGTAAAGCACATCTTCGGGTATCTGCTTCATATCGGGAAGAAAACGGTTTTCTTTGAGAAGCTTATAATAGTGTATCTTTGCTCCTGCAAGCTTTACTCCCGCTTCAAATACAGGGTATCCGGGGTCGGGGAGAAGCACATAGTCATCAGGGTTGCACATTGCAAGTCCAAGATGTCCGATACCGTCCTGAGAGCCGTGTACAGATACTGCTTCATCTGTGCTTATTTCAACGCCGTATCTCTTTTTGTAGTATGCAACAAGTGCCTCCAGCATTTCCGGCAGGTCAATCAGTGCGTATTTATAGTTTTCGGGCTTTGATGCCGCATCTGCAACTGCTTTGACAATATGTTCGGGGGTAGGGAAGTCGGGAGTGCCGATATAAAGGTCGTATGTCTTTCTTCCCTGTGCCGCAAGCTCACTTTTTTTCTGTGTCAATTTTGCAAAAATACCTGTTTCGGTTACCTTTGCTTTATCTGAAAATATGTATTCCATAAAATCACCTCATACATTCAGAATTATATAATTTTCGGCAGACTAATTCAACAGTTATTTGTAAATATGGATAATAATGGAGAGTTGAAAACTGTTGTTAAAAATGCTGTGCGTTTTTTATCAAATGAGTGCATATGTTATTTGTCGAAATTGTGCGTTTTATACAAAATTCGCAAAAAAATAACGGCATTTTTGCGTATTGCAAATAAAAAACTATTAGTTTATAATTATTTATAAGAAATATTTTTTTACATTACGTTTAAACAACCGAATAAGCAATTTTTGAAAACAATCTTTGTAAAAGGCATTTTAAACAGTCTTGTTTCAGATATATTTCGCAAATCACTTATGAAAGGGGCAACCAACCATGGCAAACACAGTAGAAACAATGAAAATCAGGAACGTATGTCTTCTCGGACACGGAGGAAACGGTAAAACTTCAGTAGCTGAAGCTATGCTTTACATATCAAAGGGTATAGACAGACTGGGCAAGACCGCTGACGGTACAACCGTATGCGATTATGACGCTGAAGAAATCAAGCGTAAGTATTCTATTTCCACCGCAATCGCGCCTGTTGTATATAACAATACAAAGATTAACGTAATTGACACCCCCGGCACTCTCGATTTTTCGGGTGAAGTTATGCAGGGTCTCAGAGTTTCAGGTTGTGCTCTTATCGTAATGGATGCAAAGAGTGGCGTTGACGCAGGTTGTGAACTTGCTTGGGAATACGCAACAGAGGCCACAGTTCCCAAGGCTTTCTTTATCAACAAAATTGATGATGAAAACGCTAACTACAATGCAAATATCACTCATATGAGAGATAAGTTCGGCAAGACAATCTGTCCTGTTACCATTCCGATATTTGACGAGAGAAAGTGCGTTGGTATCGTAAACCTCATCAAGAACAAGGCTTACAGATATGACGGTACAGAAGCAAAGGAAATTCCCATTGAGGAAAGATTCCTTGACAATATAACAGAAGCACGTATGCTTCTTATGGAATCCCTTGCATCAACATCCGACGAACTTATGGAAAAGTTCTTCGCTGAAGAAGAATTTACAGAAGCTGAAATGACAGAAGCTCTCTGCAAGGGTATCAATGACAGAACCATTGCTCCTGTAATGGTTGGTTCTGCACAGACACTTGACGGTATCACATCACTTCTTTATGTTATTTCCAACTCCTTCCCGAACCCCTTCGGTAAGAAGCACGAACGTAACCTTGATGGCGAATACGTTAAGATTGAGCCCGACGGAGATCCTTCCATATTCGTATTCAAGACAGTTGCTGACCCGTTTGTAGGTAAGATGTCCTACTTCAAGGTTATGAACGGTACACTCAAGGCAAATGCTACACTCAAGAACCTTACAACAGGCGAAACGGAAAAGTTTGCTCACATCTATACCCTCAAGGGAAAGAAGCAAGTTGAAGTTGAAGAACTTGCTTGCGGTGATATCGGTGTTACAACAAAGCTTTCAAACACAAATACAAACGATACTCTCGCGGCATCATCAGATGTTATGTACAAGAAGATAAGCTTCCACAAGCCTTACCACACAATGAGTGTTGTTCCTCTTGCAAAGGGTGATGAAGACAAGATTTCCACCGCTATTGCACGTATACTTGAAGAAGATATGACAATCAAGTATGAAAACAATGCTGAAACAAAGCAGATGCTTATCTCCGGCCTTGGCGATACACATCTTGATATCGTTGTTTCCAAGATGAAGACACGCTATGGCACATCTGTAGGACTTAACCAAGCAAAAGTTGCATACCGTGAAACAATCAAGAAGAGCGTTCAGGTTGAAGGTAAGCACAAGAAGCAGTCAGGCGGAAGTGGTCAGTTCGGTCACGTTAAGATTACATTTGCTCCCGGCTTTGAAGACGGTCTTACATTTACACAGAGCGTTGTAGGCGGTAGCGTACCCAAGGGCTTCTATCCTGCGGTTGAAAAGGGACTTCTTGAAGCTATGGAAAAGGGTGTTCTTGCAGGATTCCCGGTTGTTGGACTTGCTGCTGACCTGTTTGACGGTTCATACCACCCCGTAGACTCTAACGAAATCTCCTTTAAGCTTGCTGCCAAGCTTGCATATAAGGAAGGTCTTCCCAAGGCAGGTCCCGTAATTCTTGAACCTGTAGGAAGCCTCAAGGTAAGAGTTCCCGAATACCTTGTTGGTGACGTTATTGGCGATCTCAACAAGAGACGCGGCAGAGTTCTCGGAATGAATCCCGATGAAGAAAACAGCGCATTCACAATAGTAGAAGCAGAAGTTCCCCAGTCTGAAATGGCTAACTACACAATTACTCTGCGTGCTATGTCACAGGGCAGAGGTTCATTCGACTTTGACTTTGCAAGGTATGAAGAAGCACCTAACAACATCGCACAGAAGATTATCGAAGAAGCAAAGAAGAATCAGGCCGATGAGGACTGATTAATGTAAAAGTGAAAGGAGTTATCCTTGAGGGGGTAACTCCTTGTTTTATGTGTATATTCTTTTAAGGAAAAACCCCCGGCGAGGGTTTTCCCTCTTTTCAGCTGTTTACAGCTGAAAATTCAACCTTTCCTGCGCTTTATAACGGCAAATAGAGAGTCTCGACCTCTGCGGAGGTCGACAAGGGCTACTTGCCCTTGACCTCGGTCGCTTTTGAAAAGCGACGGAAACGATCTTGGAAATCTGCGACAAGACTTTATTGTGAATGTTAGAGATAAATCGCAAAAACGGAACGCATTTGCGTTCCGTTTCCATTATGATGATATTTCAGATTATCTCTGAACTCTGCCGCTTCCGCCGCCCTTGATAAGGCTTTCAACTTCTGCAACAGTTACCATATTGTAGTCGCCCTCGATTGTGTGCTTGAGAGCAGATGCCGCAACTGCAAATTCGATTGCATCCTGTGTGGACTTGCCGTTAAGAAGTGAATAGATAAGTCCGCCGCCGAAGGAGTCGCCGCCGCCAACTCTGTCTACGATATGGAGGTTGTATTTTGTTGAGAAGCAGTAGTTTTCGCCGTCGTAAAGCATTGCCGCCCAGTTGTTGTCGTTTGCAGAGATGCTTTCACGAAGTGTGATTGCAACCTTTTCAAATCCGAATCTGTCTGCAAGCTGCTTTGCAACGCTCTTGTATGCATCGTGATTTACGATACCCTTTTCAACGTCTGTGTTTTCTGCCTTGATGCCGAATACGTCGCCTGCATCTTCTTCGTTTGCAATACAAACATTAACGTAAGGCATAAGCTTGCCCATAACTTCGCAAGCCTTTTCTCTTGTCCAAAGCTTCTTTCTGTAGTTGAGGTCACAGCTTACCTTGATGCCCTTTTCCTTACAAACCTTGAGTGCGTCAAGTGTAATTTCAGCAACGTTGTCGCCGAGAGCGGGAGTGATACCTGTGAAGTGGAACCAGTCAGCACCGTCAAGAATTGCTTCCCAGTCGAAGTCTTCTCTTGATGCCATTGCGATTGCAGAGTAAGCTCTGTCGTAAATAACCTTGGAAGCTCTTACTGATGCGCCCTTTTCGATATAGTAGATACCCATTCTTTCGCCGCCACGAACAATTTTGCTTGTGTCAACGCCGAAGTAACGCAGAGAGTTTTCAGCCATCTGTCCGATTTCGTGCTTGGGGAACTTTGAAACAAATGCTGCATCTACGCCGAAGTTGGAAAGAGAAACAGATACATTTGCTTCACCGCCGCCGAAGGTAGCGTCAAAGGATTTTGCCTGAAGGAATCTTGTGTAAAGAGTGGGTTCAAGTCTGAGCATAAGCTCGCCGAAGCATACTGCTTTCATTTTTATGTACTTCCTTTCAAAAAATAATACAATATATTTATCAGGGGTTGAAAAATGGAGAGAGCTGATATATAATATTAAAAGAACATCCTACCCCATTTTCAGATAAATTTTACCACTCTTTATATTATTTGTCAATAGTGTTTTTCAGTGATTGACAAGATTAGATTGTTGAAACAATTATGGGAAATACGCCTTAATTTACGGAATGAAGAAAGAGGTAGCGGAATGCTGAACATAACACTTGTATATCTTGGAGCACCTAAGGAGAGCTTTTTCAGAGAGGCTCTTGACGAATACGAAAAAAGGCTGTCAAGGTTTTGCAAATTTTCCGAAAAGTGTATAAAACCTGAAAATCTTCCGTCAAATCCGGGAGAAAACGATATAAAAAAGGCTCTTGCTGCTGAAAAGCAAAAAATCACTGAGGCTATACCCAAGGGAGCATACAAAATTGCAATGTGCATTGAGGGTAAGACCATTCCTTCCGAAAAACTTGCAGAGCTTTGCGAAGAATTGCCCTGCAGGGGAGTGTCCGATATCGCTTTTATCATAGGAAGCTCTCACGGACTTGATGAATCTCTAAAAAAAGAGTGTGATATGCGCCTTTCAATGTCGCCTATGACTTTTGCACACTCTCTTGCCGCTGTTATGCTCACCGAACAGATATACAGAGCGTTCTG
>JAZOLW010000005.1:0-16629 GCA_045653405.1 Eubacteriales bacterium | reverse complement strand
TTGAAAATCTCAACAATATGAATTTGTACGGCGCTATTGCCGGCAGGTCTTTATATGACGGAACGCTGGATTTGCGCGAGGCTGTTGCTTTGACCGCCTCATCCGCCAAAAAACAGTAACTGTTTTTTGGCATCTCTTTCCCGAAAACAGAAAATTTGACTTTAAAATAAAACCAATCATTTTCATTTTGCCGCATCTTTTGCTATATTCCCGTTTCGGGAAAGGATAATCGCAATTCGAAGAATTGCGATAGATGAGGCGTTGGAGAAGTATATGTTAGCAAAAAGAATAATCCCCTGTCTTGACGTAAAGGACGGCAGGGTTGTAAAAGGCGTAAACTTTGTAAATCTCAGGGACGCAGGCGACCCTGTTGAGATTGCACAGTTTTATAATACGCAGGGAGCAGACGAGATAGTGTTTCTCGACATTACCGCCTCCCACGAAAAAAGAAAAACAATAGTAGACATAGTTGAGCAAACAGCGAGAAAGGTATTTATGCCCCTTACCGTGGGTGGAGGAATATCCGATGTTGAGGACTTCCGAAAGCTACTGAACGCAGGTGCGGACAAGATATCCGTAAACTCTGCCGCAATCAGGAATCCTGAGCTTATAAGCAGGGCGGCTGACAGATTCGGTTCTCAGTGCGTTGTGGTTGCTATTGATGCAAAGAAAACCGATGACGGTTTCCACGTATATATAAACGGCGGAAGAATTGATACGGGACTTGATGCACTGGCTTGGGCAAAAGAAGTTGAAAGGCTTGGTGCCGGCGAAATACTGCTTACATCAATGGATGCAGACGGTACAAAAGCAGGATTTGACCTGCCTTTGACCGACTTGATTTCCAAGAATGTAAATATTCCCGTTATTGCCTCAGGCGGATGCGGAAGTCTGGAGCATTTTTCTGATGTGTTTGAAAAAACAGGAGCGGATGCAGCACTTGCCGCAACGCTTTTCCATTACAGAGAGCTTACCATTGAACAGGTAAAACAGCATTTAAGGGAGAAAAACATATGGGTAAGGCTTTAATTGACACAAACAACCTTGACAAATACTTTGCAAAAAGCGAGCTTATTCCCGCAATAGTTCAGGAAGCTGACACAGGCGAGGTTCTTATGCTTGCATATATGAACAAGGAATCTCTTGCAAAGACACTTGAAACAGGCTACACCTGGTTTTTCAGCCGTTCAAGAAACGAGCTGTGGAACAAAGGGGCAACCTCGGGACATCTGCAGAAGATTACCGAAATATATTCAGACTGCGACGACGATACCCTGCTTGTAATGGCGCATCAGACGGGTGCAGCCTGCCATACGGGGAACAAAACCTGCTTTTTTACAAAGATTTACACGGAGGAAGAATAATGCTTAACGATAAAGTTCTCACAGACCAGGAAGAAGTAATACTTGAAAGAAAGACCGCAGACGAAGAAAAGTCCTACACCTGCTATCTTTTCAGAGAAGGTCTTGACAAAATTCTCAAGAAAGTCGGCGAAGAATGTACAGAAACAGTAATTGCTGCAAAAAATCTCAAGGCAAGCAGTGACAATAAGGAAGAACTCAAAAAAGAGCTTGTCGGTGAGGTTTCTGACCTTATATACCACCTTCAGGTTATGCTGTGCGACGTTGACGTTTCCATAAATGACGTGCTTGAAGAAATGGATAAACGGTCACAGAAAACAGGAAATAAAAAAATAATGAAAAAAGTTGATAAAAACACTTGACAAACGAAAAAGTTTGTGATATGATAACAATGTTGTCGGAACGGACAACATTCCCGGGGGGTTAGCTCAGCTGGGAGAGCATCTGCCTTACAAGCAGAGGGTCACAGGTTCGAGCCCTGTACCCCCCACCATAAAGACCATCAATTTCAATATGAAATTGATGGTCTTTTTAACTAAATCCGTCTTGCGACGGAACAAATCCACTATAGTGGATGAAATCTGCTTCGCAGATGAAATCGACTTCGGCGGATATAAGACGGATTTAATTTCATCGAAACCGTAAGGCTTTGATTTCATCCAAACCTGTTTGGATTTCATTATTCATTATTTGCAATTCATAATATAACAGCAACGAGGTGTTGCGATATTAAATAAATCAGCCGATTTATAGATAGATTTAGCAGTTGAAATATTGAAAATGTGTGATATACAGTTTTAAACTGAAAGAGGTTTAATATGAAAATTTTAAAGAAATATATCTCAGCTTTTGTGGTTTGTTCTCTTGTTTTTGCGGTAGTTTTAATGTCAGGCTGTGACAATAAGCCTGAGAACTCTCCCCAGGAGGTCACAGAGGTTTCGGGTATTGTTGAAGAACTCTCCGAAGTCCCCACAACGCCCGACACATCGGAGGAAACACAGGATACAGAAGAGCCTGTAACAGACACAGAGCAGGAAGAAATATCTGACGCCGAAGAAGAAACCGAGCCGCAACAAGCTCCGCAAGTTGCAGGTGAAAAACCTGTAACCGAGGAAGAACCTATAACCGAGGAAGAATCTGCAACAGAGGAAGAATCTGCAACAGAGGAAGAACCGGCAACAGAGGAACAAGCACCTGTTACAGAGCCTGTATATGTTCCCGTTTCGTCCATCAGTCTTTCAATTTATGATGTTACAATAACTGTTGCACAGAATACTATGCCCTGGGTAACTATGTCACCCGCAAATGCTACAAACAAGAAAGAAATCTGGACAAGTTCGGACAACAGTATTGCAACCGTAAATTCTTACGGAAGCATAACAGGTGTGAGTGAAGGCACTTGTACCGTAACAGTTACTTCTGCTGACAACCCTGATGTTTTTGCAACGGTAAATGTCACAGTAATTCCCGATGCGGAATGTACCTACATAGACGGCATACTTATTGTAAACAAAACATATCCGCTCCCCAAGAGCTATGCCCCCGGCTGGGATGCGACTGCTTCCGAAAAGCTGCTTGAAATGTTTGCCGCCGCAAAGGATGAAGAAGGGCTTTATTTTAAAGTTCTGTCGGGATACAGAAGCTATGTTGACCAGACTATAATATACAACGGTTATGTTGCAAGGGACGGACAGGCTGCCGCAGACAGATATTCGGCTCGCCCCGGTCATTCGGAGCATCAGAGCGGACTTGCTTTTGACTTGAACAAAACCGCCACCTCCTTCGGTGAAACACCCGAGGGAATCTGGCTGAAGGACAACTGTCACAGATTCGGATTTATAATAAGATATCCCAAGGACAAAGAAGAAATCACAGGGTATATGTATGAGCCGTGGCACGTGCGTTATCTTGGTGTTGAAACCGCGACGGCGGTTTATGAAAGCGGGTTGTGTCTTGAAGAATATCTTGGCATAACTTCGGTTTATTCTTATTAATGGGAAATACCCCCTGTTCAGCAAACTGAACAGGGAGCTTTTTCGCCGTCAAGACGGCGGGAAGACACCTCCCTTGCCTAAAGGGAGGTGTCTCGGTTTTGCCTTCCCCGTTTCGGGGAAGGGGGACCACGCGAAGCGTGGTGGATGAGGTGCGTGTGGTGGATGAGGTTCTGCCGAGCAGGAGGGATTATTTCGTCACTGCGGTGACGAGTTACTTTGCGTGAGCAAAGTAACCAAAGTCACGAGGGCTTCGCCCTTCGAACCCGCGCATGTCAATTAAAATCACTACCAACTACTTCTAAACTTTAATCAAATGAGTGATTTTTGAGATTGACACGCGGTGCGAAGTGCGGTTGTACATAAACGCAAAATTAACTTTTGCCTAAAGTGATATACGCATCAGGCGTAGTGCTTAGTGCAATTTGTTTTTTCTTGCAAATGTACACCTTTGTCAGTTGCACGTTATAACGTTTTGGTTTGTGCCAATTTTAAGCTATGTGCCACTGATAAACCATTGGATTAATTGATATTTTACCTAATATTTGTTTGAAGAAGTGCAGTTTCACATATATACACCCGTCAATCTCAAAATTTTCTCATTTGGTATGACTTAAGCTATAGTTGGCAAAAAATTTAATTGACGGACAGAACAACAATGATGCTCCCGTCAATATGCAAGCACCTTTGTGCGCGCATATTGACAAATCTGCTCCGGCGCTTCGCCGGCTCTTGCGACTTTTGGTTACTTTTGTTTGCACAAAAGTAACTCGCTTCCGCAGAAGCGAAATATTATTTCGGGCGCTTACAAAGGAAAAATTAATTTATATGGGAGCATCATTGATACTCTCCGTCATCAATAAAATTATAAGATTTTATTGTTGACAAAGAAAGAGGCCCTGCCTCCTTGCCGATTTTAGTCTAATCGGATATGCTATAGTCATAAACTGTATCATAACAGTTTTTTCAGAAAGTGTGATACAGTGTTCTTCGCTGAATTTCTTTATTCATACATCCTCCCCGCAATGCTAGTCTTTACAGGACTCCTACTCTCCTTTCGCACGGGATTTCTCCAGTTTCGTGCCTTTAGGGAAATGTTCCGGGCAACCGTTGGAGGAATGTTTGCAAAATCCGACAAAAGCTCATCTGTTACTCCGTTTCAGACTTTGTGCACAGCTCTTTCCGCAACTGTTGGCACAGGGAATATTGCAGGAGTTGCCTTTGCAGTAAGTATGGGCGGCCCGGGGGCTGTGTTCTGGATGTGGGTTGCGGCCTTTATCGGAATGATAACCAAGTACACCGAGGCGGCGCTCGGAGTATATTTCCGCAAGAAAACCCACACAGGAAATATTGGCGGAGCGATGTACTACCTTAAATACGGAGTAGGTGCAAAAAAGGGGTTGAAAAGGACGGGGGAACTTCTCGCCGTACTTTTTTCTCTGTCCACAATTGCCGCATCCTTCGGAATAGGTAATATGAGCCAGTCTGCTGTGGTAAAAGACAGCATTGTTGTGCTTTCGGGTGACAATTGTTCCGATTTTACGGCTATAGGCATTGGAATTATTCTTATGCTTTGTGCCTGTCCCGTTATTCTTGGCGGTGCAGGTAAAATTCTCAAGGCAAATGAAAAGCTTGTTCCATTTATGGCTTTATTCTACATTGCAGGTGCGTCGGCGGTTATTATTCTGAGATATCAGAACATAATTCCTGCATTTATATCAATATTCAAAGGAGCATTCTGCCAAGGCTCAGTATCGGGCGGAGTGTCGGGATATGCGATATCATTAGGTCTTCGGCGGGGTATTTTTTCAAACGAGGCAGGACTTGGCTCTGCGGCATCGGTGTACGCCAAATCCGACTGCGATAATCCGTATGAACAAGGGTTATGGGGAATGCTTGAGGTTTTTATTGACACAATTGTAATCTGCACACTCACGGCTCTTGCCATTCTCACAACGTCATCGTCAGGCGAGGGAGGAGGAATGGCACTTGCGGTTTCTGCCTTCTCGTCGGTTTTCGGCAGATACGGGGGGCTTTTTGTATCGGTATCTCTTGTTCTTTTCGCATATTCAAGTATTCTCGGCTGGTCTTTTTACGGGTGCGCTGCCTGGTCTTTCCTTTTTGGTGAAAAAAGCGTAATTATATACAAAATACTCTTTACCTCCGCCATTGTCATAGGCTGTATCACTGACATCGCCGTTATTATGGGACTTTCCGACCTGTTCAACTGCTTTATGGCTATACCCAACCTTACGGGACTTATTATTCTGTCGGGAAATAATTTGCCAATATTCGGGAATAGCATAAAAAAAGAACGCTGAAAAGCGTTCTTTTTCATTATTTAAACTATACTCTGAAAATTATATCCGCATAAGTGGGAAGCGGCCATACATCAGAAGAAACCTTCTTTTCTGCCTGGTCAATTACCACTCTCATATCCTGCATAAGGGAAAGAATTTCATCTCTGAAGTATACTGCAGTTTCATAGGATGAAGCCTTGTGGGACGCCTTAAGTCTGTTGCTAAGCTCTGCAGACATTCTGTAAAGCTTGCCCTGTGCGTCTGCAAGTTCTCTGAGGTCTCCCTCCTCCATACTGACGTCAATTCCGTCAACAACCGCAAGCTTTGCCGCCATTGCAGAAGCAAGGTCTGCTGTGTATGTGCTGAGTGCAGGGAGAATATCCTTTCTAACTATATCGTTGAGAGTTCTTGCTTCAATCTTTACGGTCTTGGCGTATGTATCAAGCATAATTTCTGTTCTTGATGCCATTTCCTTTTCCGTAAAGATATTGTGTCTGCAGAAAAGCTCCACATTCTTTGCATCTGTAAAGTGAACAACTGCATCAACGGTGTTCTTATAATTGAGAAGTCCGCGCTTTTCAGCCTCAACCTCCCACGCTCTTGAATATCCATCATCCGAGAAGATTATTCTCTTATGTTCCTTGATTGTTCTTCTTATAAGTTCGCCGAGGGCTGTGTTGAAGTCTTCTGCTCCCTCAAGCTCGTCTGCAAACTGTCTGAGTGCTTCGGCAACTATTGTGTTAAGCACAACATTGGAGTCTGATACAGACTGGCTGGAGCCAAGCATTCTGAATTCGAACTTATTACCTGTGAAAGCAAAGGGAGATGTTCTGTTTCTGTCGGATGTATCCTTTGTAAAGTTAGGAAGTGCGTGAACGCCGATTTCCATTTTCTGCTTTTCTTCGCCCTTATAGTCCTTGCCCTGCTCGATTGAATCAAGCACTGCGCCCAGGTCGTCGCCCACGAACATTGAAACTATTGCAGGAGGAGCTTCTGCTGCACCGAGTCTGTGGTCATTACCTGCGCTTGCAGTTGAAATTCTGAGTAAATCCTGATATTCGTCAACAGCCTTTATCACTGCAACAAAGAACAGCAGGAACTGTGCATTTTCACTGGGTGTTTTTCCGGGGTCGAGAAGATTATGTCCGTCATCCGTTGAAATTGACCAGTTGTTGTGCTTACCGCTTCCGTTTACACCTGCAAAAGGCTTTTCGTGGAGCAGGCACACAAGTCCGTGCTTTTCTGCAACCTTCTTCATAATCTCCATTGTGAGCTGATTATGGTCGCAGGCAAGGTTTGTTGTTGTGAATATGGGAGCAAGCTCGTGCTGTGCGGGAGCCGCTTCGTTGTGCTTTGTTTTTGCATAGATGCCGAGCTTCCACAGTTCATCGTCAAGCTCTTTCATATATGCTGATACTCTTGTCTTAATTGCACCGAAATAGTGATCTTCAAGCTCCTGTCCCTTAGGAGGCTTTGCTCCGAAAAGGGTTCTTCCGGTGAACATAAGGTCTTTTCTTGCTTCAAAATACTCTCTGGCGATAAGGAAGTATTCCTGTTCGGGACCTACTGTTGTATTTACACGCTTCACGGAGGTGTTTCCGAAAAGTCTGAGAACTCTTATAGCCTGTTCGCTTATTGTTTCCATAGAACGGAGCAAGGGAGTTTTCTTGTCAAGCATTTCTCCGCCGTATGAGCAGAACACTGTGGGAATATACAGTGAACCGTCCTTGATAAATGCGTAGGATGTGGGGTCCCATGCAGTATATCCTCTTGCTTCAAAGGTGGAACGAAGTCCGCCTGAGGGGAAGCTGGATGCATCAGACTCGCCCTTTATAAGCTCCTTGCCGGAAAATTTCATTATTGCCTTTCCGTCGGCGGTGGGAGAAATAAAGCTGTCGTGCTTTTCAGCAGTTATGCCTGTCATGGGCTGGAACCAGTGTGTGTAATGGGTAGCGCCGTGTTCAAGCGCCCAGTCCTTCATCGCATCTGCAATTTCATTTGCAAGATTGATGTCAAGTTGTTCTCCTCTGTCAATGGTTTTGCGCAACGAGTTGTAAACATCACTTGAAAGTCTTTCACGCATTACCTCGTCATTAAACACAAGACTTGCAAAAAGTTCCGGTACATTATTCATAATACTGCTTTCCTTTCATATCTCATAGCTCATAGTTCTGTTTTTTGCGGCTTAACTTACTGCAATGCTTATTTCGCCTGCCGTAAGCTTTTCTGTTATTCCGCTTTCATATCTTACGAGAAGTCCTCCGTCTGCCGCAATATCAAGCGCCGCAGCACGAAGCTCCTCGTTATTCTTTATAACTTTAATTTCTCTACCTAAAACGTTTGAGCGTTTCCGGTAATTTACAAGAAGTTCTTTATCTGAAATGCCTTGCAGGTATAATTTTTCAACCTGATTAAGAATCAGCGCACACAGTTTTTCCCTGCTCTGCTTTTTCTTGGTAACGTCACGCAGGCTTCCGATTTTTCCTTTGAGTTCAGAGGGAATTTCTGCCTTATCAAGAGAAAAGTTAACTCCTACGCCGACGATTATTCCCTGACTGCCTTTTTCATTCAGTGCTTCGCAGAGAATTCCTGCAATCTTTTTATCTTCGGTGTATATGTCATTTACCCATTTGATTTTAACATCTTCTGTTTCTGTAAGTTCATCAACTGCACAGCAGACAGCATAGCTCATTTTTACGGTAAACAGCGGGTCATTTATGTATTTTTCATCTTTCAGCAAGAAACTGAAATAAAGACCTGTTCCCTTAGGTGAATAAAAGCTTTTTCCCTGTCTTCCTCTGCCTGAATGCTGTTCTTCTGCAATTACAGTATGACCGTGAGGGAGAAGCTGCCACATTCTTCTGATATATGAGCTTGTGGAATCAAGAGATTCAAAGCAGAAGCAGTTTTTGCCGAGGGCTTGCGTCTGCAGCCATTTTTGCATCTCATTTATCACAGTGCGTTCTCCTTTCACATAAAATCTTCCGATAAAAAGCGTTATTCATAATAATAATACTCCCAAATTTGTCCATTGTCAAGCAAATACGCATTATTTCCTCATTTTTAACACTCTTTTTTCCTTGATTTTTTAACTTACACCGTATGCAATTTCCATAATATTTATTTTTAATATTTTCAATAAGGGATTGACGAAACTTGCAAAAAATTATATAATATTTATGTATTTAAACGCCAACA
The DNA here is from genome assembly GCA_045653405.1 of Eubacteriales bacterium. Taxonomy (GTDB): domain Bacteria; phylum Bacillota; class Clostridia; order Oscillospirales; family CAG-382; genus UMGS882. The sequence goes on along the minus strand of JAZOLW010000005.1, from coordinate 7,779 downwards.
GAAAAGTTATGTAAACTGCCCTGACAGGCGGAACGGAGGAAAAAATGAACAGCACTGTATTCAACGCGAAAAACAAATATGTCATTATTGCAGCAGTAATTATTCTGCTCATACCTGCTATACTTGCGGTATATTTCAGCACAAATACCGATTCAGGCGTAGCCTCCGGCAAGGTTGCCGGCATAAATGTGGTTTCTCCTGCAGGAATATCACAGCAGCTTACCTCTGAGGAGGATTTCGGATTCTATACAAATGCTGTTGAAAACGCACGTCTTATTGACGCAAACTTCAGAGATCTTACTGCTGAAACGCCCTACACTGTCACTTTTACGGAAACAGACGGCACAACCGATGAATATTCCTTCTATATGACAAATCATACCGACGGATGCATCTACATTGACGCGCAACAGAACTATTATCTCCTTTCTGAAGACGATGCGGCAAAGCTTCTTACAAAAGCTGAATTCTCTGCGGTAAATACATATGCAGTTATTCCTTCCGCAATAGTTCTCAACGGCAATGCAAACGCTACGCTTCCTGCAACAGGCGGTGCGTGGAACTATCGCGAAGCAGACGGAACATTCTCTGCAAAGCAGATCAATGCAGTGTCCGTTCCCCAAGAAATCAAAATAAATGCAAATTTTGCAGGTACTCTCTCTTTTGATACAGCAGTTCAGCCCGATAAAGTTTCGGTTACTCTTTCAAAAGACGGGATTGTAAAGCACGAGGGTGCTTTTGAAAATATGCTTAACGAAAATGTTATGGCAGCAAACGATACATATTACGATATCGTAATAACTGCAGAGTGGGAACAGAAAGACGCTGCAGAATACTTTGGAAACGTAACCTACACCGCAAAACTTCTTTATGACGTTTCTCCCTCATATACAGTTATTTTCGGCGGCAAGGTAAGCAAGGGCGACTTTACAATCATAAAAATCCAGAACTTCAACGACGGAGACAAGCTGTTTGCTGAAAGCGACTTCCCCGTTCCGTCAGAACTTCAGGTGTTCAAATCAGACAAGGGCTACAGCTATGCATTCCTTCCCGCAGAATATGAGACAAACAGTGCATCGGGAAAATATAAGCTCATACTCTCTCTTGAAGACGGTTCTTCACAGACTCTTTCATTTACAGTCAATGACGGCAGAGCTCCCTCCAATGCAGCAAAAACTCAGGATATGATTGTTGCAGACCAGACACTTCAGGCTTGCTTCTCTGCAGACGCATTTACAGAGTTCAACAACATCGTAGCAGAAAAGACAGCTGCAACAAGTTCAACTCCTTATTGGGAAGTTAAAGACAAGTTTGTATATCCCGACAAGGATAACAAGGGAAATGTCGGCACAGGTATGGCACAGTTCGGAACTCTCAGAAACGTGGGCGGTTTATATCAGTACAGCTATACACATAAAGGTATAGATATCGCTCTTGATACCGGCGCAGAAGTCCGTGCGGCTAACAAAGGAAAGGTTGTTTTTGCAGGACAGCTCGCTCTTACAGGCAACACAGTAATTATCGACCACGGATGTTCAATTCTCAGCTACTACGGACACCTTGACACTATCGGTGTAGCAGAAGGCGACATAGTTACAAAATCCGCTGTAATCGGAACAGCAGGCACAAGCGGATTTGCTGTTATGGATGACGGTGCGGCTTGCAAGTCCGCATCTCAGGTACACTTTGCAACCTCTATTGAGGGTGTATTCATAAATCCCTACTATCTCTGGAAGGTTGGCGTAAACTTCAATGACTGATAAAATGAAGTTTTAAAACTTCATTTTATCCGAAAAAGAGGCTCTGCCTCCGGAAGCCCGGACGGCAAGTTTGTCAATCTAATCGCCCAATGGGGCTCATAGATTGACAAAACACTAAAGTTTTAAAACTTTAGTGTTTTCAAGAAAGAGGCTCTGCCTCCAATGGAATTTCAATTTCGCCTATCTGTGCTATTTAGCATAAAGTATCAAAGATTCACCCGTCAGTGATGAAGTTGTAAACTTCATCGCTGACAAAAAAGAGACGCAGTCTCAAACAACGGAGGCAATGACTTTTACATCATTGCCTCTCTTTTTTTGATTATCAGTTGTCAAGAAGTTTGTTCAGCTCGTCACGGAAAGTGGAAATATCCTTGAACTGTCTGTAAACCGAAGCGAAGCGCACATATGCAACCTCATCAAGTTCCTTGAGCTTTTCCATAACAAGCTCGCCTATTTCTGTAGACGGAATCTCGTTTCTCAGTGTTGCCTGAAGTGTCTGTTCGATATCGCTCACTGCGTTTTCCATCTGCTGCATTGTAACAGGGCGCTTTTCACAGGCGCGTACAATACCGTTGAGCAGTTTCATTCTGTCAAAGGATTCTCTTGTCTTATCTTTCTTGACTACCATAAACGAAACACTTTCAATGGTTTCAAAGGTAGTAAATCTTTTCTGACAGCTAAGACATTCGCGTCTTCTTCTTATGCTTGTGCCCTCATTTGCAGGGCGTGAATCAAGAACTTTGCTTTCGGGGTGACCGCAGGACGGACATCTCATAATAAACCTCCGAGGTTATGTGTAAATACACAAATTTTCAATATTTTCTTCATTGTACCACAAAAGACATAAATTTTCAACCACAATTTATATTTTTTAGCAAAACTCAGTAAAGAAAGGAAATGAAAAATGAAAAACATCTTTAAAAGATTTGAAAAAATGGAGAAAAAAGCTTATATGTCCATTCGTATCGGACTTTCCTTTGTTATAATCAGCAGTCTTGTTCTTCTTGTTTACATAGACAAATCAAATTCCTACAAGGAGCTTGAAATGTTTAAAAGCGCAATTCCCTCTCTTGTTATGTCCTCATTTATAGTTATGGGCGGAGGATTTGCCTTTGATGCGGTGCTTAAGGAGAGAAAGTGAAAACTTTATTTGTTGACGGACATTGCAAAATGTGATATAATTTTAGTAGAAAAGCTATTGAAAGAAAGGAATTTGATATGGAAGAAAACATTGTAACACTTGTTGACGAAGAAGGAAAAGAATCGTCATTTGAAATTGTCGGCAACATTGAACACGAGGGAAACACTTATTTTGCACTTATTCCCGTTGATGGAAACGGCGAAGAATATGTGGTTTTAAAGGGTGTTCACGCAGAGGGTGCGGACGAGGACGAATTTGAGGACCTTGTAAGCATTGAGGACGACAACGAATTCAATGCAGTTGCAGATATTTTCGATCAGCTTTTCGTAACTGACGAAGATTATGATGCGTAATCTGTAAAATAAGTATAAAAAACGGGGCATTTTTTCGAAATGTCCCGTTTTGTGCGTTATTTTCAAATTCTCCCTCAAATTGCTTGACAAACGGGGGAAAATGTGATATACTTCACCAGTAATATATTTCGGGGTGTGGCTCAGTTTGGTAGAGTGCTTGGTTCGGGACCAAGAGGCCGGAGGTTCAAATCCTCTCACTCCGACCACGAAAGCCTTGCAAATACAGCACTTGCGAGGCTTTATATTTTTGTTTTATTTGTGATTGTCACGAAAAATTCAACTATAATTCAACTACTAATAAAAAAGGAAAGCAAGACATTCAATTTGTGTCTTGCTTTCCTTTTTTCGTTGAAATAACAGTCTTAAAGTATTATTCATTTTTCAAAAAAATCTGTGATATAATATCTGCATTCCTATGTTTGGATTCATCTATCACGTGCGCATATATATCGGTGGTTGTGGAGACCTGGGCGTGTCCGAGTTGATTTGATATTGAAACACTGTCTACTCCGTTAAAATACAGCATACTTGCCATAGTGTGTCTGAATGCGTGAGGGTTCATATGCGGAAGGTTGTTTTTCTTTGAAAATTCACGATAAAAAGATGTTACACTTGACGGGTGTATAGGCGATCCGTCTGCCTGAGTGAACAGAAACCCTTTATCAACATAGTAACCCTCAAGTCTTGAAATTTCTTTTGTCTGCCATTCTTTATACTCTTTAAGTAGTTCTACTGTCATTGACGGCAGAGCTACGTAACGATTGGAGTGAACCGATTTTGTATCGTCTTCGTATACTCCGTTTGTTTTTGTATAAAGAACGCTGTTGCAAATATAAATTTGCCTTCTTTCCAGGTCGATATTTTCCCATTTCAAGCCAACTATTTCTCCGCGTCTTGCTCCGGTTATGAGAAGCAAATGTGTAATCAGTTTCCACTTTAGTTCAACAGTATCAAATGCTTTTCTTATTTCCACAATTTGTTCAGGCTGAAAATAGTTTATTTTGTGTTTCGGACACTTCGGTTTTTCCGCAAGTTCAGCAACATTAACCGGCACTATTTGTTCCTTTTTCGCTTGAGCAAGAACGGAAGAAATAAGTCTGTGGTGTTCAAGTATGGTTTTGTCGGAAAGTCGCTTGCCGGTGTTTTTGTTTACACCGGCTTTGGCAAGTTCTGTGTAAAACCTATTAAGGTCCTCAACCCGCAAATCACTAAGTTTGATATGTCCTAATTGTTCGTAAATTCTCGGGGTAAGATATCTGTAGTTTTCACTGGTTGTGCCTTTGATGGTTTTTCTTGTCTTTTTGAGTTCCAGTACATATTCGCAATATTCTTTAAAACTGCGTTTGTCCGAGCCTCTCTGTCCGGATTTTATTTCCTGTTCAAAGATAACCGCTGCGGCTTCTGCCTTTTTTCTTGCAGTTGACTCCTTCCACGACGGATCAACACGAAAGGTTTTTGTAAAAGGCGTCAACTGCTTTCCGGTATCATCTCTGCCCCTGTGAACTCTAATTGAGAAAGAAATAAGTTTACCGTTTTTATCTCTTCTTTCCTGAATGTTTGCCATATTCACACCTCCTTAACCGCAAAGCAGTGTAGACTGCGTATCGTTGAGCATATTACAGAGCATCTGGAAATTAATAAGTACTTTTTTATTAACCTTAATATGCGGTATTTTGTTCTGCTTAACAAACATTCTTATTGCACTTTCTGGCAAGATACCGGTTTTTGCAATTTCTCTTATTGTCATCATCTTGGGAACATTATAATTTTCAGTCATATATTTTCCTCCTTGTATTTGTTAATTGCTTATAGTGAAGTTTCCTAATATTTCTGAAATTTCTCTTTGAGTCAGTGAACGGAAATCTTCTGTTGCTACATCAAATGCGGTTATTATTACTGTGCCATAAAGTTCTATATCGACTGTTTCAGTCAGTGATGTTGCACCGGGTAATACTTTTCTGACAATCATTGTCGGTGATGATTGGTTTCTCGGTGCATCAGGGTTGTACATCAGAACTTCCTCTGTGTTTCCCATAATAAATTTTACGGAATTTTCAGATTTTGCTTCTATAGTTTTTCTCATACAAACCATATCAGAAAACTCTGCTTCTGTAAAAGTGTCATCAGGGTGAGCAATCAGTGCTCTGAGTGGGAATATGCTTTGTCTTTCTTTTCTTGTTCTTTTTTTCATTTTTTAAACTCCTTTTCTTGTTTTGATTTATCTTACTAAGTATATAGGTGCCGTTTTTTCTGTTTTTTTAACCTCAGGAAGATAATTTTTTGTTTTTAATTCCTTGTTGCCAAATGTGTCATAGCGGTCTTATATTTACTATGACAGAAGAACACGAGGCTTAAGCCCGTCCAGGGCATCCGACCCGTGCACTATTCGGTTGTCAAGGTTCGTGCCCGCTTCCAAGGCGCAAAAAACCACCTTAGGAAAATGGGCATAACTATGGCTATACAAGCCATAAACAAATGCTCATCATTGTCCTAAAGTGGTTTTCAATGATATATTCAATTTTTAAATTCTCCGCGAAGTGTGCGGGACAGTTGCTTTTCAACTGTACTTAGTATTATATCACAACATTATTAACTTGGTATGAACAAATGAAAATTTGTTGAATTATTTTAAATCTTATTAGTTTACCCACATTACAAAGCAATCTATCTATTCTTTATAACTTATAAAATAAATATAATTATAAATCTTTTCAAACAACCTCTTGTCCCAAAAACAACCAATCAACTCCTGCATCATCTCCTCTCCCAGTACCAAAGTCAACAAACTTTCAGAGTCAACTACAAGGCTGCGTTCGCACATGCATATGCATATGCGATATTAATATTTGCTCTGAAGAAAGAGCGCGATTGTAACTATTTTATGAACAAGCGAAAAAGTGCTTAATTTTCAAAACAGCTTCTCCCATAATAATTTTGAAACCAAAAAATATTAATTTTACGAGGAGAAAATGTATATGCAGAATTATGTAAGATCAGTCAAATCAGAATTATGGGCATCAAGAGTTTTCCACCGTTTAACACCTAACGAAAAGGTACTGTATCTATACCTGTTGACAGGGCCTGTTACCTCAGACACCTCTGTTTTCCTTATGCCCATCGACCAGGCGGCATTGGATACCGGGTTATCAATTAAGGAAGTGGAAACAAGCATCCGACATTTTGAAGAACTTGAACTTGTTGTGTATAATTGGGAAAATGAAGAAATATGCGTTGTTGATTACTTTAGGTACGGCTCCAACCCCGTCGGCGGTTTGCAATATGAAATGTACTGCAAAGATTTTGATAAGATCCAGAGCAAAGAACTTGTTGAATTTGTAAAGGAAAGTGCAAAGCGGTCGGACATATCTATGGCATTTTTTGCTGCCCTCCAGGACATATTCCCTGGTATTTGTGAAGACGATTATCCTATAAGAAAAACGGAAAAAAGTGCAGAGGATATGAGGAATGCCGCTAAACGAGGACGAAAGAAAATCAGCGAAAGAAGAGAGAAAATCAAAGAAGTTTCTTATGTTGATAAAACTTGTTCAGATACTGCAGATACCGATGATGATTTGCCGTTTTAGATCTACATATATGATAGTTGATTTTTAGAAATTATCGCAAAGTGTTTTATTTCATACTTATAACAGAACGTATACATTTTTTGGCGGTATAAGTTCTTGTGCGACCCCTAACGCACAGCGTAATGTGTCGGTGTTTTTTGAGATTTGTTTTGTCCCGACGCAGGTTTTCTTCTCCTCCAATAATAAAGAAAACTTGGCATTGCGCAAAAGACCTCCGGTTGTTAAATACAGCCGGAGGTTTCTTTTATAATATGTCATTTGCCATTTCACTTGGTGTCTGATATGGCAATTCGCTTTCATTGTGTACCTGATTTTTTGTTTTTCTAAATTCTAAGACTTTATCAAAATCCCAGTTTTCTTCCGTTCCGAAAACTTTTTCATAGAAACGGAGTCTTGACTCTTTTTCTGCCTGTCTTTCGTGCCATCTAAGGCTGGACTCGTGCCTCGCTTTGGTAAGTTCACGGCACACTCCTCGTGTCAGTCCGTGTTTGTCCATCGTTTTGGCATAATCTGTCTGCAGTTTACTCATTCTTTCTCTTGTGCCGCCTACAAAGGCTCTGGCGTTCAGTTTTCCACGTTCGTCTATGGGGATAACCATTGCGTGAATGTGCGGTGTTTTTTCGTCCATATGTAGTTGACAGTCAATTATATTGCTTTCATTAAATGTATGTCTCAACCACTCTGCATTGTCAAGTGCCCAGATTTTCAGATTATCTTCCGGTATTGCTCCCGGTGAAAAAGTCAACACTGCCTCAATTGCCATTACTGCATTTTTGCGTATTTTTTGTCCCTGTACACGGTCGTGAAATATCTGCTTGAAAGATTTATTTCTGTCCTGTCGCATCAGTTCCGAAAACATCAGGCAGACATTTTTCTTATCCCTATTTGATGTTACGCACTCGGTTTGCCGTCTGTTGTGCTTGAGCCTTGCGTTTCCTGTA
>JAZOLW010000004.1:0-6033 GCA_045653405.1 Eubacteriales bacterium | reverse complement strand
TGCCTCCTCGCCGAAGGCAAAAACTAAATTTAAACGAGAACATCATTGTTGCTCTCATTCAACAATAAAATTGTAAGATTTTATTGTTGACAAAGAAAGAGGTCCTGCCTCTGCAACAGCGAAATGAAAACAGCAGTGATTTTCATCACTGCTGTTTTCATTTGTACTTTTAATTACTTTACAAGATCGTAGGTATCTCTTGCAATCATAAGTTCTTCGTTTGTAGGAATTACAAGCATCTTAACCTTTGCTTCAGGTGCAGAAATATCATTTTCATCAGATGTTCTGAACGCCTTTGCATTGATTTCTTCATCAACCTTTACACCCATAAATTCGAGGTTCTTACCAACTCTTGTTCTGTACTTAGGATTGTTTTCACCGATACCTCCTGTGAATACAATTGCATCAACACCGCCCATAGCTGCTGCATATCCGCCTACATACTTTGTAATCTGGTGAACAAGCATATTTTCAACGAGCTGATATCTCTTGTTGCCTTCTCTTGCTCCCTGTTCGATGTCACGGTTGTCGCTTGTAACCTGTGTTACACCGAGAATACCGGACTTCTTATTGAGAATTGAGTCAACCTGTGCCGCTGTAAGACCTTCTTTTTCCATAAGAAAAGGAACTATTGCAGGGTCGATTGAACCTGAACGTGTACCCATCATAAGACCGTCAAGAGGAGTTACACCCATTGTTGTATCGTATGACTTACCGCCCTTAACAGCTGTGATGGATGAGCCGTTGCCGAGGTGGCAGGTAACAATGTTGATTTCTTCAGGCTTCTTGCCAAGCATTGCTGCCGCTCTTGCTGTTACATATCTGTGAGATGTTCCGTGGAAACCGTAACGGCGCAACTTATACTTTTCATAATATTCATAAGGAATTGCATAGAGATATGCAAAATCAGGCATTGTTGCATGGAAGCTTGTGTCAAATACACCAACCTGTGGAATGTCGCCCATAATTTCCGTACAAGCCTTGATACCTGTAAGGTTTGCAGGGTTGTGAAGAGGGCTGAGAAGTGAACATTCTTTGATAGCTTCAATAACTTCATCATTGATGAGAATAGAACCGGAGAACTTTTCGCCGCCGTGAACAACTCTGTGTCCAACTGCGTTGATTTCGCTCATAGATTCGATAACGCCGTATTCCTTGTTTGTAAGAGCATCAACGATAAGCTTGATGCCTTCGCCGTGGTTTGCAATCTGTACGTCTACCTTGTAAACATCGCCCTTGTTGTTTGTCTGCTTGAAGTTGCCGCCATCAATACCGATTCTGTCGCACTGTCCTTTTGCAAGGAGTGTTTCATCTGTCATATCAATAAGCTGATACTTGATTGAAGAGCTGCCTGCGTTAATAACCAATACTTTCATTGTCTTCATCCTTTGTTATATAATTTTTTAATTTTATACCTTATTTGAGTGCAATTGCTTCTTTTGCCTTTGCAGCAATAGCTTCTGCAGTGAAATCAAAGTCAACAAGCAGTTCTGTTGCCTTTCCTGACTTACCGAATGTATCGTAAACACCGTGTCTGATTACAGGACAAGGTTTCTTTTCGCAAACTACTTCTGCAACTGCACTGCCGAGACCGCCGATAACATTATGTTCTTCAACTGTAAGAATAGCACCGCAATCCTTTGCCGCTTCAGCAATAATATCTGCGTCAATAGGCTTGATTGAAGCCATATTGATAAGTCTTGCCTTGACGCCTTCGTTTTCGAGAAGCTTTACTGCTTCAAGTGCTATTGAAGTTGCAAGACCTGTTGCAATAATTGCAACATCGTTTCCGTCTGTAAGCTTCTGTCCCTTGCCTATTTCAAACTTGAAGTTTTCCTTATCGAAAATTATATCAACAGCAAGTCTGCCGAATCTCATATAAACAGGACCTTCGTGCTTGAGAGCCGCTTCAACAACTGCTCTTGCTTCAACGGCATCAGCAGGGTTAAGAACAACCATTCCGGGGATTGAACGCATAAGAGTCAGGTCTTCGTTACACTGGTGTGTAGCGCCGTCTTCACCTACTGAAATGCCTGCGTGAGTTGCGCCGATTTTTACATTGAGGCGAGGATAGCCTATGCTGTTTCTTACCTGTTCAAAAGCTCTGCCGGCTGCAAACATAGCAAATGAGCTTGCAAATACTGTCTTACCTGTTGATGCAATACCTGCCGCAACAGACATCATATTACCTTCTGCGATACCGCAGTCGAAAAATCTTGAGGGAAATGCTTTTTTGAATATACCTGTTTTTGTTGCCTCAGCAAGGTCTGCATCAAGCACAACAAAGTCATGGCTTTCGCCGAGTTCCGCAAGAGCCTTGCCGTAGGCTTCTCTTGTTGCTATCTTGTCTGCCATATGTACTTCCTCCTTACTTTGCAACGGCATCAAGAGCCTTTTGCGCTTCTTCAAGCTCTTTCATACCAATTTCATACTGTTCTGTCTTGGGGGCTGAACCGTGCCATGAACACTGATTTTCCATATAGGAAACGCCCTTACCCTTAACTGTCTTCATAATTACAGCCATAGGCTTATCTGATGCCTTTGCTGCTTTTACTGCCGAATCAATCTGGTCAAAATCGTGACCGTCAATAACTACAGCATTCCAACCGAATGCTTCAAACTTCTTATCAAGAGGAGCGGGATTCATAACCTCTGTAACGAGTCCGTCAATCTGAAGTCCGTTGAAGTCAACAAACACGCAAAGGTTGTTAAGTCCGTAATGAGCCGCAAACATAGCTGCTTCCCAAACCTGACCTTCCTGGCTTTCGCCGTCGCCGAGAATTGGCCATACTCTGTACTTCTTCTCGGAAATCTTAGCTGAGAGAGCCATACCGCAGGCTGCGGAGATACCCTGTCCAAGAGAACCGGAAGACATATCAACGCCGGGGATGTGCTTCATATCGGGATGTCCCTGGAGGTAGCTGTCCTTATGTCTGAATGTCTTGATATCTTCTTTAGGGAAAAAGCCTTTTTCTGCAAGTGCTGAATAAAGTGCGGGAGATGTATGTCCCTTGGAGAGAACAAGTCTGTCTCTGTCGGGGTTCTTGGGGTTCTTGGGATCTACATTCATTTCCTCAAAATAGAGGTATGCAAGCAGATCCGCTATACTGAGTGAGCCGCCGGGATGTCCGGACTGAGCGCTGTAAACTGCAGTAAGCGCACCTTTTCTGATTTCAAGTGCAATTTTTTGTAGTCTAATCTTGTCCATTAGGCTTCCTCCTGATTAGTTTATATTTTTTGACCGGAGTATTGAAAGTATCTGTTCGAAATGAGCGGGCAATGCGCTGTCAAACTCCATATATTCTTTTGTCGTGGGGTGAATTATCCCTATTTTCTTTGCGTGCAGACACTGTCCTGTCAGACCAAACTTATTCTTGCCGTTTTCGGGTGCATATAACGGGTCGCCTACAATCGGATGTCCCATATAAGATGCGTGAACTCTTATCTGATGGGTTCTGCCTGTTTCCAGACGGAATTCACAAAATGAGTATCCGTTAAACTGTTCAAGTGTCTTATAATTTGTTACGGCATTCTTCGAATTTTTATCGGTAACAGCCATCTTCTTACGGTGCGTCGGGTGTCTTCCTACAGGCAAATCAATTCTGCCCTCGTATTCTCTGAACGCACCCGTAACCACAGCGTTATAAACTCTTGTGAAGGAATGTTCCTTAATCTGTTCAGCTAAAAACAAGTGTGCCTTGTCATTTTTTGCAACTGCAAGCAGACCGCTTGTATCCTTGTCAATTCTATGCACAATACCCGGGCGAATTACTCCGTTTATGGTTGAAAGTCTTCCTTTCATATGATACATAAGTGCATTGACAAGTGTGCCGTCGGGGTTTCCCGGTGCAGGATGCACCACCATTCCCTGGGGTTTGTTTACAATAGCGATATCATCGTCCTCATAGACAATATCTACAGGAATATCCTGAGGATATGCATTGCATTCCTTTTCGGGAGGCAAGATTACTTTTATCTCGCATCCGCTTATCAGCTTATCACTTTTTTTGCACTTACTCTTGCCCGAAACCGTTACACAGCCGTTTTCAATCAGCTTTGCCGCTGAGTTTCTTGTAATTTCACAGTTGACCGACACTGCCATATCAAGCCGCAGTCCGTCTTCTGTATTCACAAACACAATTTCGTCCGATGTGTCGTCACTCAAGATGTCGGTTAAATCAGAAAAATCATTTCTTCTTTCAAAATCATTCATCTGCTTTTCCGCCGCTTTCTTTTTCTTCGTAAAGCACTGCTTTATACCCTGATTTATACGCTTTTTTATCAACGAAAAGCAGATATACTATAAAAAGGCCCACGCCAATACAAACACCCATATCGGCAACATTGAAAGTCCACATCCAGTATTCGGGAAAAGCGCAGAAATCAATAAAATCAACCACGCATTTTTCCACGTCATGCGGTCCGAAAGACACAATTCTGTCTACGAGGTTTCCAAGTCCCCCGCCGAATATCAGTGCTGCTGACACATACACGGTTTTATGATAACCTTTTACAAACACAAGAAAAACAGCGAACGCAATTACCATAACAACGGTAACCAGCATAAACAGCCATCTTGCGTTGTCCATCCATCCGAAGGCTATTCCGTCATTTGCAATATTTGTAATATTGAGCACACCGGGAATAAGCGCTTCGGAACGGTAAAGAACGAAATTATTTGATATCCATAACTTTGTTGCTATATCGGCAGCAAAGACAAGTGCCGCCAGAGCATACACAAGTATCATATCTTAAAGTGACGGAAAGTCGGCGTTTACAATCTTCGCACATCTTGCGCAGAGATGTCCGCCTTCACCATCTTCGCAGGTATCTTTTCTGATAAACCAGCATCTGTCGCACTTAACGCCTTCTGCTGTCTTTACCTTAACTGCAATACCTGATTCTGTTTCTGTAAATGCGCCTTCTTCTGGAGCTGCATCTGAAAGTTCAACACCTGAGCACATAAAGATATCTGCAAGTTCGTCACCGAAGGATTTGAACAAATTCATTTCTTCGCTGTCTGCCTTTGCGTAGATAACAACAGCAGCATCAAGTGACTTACCGATAAGCTTATCAGCTCTTGCAAGCTCGAGTGCCTTCATAACATCATCTCTGAGTTCAAAGAGCTTGTCATACTTGTCTGCTTCTGCAGCAAATGTAAGAGCTTCATCAAACACAGGCATATCGTTGAGGAACACGCTTTCCTTGTTATCTGTGCTTACGTGAGGCATAAACTGCCAGATTTCTTCAGCAGTAAATGAAAGGATAGGTGCAATAAGTCTTGTAAAACCGGAGAGAATGTAGTACATAGCTGTCTGTGCACTTCTTCTGAGAGCAGAATCCTTGCTCTGTACATAAGTTCTGTCCTTTGTTATATCAATATAGAGCTTTGAAAGGTCGATTGCACAGAAGTTATGCATATCGTGGTAAATGAGATGGAACTCATATGTGTTATAAGCCTTTCTTACTCTGTCTGCAAGTGCGTTGAATCTTGATACTATCCACTTATCAATAGGTTCAAGTTCAGAAAGAGGAAGCATATCCTTGTCGGGATTGAAGTCCTCTTCGGGATTGCCGAGGTTGGCAAGAAGAATTCTTGTTGTATTTCTAATCTTTCTGTAGATTTCAGAAAGCTGTTTGAATATATCATCGGAAACTCTTACGTCAACTCTGTAATCACTGGATGCAACCCAAAGTCTGAGCAAATCTCCGCCCCATACTTTGATAACATCTTCGGGATATATAGAGTTGCCCAGTGACTTATGCATTGCCTTACCTTCACCGTCAACAACCCAACCGTGTGTAAGAACCTGCTTGTAGGGAGCGCTTCCGCCCATTGAGCCTACTGCTGTAAGAAGTGATGACTGGAACCAGCCTCTGTACTGGTCTGCGCCTTCAAGGTAAAGGTCGCAGGGCCACTTAACGTCCTTGATTACGGCTCTGTGTGTTGAACCGGAGTCGAACCAACCGTCAAGAGTATCAGTTTCCTTTGTGAACTTCTTGCTTCCGCAGTGAGGACAAGCAAATCCTTCG
>JAZOLW010000003.1:0-10937 GCA_045653405.1 Eubacteriales bacterium | reverse complement strand
CACCGCAGAGAAAATCAGGGCGAGCCTATGCATAATATGTTCAGAGCTATCCGCAAGGTAATGGATGAACACCCCGACGTAAAGGCAATTTATCCTATTCATATGAATCCCGTAGTGCGACAGGCGGCTGACGAGGAGCTTGGTGACTGTGACAGAATACACATTATCGAACCCCTTGAAGTTCTCGATTTCCACAACTTCCTTGCACACAGCTATATGATTCTCACGGACAGCGGAGGAATCCAGGAGGAAGCACCCTCACTTGGAAAGCCTGTTCTTGTAATGCGTGACACAACAGAACGTCCGGAAGGTATTAAGGCAGGAACACTCAAGCTTGTGGGAACAGACGAAAAGGTAATTTACGACAACTTCAAACTGCTTCTTGAAGACAAGGAAGCGTACGATGCAATGTCAAAGGCATCCAACCCCTACGGCGACGGCTTTGCCTGCAAGCGAATTGCGGATATTCTTGAAAATAACTAAGAAAAAACACATTCTGAAAGAGAATTCGGAATGTGTTTTGGTAAGATTAATTTAACATGACGGGTATAACAAATTATATCAAGGATTGTTTTAGGATATATTTATACCAGAGAATTAATAGTTGCTATGAGCAACTGCAGGAAAATGATATTTACTCAACTATACTAGTGAAGACAAGGGACAGCATTGCGCTGTCCCTTATACTTTTTGTGTTAGATTTAAAGTTTGGAGTATCCGAAACTGTTAACAAGCGCATCTAGCTTTTTGCCCTGTTTGCAAAGAGGACATTCGTGGGATGAAAAACTTGCATAATCACCGAGGTCCTTGGTGTTGAATATTGAACGGACAGGGTATCCTGCACATTCTTCAACTGTTGCGAATATTGAGCAGATGCCTGCAACTGTTCCTTCATAATAATTGATTGCTTCAACGGCTGCCTTTGCGGTATATCCTGTAGTTACGGATGCCGCAAGAATAAGCACGTTTTTGTTCTTTATCATAGGAACTGTGTTGTCGCGGAAAATTATCTGGCTTCCCGAGGTGTGCTCAGGCTTCATAACGTAAATGGTCTGGTGGGCATTGAGGTTGATGAAGTTACCTTTTGTCAGTTCTTCCGCAAGGCAAGTGCCTATTACTTCAGTACCGTCAAGACAGAGAATTGTATCTACAATAGTGCTTGAGGTGTAATACGAAACAAGCTGCTTTGCAACGGAGGATGCTTCAGAAAGACGGGATTTTTGCGTTGTCACGTCAATATAATAGTTGATGTGGCTGTGGCTTGTTGCGAAATGTCCTTTTGAAACACGAAGAAAAAGATTGTTGTTACCTGTTCTTATTTTGTAAGTGTTTTCGCTTGGCATAATTAAACCCCTTTTTTTTTATTCTATCACGCATATTTTATTTCGTCAAGAAAAATTTTACGACAAGATTTTGCTCTATTGAAAAAAGTATTCCCGTATGATATACTTTTACCAGAAACATCAACGGAGTGATATTATGAAAACAGTACGACTCGGAAGAACAAATCTCATTGTAAACAAAAACGGGTTTGGAGCATTGCCTGTGCAGAGAGTGGGGATGGACGAAGCCTGTAAAATATTGAGAAAGGCATATGAAGGCGGAATAAACTACTTTGATACCGCAAGATTCTATACCGACAGCGAAGAAAAAATCGGTATGGCTTTGTCAGATGTGAGAGAAAATATCATTATTTCAACCAAAACAATGGCAAAAACACCCGATGAGTTCCGGAAACAGCTTTATACCAGCCTTGAACTTATGAAAACAGATTATGTGGACATATACCAGTTTCATAATCCTGATTACGTTCCGAAGCCGGGTGACGGCACAGGAATGTATGAGGCTATGCTTGAAGCAAAAGCAACGGGACTTATCCGCTTTATAGGATTTACAAACCACAGAATTGCTCTTGCGGAAGAAGCTGTGAAATCAGGACTTTACGATACACTTCAGTTCCCGTTTTCATATCTTGCCGATGAAAAAGAGGAAGAGCTGGTGCGCCTTTGCGAAAAAAACGATGTAGGTTTTATCTGTATGAAAGCGCTCGCAGGGGGACTTATTACCCGTTCGGATGCTGCATATGCATATCTTGACAGATTCCCCGTTGTGCCTATATGGGGAATACAGAAGGAAAGTGAGCTTGACGAATTTCTGTCATATCAGGATAATTCTCCCGTGCTTGACGAGGAAATGCTTGAATACATACAAAAGGAAAGACAGGAGCTTGCAGGAGAGTTCTGCAGAGGATGCGGATACTGTATGCCGTGTCCTGTGGGTATTGAAATAAATAACTGTGCCAGAATGTCACTTCTTTTGCGCCGTTCTCCTGCTGAACTGCAGTTGAATGAAGCAGGGCAGGCTAAGATGAAGAAGATTGAGGACTGTATAAACTGCGGAAAATGCAAGAGCAAATGCCCCTACGGACTTGACACTCCGAACTTATTGAAAAAGAACTATGAGGATTACAAAACATTTTTGAAATAAATGTGATTATTGCTGATATTACGGCAAAAAATCGAAAAAATCTCTTGACATTTTCGCTTTAGTGTGATAAAATAGTCCCAATCTTTTTAAATGCGATGAAGGAATTAAGTGCTTTTCCTGAAGCTCAAGAGAGCCTGTGGTCGGTGTGAACAGGTGCCAAGGGTTTTGCGCAGTCTCATTCCCAAGCAGAGTTGCCTAACGGTTTTTCCAAGTAAGCGGCTACGGTTCCCTCCGTTACAAGGGCAGGATTTGATTGAATCCGGCAGAGTGGCTGAAGTTTTCAGCAATCAGGGTGGTACCGCAAATATTTGAGATTTGTCCCTGGGGAGTTTCCCCGGGGATTTTTGTTTTATTACGGTCGCTGATGCCGACAGTTCGTATCAGATGCAAAAGATAATACCGTACAGTGAAAGGAATGTTCACAAATGAAAAAAATACTTATTTCCGATATGACGCTTAAAATGGCGTCGGGAGCACACACTCTTACATTCAAGGAAAAGATAGAAATTGCAAAGCTTCTTGATAAGCTGAGAATTTCTGTAATAGAAGCAGCTCCCGTTACAGGCGCAAAGGCTGACGAGGTGCTTATCAAGACAGTTTGCTCTTGTGTAAAGAACAGTGTTGTGGCACTTCCTGCAGCACTTACAGAAACAGGTGTGAAGGAAGCTTGGGAACTTATCAAGAATGCTGCCCGTCCAAGATTACAGTTGATTGTTCCTATGTCTACGGTGCAGATGGAATATGTATGCCACAAAAAGCCTGACAAAATGCTTGAAACTATTGATATGGCGGTTAAGAACGCAAAAGCTCTGTGTAATGATGTTGAATTTGTTGCATCGGATGCCACAAGAAGCGAGCCTGATTTTCTCAGAAAGGCGATAAAGTGTGCCATTGACGGCGGAGCAACAACCGTTACTGTCTGCGACAGTGCAGGGGAAACAACTACAGACGAGTTTATCGAGTTTATCAAAGAACTTTACAACGACCTGCCCGAGCTTAAGAATGTAAAACTTGCCATAAACGCATCGGACGAGATGAATATGGCAACCTCCACAGTTCTTGCTGCTGTAAAGCTCGGCGTTGAAGAAATAAAGACAGCCTCCTGCAAGTGCAGTATGCCCTCCCTTGAGTCAATCCTCAAGATTATCCGTGCAAGAGGTGATTCTATGGGCGTATCAGTTGATGTAAGTCTTACGGAGTTCCAGCGTGCATCCCGACAGATTCACTGGATTTGCGAGGGAAGAAACCCTGCAGGAAATACAGAAATTTCAGACGAAAAGTCCGACGGTACATTTACACTCAATGAATATGCCGATATTGAAACTGTTTCGGATACAGTTGTATCTCTCGGATATGATTTGTCCGAAGAAGATATGACAAAGGTTTATGAAGAATTCAAGCGTGCCGCAAGCAAAAAGACAATCAGCCTGCGTGAGCTTGATGCAATTGTTGCAAGCTGTGCAATGCAGGTGCCTGCAACATATAAGCTGATATCTTATGTTATAAACAGCGGAAACGTGATATCATCCACTGCAAACGTGCTTGTTGAAAAGGATGGCAAGCAGATTGCAGGTGTCTGCATAGGGGACGGACCCATTGATGCGGCATTCCTTGCAATAGAACAGATACTCGGACATCACTATGAGCTTGAAGATTTCCAGATTCAGTCAGTAACCGAGGGCAGAGAGGCAATCGGTTCTGCAATAGTAAAGCTGAAGGCTGACGGAAAGGTTTACTCCGGCAACGGTGTTTCCACAGATATTATCGGCGCAAGTATCAGAGCATATATCAGCGCGATAAACAAGATAGTGTACGAACAGAACGTATAAGCTTCCTTGAAAGGATAGATTACCAATGAAATTGTCATTTTCAATAAAAGGCTGGCACAGACGCGACTTTGAGGACTATATGGATGCCGCAAAGGAATACGGCTTTGCCGGAATTGAACTTACTGATATTATAAATACAGGATTTGCTGAAAAGGGCGGTGCGCTTGATAAGTACAACTGCCAGTCTACCGCAAGAAAGCTGTATGAGGCGGGTATCACAATTCCATGTATGGACTCTGCCTGCGATATTTCTTCAAGTGATGAGCAGTCAATGAAAGACGAGCTTGCTTTCTGTATTGATATAGCGAAGGATATGAAAATTCCCTATATCAGAGTTTACGCAAAATCACCCGATGCGGATATGGAAAAAGCAATCGCAAACATAGAAAAGCTCATCCCCATGGTTGAGGACGAGGGAATAGTAATGCTCATTGAAACAATGGGTGTGTTTGCAAATACCGAAAATCTCCGCACAGTTCTCAACCACTTTGCAAGCGATTCAATAGGCGCACTGTGGGACGTATACCACACCTGTCTTGTAGAGGGAGAAACTCCCGAAAAATCAATTCAGAATCTTGGTGCAGGTGTTAAACATCTTCATATCAAGGACGCGCTGAAGAATAAAGACGGACTTGAATATACACTTATGGGCGAGGGCGACCTGCCTGTAGAGGATATAATGAACGCTCTCGGCTCAGTAAACTACGACGGATTTATAAGCCTTGAGTGGGACCCTGCGTGGATGGACGATATAGGTGAGCCGGACATTATATTCCCTCAGTTTGCAGAATATATGGGAAGCCTTGCTTCTCCCGACAGAAACCGCAAGCCTGTGCTTTATAATGAGGCTGGAACAGGTAAGTACGTATGGAAAAAGGATATCGTTATAGATAAGACCTTCTCTCAGGTGCTTGATGAAATGGTTGAGAGATTTCCCGACCAGTATGCCTTCAAATATACAACACTCGACTACACCCGTACATATTCCGAATTCCGCGACGATGTAAACGAAGTTGCAAAGGCGCTTGTTTCAATGGGCGTAAGACCGGGACACCACGTTGCAATATGGGCGACAAACATTCCCCAGTGGTATCTCACATTCTGGGCAACCGTTACAATAGGAGCTGTTCTTGTTACGGTAAATACAGCGTACAAAATTCACGAAATAGAATATTTGCTCAAGCAGTCGGATACACATACCCTTGTTATGATTGACGGGTATAAGGATTCAGACTATGCAGATGCAATAAAGAGACTTTGTCCCGAGCTTGAAAACACAGTTCCCGGCAAGCATCTTCACTCCAAAAAGCTTCCTTTCCTGCGTAACGTAATTACAGTCGGTTTTAAAATGCCGGGTTGTCTTGAGTGGGACGAGGCAATGCTTCGTTCTTCGGATGTTACAGACAGGGAAATTGCCCGTATGGCATCCGAGGTTGACCCCCACGATGTATGCAATATGCAGTACACATCGGGTACAACAGGATTCCCAAAAGGTGTAATGCTTACACACTATAATGTTGTAAATAACGGCAAGTATATAGGCGACCATATGGATTTGTCGACGGCAGACCGTATGATGATTCAGGTTCCGATGTTCCACTGCTTCGGTATGGTGCTTTCGATGACTGCAAGTATGACACACGGCGCAACTATGTGTCCGTTGCCTTACTTCTCACCAAAGCCTG
Source organism: Eubacteriales bacterium (assembly GCA_045653405.1). Lineage (GTDB taxonomy): Bacteria > Bacillota > Clostridia > Oscillospirales > CAG-382 > UMGS882. Next base: position 4,936 of record JAZOLW010000003.1, on the reverse strand, counting down.
CTCTTGCCTGCGTAAATCAGGAGCATATAACCTGCTTCAACGGTGTGCCCACAATGTTTATTGCAATGATGCAGCACCCCGATTTTGAAAAAACCGATTTCAGCTATATCCGTACGGGTATAATGGCGGGTTCAAACTGTCCTGCAGACCTTATGAAGCTTGCGGCAACAGGCAGAATGAATATGAAGCAGATTGTAAGCGTTTACGGACAGACAGAAGCAAGTCCCGGATGCACAATGAGTTCATATTACGACGGACTTGATGTGAGAACCGAAACCGTGGGAAGCGCCTTTGCAAACGTTGAATGTAAGGTAATAGACCCCGAAACAGGTCTTGAAGTGCCTGACGGTGTAAACGGCGAGTTTGTTGCAAGAGGATACAATATAATGAAGGGCTACTATAAGATGCCCGAAGCAACAGCTTCTGCCATTGACAAGGACGGTTGGCTCCACTCAGGCGACCTTGCCTGCAGGGATGAAAACGGAAATTACCGTATCACAGGCCGTCTTAAGGATATGAGTATCCGAGGGGGAGAAAACATTTATCCCAAGGAAATTGAGGAATTTATATATACCTGCCCCAAGGTAAAGGATGTTCAGGTTATCGGCGTTCCCGACGAACAGTACGGCGAGGAAATTATGGCTTGCATTATTCTTAAAGATGGGGAAGAAATGACCGAAAAGGAAATGAAGGACTACATCCTTGCAAATATGGCAAAGCATAAAGTTCCGAGATATATAGACTTTGTAAAAGAGTTCCCCATGAACGCGGCAGGCAAGATTCTCAAATATAAAATGAGAGAGGCTGCGGCGGAAAAACTTGGACTTAAAAAGTAATTGACAACAAGCTGTCTACAGTGTACAATTATTGAAGAAAACGCAGTGCGTTTTCTTCAATAATTTTTTAAAACAATTGCAGTATTTTAAAATAGAGGAAAAAACAATGTCAGATAAGAAAAAATTAGTTACAATGGACGGTAACGAGGCGGCGGCATACATATCCTATGCTTTTACTGAAATTGCCGCAATTTATCCCATAACTCCGTCCTCTCCCATGGCAGGGAAAACTGATGCATGGTCGGCAAACGGAAAGAAAAACATTTTCGGTCAGACAGTATCCCTTGTGGAAATGCAGTCTGAGGCAGGTGCTATTGCCGCAGTTCACGGTGCTCTTGAAACAGGTGCGCTTTCAGCATCCTTCACATCCTCCCAGGGACTTATGCTTATGATTCCCGTGCTTCACAGAATTTCGGGTGAAAGACTCCCCGGAGTTCTTCATGTTGCATCCCGTACGGTAGGAACTCACGCACTTTCTATTTTCGGCGACCATTCAGACGTTTATAACTGCCGTCAGACAGGTTTTGCAATGCTTTCTACATCAGGTGTGCAGGAAATTATGGACCTTGCAGGTGTTGCGCATCTTTCTGCAATCAAGTCAAGAATACCCTTTATGCACTTCTTCGACGGTTTCAGAACATCACACCAGATAGACAAGGTTGAGCAGATGGAATACAGCGACCTTGCTTCCCTTGTTGATAGAGTTGCTCTCAATGATTTCAAGAGAGGGGCACTCAACCCTGACCATCCCGATTTGCGTGCAACCGTCCAGAATCCCGATATCTTCTTCCAGGTGAGAGAAGCAAACAACACTGATTACAGTGAGCTTCCGCAGATAGTTGAAGACTATATGGCAAAGATTTCCGAAATTACAGGCAGAGAGTATCACCTGTTCAATTATTACGGCGCAAAGGATGCAGAAAATGTAATTGTTGCAATGGGTTCCGTCAGTGAAACCGTTATGGAAACGGTTGACTACCTTAATGCAAGGGGCGAAAAGGTGGGCTTCCTTCAGGTACACCTTTACAGACCTTTCTCAGCAGAACATTTTATAAAGGCACTGCCCGAAACAGTAAAGAAGATAGCCGTTCTTGACAGAACAAAGGAAATGGGTGCAGTGGGCGAGCCTCTTTACACAGATGTAAGAAGCGTGCTGTACGGCAAAGACATCACCGTTATAGGCGGAAGATACGGTCTTTCCTCCAAGGACACAACTCCCTCGGATATTGCAGCGGTATTTGAAAATCTTGCATCCGATTCACCCAAAAACGGATTTACAATCAGCATAAATGACGATGTTACGCATTTAAGCCTTGATGTTAAAGAGATTATAAGCGCAGAAAACACAGATACTGTAAGCTGTAAATTCTGGGGTCTTGGCTCTGACGGAACTGTTGGTGCAAACCACAGTACCGTAAAGATTATCAATGACCATACAGACAAATACGCTCAGGCATATTTTGAATATGATGCCAAAAAGTCCTTCGGTGTTACAAAATCACACCTGCGTTTCAGTTCTTCTCCCATTCGTTCATCATATTATGTAAAGAATGCAGACTTTATTGCCTGCCACAATCAGAGTTATATTTATAAGTACGATATAGCAGACGAACTCAAAGAGGGCGGAACATTCTTACTTAACTGTTCTTTTGCCGCTGATGAGCTTGACAGCAGACTTCCCGTAAAGCTCAAAAAGATGCTTTATAAGAAAAAGGCACAGTTCTATATTATTGACGCGGCAAAGATTGCAGAAGAAATAGGACTTGCAGGAAGAATAAATATGGTGCTTCAGGCGGCATTCTTCACACTTGCAAATGTTATTGACCCACAAAAGGCAAAGGAATATATGATTGATTCCGCAAAGAAGACATATTTTGCCAAGGGCGAGGACGTTGTAAACAAGAATGTTGAAGCAATAATCAGAGGTGCAGATTCTGCACTGAAAATAGAAATCCCCGAAAGCTGGGGCGGTCTTGAAAATGCCTTCGCAAAGGTTGACGATACAAGACCTGCCGTTGTAACACAGATTCTTGAGCCTATCAATAACCAGCATGGCGATGACCTGCCTGTGTCGGTATTCAAGGATTACAAGGACGGCAGAATCGAGCTTGGTCTCACAGCCTATGAAAAGCGTGCAATAAGCGAAAATATCCCCGTATGGAATCCCGAAAAGTGCATACAGTGTAACAAGTGTGCCTTTGTATGTCCTCACGCAGTTATCCGTCCGTATTTGCTTTCCGATGACGAAGTAAAGAATGCACCCGATGGTCTGGCAGTTTCAAAGGCAAAGGGCGCAAAGGCGGCAGAGTATTCTTATACACTTGCTGTCAGTGGTGCTGACTGTACCGGTTGCGGAAGCTGTGTAAACAACTGTCTTGCTCCCGAAAAGGCAATTGAAATGGTACACGTGGGAAGTGTTCCCACTTATGATGCAGTATGGGAATATTTGCTTAAGACATCCGATAAGGGAGAAATATTTGACAAATATAGCGTGAAGGGAAGCCAGTTCAGAACTCCGCTTCTTGAATTCTCCGCTGCTTGTGCAGGATGTGGTGAAACACCCTATGCAAAACTCCTTACACAGCTGTTCGGCGACAAGGCATATTGGGCAAATGCAACAGGATGCTCACAGGCTTGGGGTTCACCGATGCCGGGTATCCCTTATACAAAGAATGCAAAGGGTAAAGGACCTGCCTGGTCAAACTCACTGTTTGAAAACAATGCAGAATTCAGCCTCGGTATGCTGATTGCAGACAGAAAACAGAGAGAGCTTGTTAAGATGAATGTAGAAAAGCTCATTGAAGCAAGTATAGACACAGAGCTTTGCGATGCGGCAAAGCTTTGGCTTGAAACTTTTGATGATATTGATGCAAATGAGTCTGCAACCGAAAAGTTAATTGAAGTTCTTAACAAGGCAGAGCAGACAGATGAAGTGAAGGAAGTTCTCCGCGACAGTGACAGACTTTCAAAGAAATGCTATTGGATGTTCGGCGGCGACGGCTGGGCGTATGATATTGGCTTCGGCGGTCTTGACCACGTAATTGCAAGCGGTGAGGATATCAATGTATTTGTAGTTGATACGGAAGTATACTCCAACACAGGCGGACAGTCTTCAAAGGCTACACCTCTTGGTGCTGTTGCACAGTTCTGTGCTTCGGGGAAGAAGTCAAAGAAGAAGGACCTTGGTGCAATGCTTATGACCTACGGAAACGTATACGTTGCACAGGTTGCTATGGGTGCTGACTCAAATCAGCTCATAAAAGCACTTAAAGAGGCTCAGAGCTATAAGGGACCGTCTGTTATTATCGCGTATACGCCCTGTCTGTCACACGGTATAAAGCTCGGCATGGACAAGGTACAGCAGGAAATGAAGCGTGCTGTTGACTGCGGATACTGGATTCTTTACAGATACAATCCTGATTCTGCAGGAAAGCATCTTACGGTTGATTCCAAGGAGCCTGCTATGGAGCTTATGGATTTCTTTGACGGAGAAGTCAGATATGCGTCACTCAAGCGCACATTCCCCGAAAATGCAAAGGAACTCTTTGAGCAGAGCCGTCTTGATGTGCTTGAGCGTTATTCCAGATATAAGAAAATGGAAGAATATATGTAATTAATGGAAAAGTCTGACAGTCGGATATGACTGTCAGACTTTTTGTGGGGGAGTATTCCGTCACTGCGGTGACGAGTTCCTTTTGTGCAAACAAAAGGAACCAAAAGTTGCAAGGGAGGTCCCTTGACCCCGGCGCCCATCAATTAAATTTTCTTGCCAATTGCTTCTTGAGTTTCACCAAGTGAGAAAATTTTGAGATTGATGGGCGCATATATGTGCAACTGCACTGCCATAAAGAAGTTTTAGAGAAATATCAGATTATATCAAAAGTTTATTAGTGGACATAACTTTAAATTAGTACAAACCAAAACTATTGGAACGTGTAGCTGACAAAGGTGTACATTATACAGGCAATAATAATTGCACAAAGCACTACGCCTGATGTAAATTACACTTTAGGCTAAAGTGGGGTTGCGTTTACGTACAACCGCACATAGAACCGCCCGTCAATCTCGAAATTTTCTCATTTTGTATTAAGTTTTGTGAT
>JAZOLW010000002.1:0-14627 GCA_045653405.1 Eubacteriales bacterium | reverse complement strand
ACCGACTTTGCTCTTTTGTTTCCGTCCTGTGCAAGGGTTTTCATACGAGTCTTGTTAAAGCTCGTAAATGCTGTTTCTGTTCCTGAGAAAAATGCGGATAACACCACAAGAATCACAAGTGCCGTTATCTGCATGCTACTGGCAGGATCCATGATTTAAAATCAACTCCTTATAAATTTTGCGACTTCATAGTCTTTATAATTATAACACACATTTACAGCATTTGCAAGTACTTTTACACAAAAATGTATAAATTACTGATAAATGTTATTTGCAATTCAGTTAATTTGCATTTGTTATTTAGTTTTTCCTAAATATGATTGACTGTATTCCTGCACTGTTTTATATTTATTAAAGATAAACTTGAAGGGAGATTTGCATTCCTATAAAAAACTTCTTGCCGTTCTCACATCTCTTATATTTATTTCAGCCTATATTGTGCAGTGTCGGCAGACAGTGTATCGGAGCGGGATTTTTATGCAGAACACGCTACAAGGCGTATTTAGTTAAAAAAACGTTAACTTTGTACAAAGTTAACGTTTTTTTATGGTGGAGGCGGCGAGAATCGAACTCGCGTCCGAAAACCCATCCTTACAGCTTTCTACGAGCGTAGACTGTCTACTGGATTCCCGAACAAAACCGCCGTCAGTCAGGCTGATTTGTTCAGTAGCTTCATAAAGTCATGATGCACCGCAAAGCTTAAGCACATTCACGTTCACTGCTGAGTCACGCCATATCCGAAGCCGCAGTACTCTCCGGTATGACGGCCGCCGTTAGTTAGGCAGCGTAAGCTAAATTATTGTTAGCGTTTAATTTTAAAATTGCGGCGTTTTAAAGAGCTCCCGCACCTCTGCTCGCTTACCGTATCTCAAAATCCCCGTCGAAACCTTTACGCCCCCGTAAATAGTCAGCGGATAATTAATACTGATTCTTCTGCTTCATTGCACGGTCAATATCACGTGCTGCTTCCTTCTTCGCAAGAGAGTCGCGTTTGTCATACAGCTTTTTACCCTTACATAAACCAACTTCAACCTTAACCTTTGAACCTTTGAAATACATTTTAAGGGGAACAAGCGTATATCCTTCCTTGCCCACAAGACCGAACAGCTTCATTATTTCGCGCTTGTGCAAAAGCAGTTTTCTGTCACGCAAAGGGTCCTTATTGAATATGTTACCCTTTTCGTAAGGACTTATGTGTATGCCTGTTGCAAACATTTCGCCCTTCTCAACCGTGCAGTAGGAATCCTTCATATTAACCGTTCCTGCTCTGATGCTCTTTACCTCTGTTCCGGACAGCGCAATTCCTGCTTCATAGGTGTCTTCAACAAAATAGTCGTGATATGCTTTTTTGTTCTGCGCCGCTATTTTTATGTTTTCGTCCTTCGCTGCCATATGCGCCCTCCTTCTTTGTGTAATTTCGCGTCAGCTTTTATATTATACTATAAGTGATAAGAAAATACAAGAGGCTTATTCAAAGTTTTTCACCGCAAAAACTGCCTGTACCGGAATAATTCTGACAAATCACGGCATTTTTCTGTTTCTTTTTTGTTTTTTCGCCGTTTATCTTTAAATTTTTTGCAAATATTAATAAACATTCAACACATTTTGCTGAATTTTGGAGTATAATCAACTTGTATTAAATTGATATGCGAGGGAATTAAATGAACAAGAATACATTTCTCTGTGTAATCATCACCTGTCTTATATTTGCAAACTTCTTCATATATTCAAAGGTAATTACCGACACCATTCCGGAGGCAGTATACCCGAACTATGTTTCCGAAGAAACAACAGATATTGAGGGAACAGAAGAAGACGCAAACAAAGAGCCCGAAGTAACATACTTAACGGTAAATACGGCAGACGTCAAGGCGGGCGACCTGATACTTGTAAACATAACACATCCATTCACTTTTGACAATGCTCCGTCGCTTGTGCGTTCATTTTCAAATGTAAGTGTATATACTGCAAAGACACCCAACTATTCGGTAAGCAATATGAATGTGTTTATGGATGAAATTGCAATTGAAGCTGCCAACAGAATGTTGGATGATTTCTATGCCCATCTCGGCAACAAGAAGTCAGTTATTGTAACACAGGGTGTCAGAACATACGAAGAACAGCAGGCAATGCTGGAGCTTAAAATATCCCAGTTCGGCGAGAACCAGACAATCGCACAGCAGCCGGGATATTCTGAGCATCACACAGGGCTTGCAATGGATATAAGTACATATGTCAACGGCATAATGGGCACGTTCACAGGTGAAAATGAATACGCGTGGGTGCACGAAAATGCTCACAAGTACGGGTTTGTTCTGCGCTACCCTGCAGGCAAAGAGGATATAACGGGTATCAGCCACGAAACATGGCACTTCAGATACGTAGGTGTTCCCCATGCGCAGTATATGTACCGCAACGGATACACGCTTGAAGAATATATTGATATTCTTGCAATGTATCCCTTTGAGAGCATACAGCTTAACATAACCGATGAGGTAACCGGAAAAGAATACTCCATTTACAGTGTGCCTGTTGAACAAGACGGCACAAGAATTCCCATTCCCGCAAAGGGATATAACGGATATACTCTTTCGGGCGACAACAACGGACATATCATTGTTACTGTTGAGAAAACTTTACCGGAACCCACTGTTGAAGAAACACTCGCAGAAGATGTACCCGCAGAGGATACTGCGGTAACTGAATAATAATTTAAGCCTGCGACATTTTGTCGCAGGCTTTTTTACGGGACGATGTGGGCATCGTCCCCTACAGTAGATCCACAAAATTCAGTTTAACTTTTGCGCCTCCAGGTGTTTCTTTATTATAGTCCGCAAAAACAACTTTGTTTTGGGTATAAAGAATACATACTGCTCGCTTATCACCCGGCTTTGGCGCAGTTTCGGGATTGATTTCAAGCTGATATGTAATTTTGGCAAGATATTTATCCTGAATCTTCAGACATTCGGGAAGCTTGCCCGAGGTGTTTGACGCAAGTCTGTCGCAACACATAAGGTCACGAAGCCTTGCTCTGTCTACACCTTCAAGACCCGAAAAATATTCAAAAACAAGTGCCGTATACTCGTCAAGGGACATAGGCTTTTTTCTGCCGAAACCCAGAAACAAATCAAATGGAGTCTTTCCGCTCGCTGAAAGAACATATTCAAGCGCTCTTTCAAATCTTCCCGAGTTTGCTATCTTTTCGTTTGTATCCTCAACCTCTTTGAGAAGATTCATTTCTTCCCTGCTCACCCATTTTGTTGATATTATTTCATAGGGTGCTTTATCCGAATACTCATATCCATATTCTGCCGTTTGACTGCGCAGTCTGCTTCCGTGAAGAAGTTTTAAGAAACCAAGCTGGAGCATTGATGCACCAACGGAGTACGCTTTGTTGAAGCTGTCGCGGAAGCTTTCAAAATCTTCATACGGCAGACCTGCAATAAGGTCAATATGTGTATGTATGTTGCCGAATGATATTATTCTTCTGACATTTTCGCATATCTTGTCTGTATCCATTTTCCTTGAAACTGCCTCAAGGGTGTGGTGATTAAAGCTTTGAAGTCCTGCTTCTATCTGGAAAAGTCCTGCCGGTGCTGTTTTCAGCAGGTTTATTGTACTGTCACGAAGAATATCTGCCGAGATTTCAAAATGAAAACACACATTTTCAGGCATACTCTGTCTGTTATCAAGAATAAATGATATTACTCTGTCGGCGTGACTTGCTTTTGCATTAAAAGTGCGGTCAATAAACTTGATTGTCTTTGCTCCGCTTTTCCACAGCTTTAGTATTGCATTTTCGGTATACTTGTCGCTGAAATATCTTACTCCCCTGTCTGCTCCCGACAGGCAGAATGCACAGGAGAACGGGCATCCTCTTGAGCTTTCCATATAAGCAATTCTGCCGTTTATTGCAGAGATATACTCGTCTGTATACGGACTTTCAATGCTGTCAAGGTCTTTTTCACAGTATGGTGGACTGATAAATATATTATTTCCGTCTTTATAGCAAATCCCAAGCCCCTCAGGAATATTTCCGTCTGTTGCAATACAATCAAAAAGAGCTGTTATGGGCTTTTCTCCGTCACCGCACTGCACATAGTCAATGTCGGGATTTTTAAGATAATCCGTAGGATTAAAGCTTACTTCGGGACCTCCTAGAACAATTACTGTATCGGGGGACTCTTTTTTTACAGTCCGGCACATTTCAAGCACCTGTTCTATGTTCCAGATATAGCAGGAAAAAGCGATAATATCGGGATTCTCTGCCAATATCTTTTTTGCCGTTTCATGTATATCCTGATTTATGGTTTCCTCAACTATAGAACACTTTATATTTTTGCAGTACTTGTCCGCATAAGCTTTTATATATCTTACCGAAAGAGAGGTGTGCACATATTTTGAATTAAGGGCACAAAGCACTGCTTTTCTGCTAACATTATTCATTTAATACACAGCTCCTCTCAATCCGATTTACACGAATTATTATAATCAAAAAGTCTTTTTCTGTCAACGCAGGTATTAAATTCATCAAGCAAATTAAAAAGAGAACTTGCCTTGTCCTCAAAGCAGTTCTCTTTTTTATGATTTTATTATTCGCCGAGGTTATCCTCAGAATTACGCTTGATTTTCTTTGTTGTGGTCTTGTCAAACTCACGATCGCGAATGCTTATCTTCTTTACCGCCTTGTAGCCGGGAAGATTACGGTTTACCTGCTCCTTGACAACCTTGCGGAAATAATCCTCAAGAGCTTTTGAGAAATCAGGATCATCTTTCTTAAGACCTTCTTTTGCTGCAAGATAATCAAAGTCGGGGAATATCTTTACCGCAACGTTAGAATATCCTTCTTCGTCGGTATGTCCGTAAGCCATACATTCCTTTACGGCATCACACTTTTCAAGAAGATATTCGATTTCTTCGGGGAACACTTTCTTGCCGTTACCGATAACAATCATATTCTTTATTCTGCCGGTAATTATATAATGTCCGCTTGCAGGGTCAACCTTTGCAAGGTCACCTGTCTTGAAGTAGCCTTCTTCGTCAAATACTTCTGCAGTTGCTTCGGGGTTATTGTAATAACCAAGCATTACGTGAGGGCCTTTTACGGCGAGTTCGCCTATACCCTCTTCATTGGGGTTGATAATTTTAGCTTTTGCACCGCATATGGGGAAACCGACTGTTCCGGGTATTATTGCTCTGTCATTCTGCATTACACTTATGGGAGATGTTTCGGTAAGACCATATCCGCACATAACTCTGAAGCCAAGCTTTTCAAAATCTCTGAAAATAGCAGGGTCAAGTGCCGCCGCACCGCAAAGGAAAGTGTGAAGCTTGCCGCCGAATGCCTCGTGAACGCTCTTGAATACCTTCTTACCTACACTCTGAGAGAAGTTTCCGGAAAGTGTGGTTATGGTTTTACCCACATTTAAGTACACAGAGCCGCCGGGGATTGCCTTTACCTTCTTTAAAATTGCGTTATGAAGGGTCTTGAGAAGAAGGGGTACTGCAACAAAGAATGTCGGCTGATATTCTTTGAAATCTGCAAGAATATGTGTAAGGCTTGTCATATATGCAATACTTGCACCTGAATAAAGAAATGCAAGGGATGCAAAACACTCATAAGTATGGTGAAGAGGAAGAACAGACAGTGTTCTGTCATCGGGAGTAACCTTAAACACCTTAAGTACTGCTACTATATCAGAGCAAATATTATAGTGGCTTAACATTACACCCTTTGCAACTCCTGTTGTTCCGGAAGTGTACAGCAAAGCACCAAGTGCATACGGGTCGATTTTATGGTTTTTATAAGATTCATCCCCTGCAGCCAAAAGACTCTCGCCTTTATTTAAGCACTCGGCAAGCTCTGTCATACAGATTTTCGGGATATTTACACCTGTGTTTTCAACTGTTTCTCCAACCTCACTTGCATAGACAATAAGGTCTGTTTCCGAGAAGTTAAGTATATTGGCAACTTCGGGAGATTTCAAATCCTTATCAACGGGGACTATAATACCCGTTCCCGACATTACTGCAAGATATGTAAGCAACCATTCATAAGAATTCTTTCCCATTACGGCTATTCTCTTTCCTTCATAGCCAAGACTGTTAAAATAGGTTGCAAGTGCCTTTACATCGGATAAAACTTTGTTAAAATTAAGCTCTTTGATTTTTCCGTCTTTCTTGAGCACAAATGCGGTATTCTCTCCAAAAAGCTCTGCACTGCTTTCAACAAGCTCTTTTATTGTTGAAATGTGTCTAACATCATAAACAAGATTTGTCTTTTTCATAAAATCTCCTATTCTGTCCACTGCCCTTAACCACGGTGCATAGGACTTGTTGATTTGTCAACAAGTTTATTGTATCACACACTTGTTGATTTGTCAACAAGTTTTTTAGAAAAATCATCCAACTGACTTTCCAGTATCCTATCAGATGATTGACTTTTCAGAATTTTTATCTTATCTGTCCGTTACCTGCGATTATATACTTCACAGTAGTAAGCGCCGCAAGGCCCATAGGACCTCTTGCGTGGAGCTTCTGGGTGGAGATACCGATTTCTGCCCCGAAGCCGAACTCTTCTCCGTCGGTGAATCTTGTTGAAGCATTCACATACACTGCCGCTGAGTCGATGCGCTTTGTGAAATACTCTGCATTTTTCATTGATTTTGTAACTATTGCCTCACTGTGCTTTGTTGAATGTGCATTTATATGCAAAACCGCTTCTTCTACGCTGTCTACTAACTTTACGGACAGAATATAATCGTTGTACTCAGTATAAAAATCCTCGTCTGTTGCCGCAGTTATTCCGGGGATTATTCCAAGAGTTCTTTCGCACCCTCTCAGTTCAACGCCCTTTGCCTCAAGCCGTGTTTTCACAAGGGGAAGAAACTCTTTTGCGATATTCTTATGCACAAGCAGGTTTTCTGCCGCATTGCACACTGACGGACGCTGTGTTTTAGCATTGTCAATGATATCAAGCGCCATATTTACATCGGCACTCTCATCAACATACACGTGGCAGTTGCCGGCACCTGTTTCTATAACAGGAACAGTTGCGTTTTCAACCACACTCTTTATAAGTCCTGCGCCACCTCTGGGAATAAGAACGTCAATATATCCGTTCATCTTCATAAGACGGGAGGCTGTTTCTCTTGACGTGTCCGAAAGCACCTGAACACACGCTTCCGGAAGCCCTGCTTTTGTCAGCGCTCTGCCGATACTCTTACAGATTGCAAGATTTGAGTTTATAGCTTCACTGCCGCCTCGTAAAATTACCGCATTGCCTGATTTTATACAGAGAGCCGCCGCATCAGCCGTAACATTGGGTCTTGCTTCGTATATTATCCCCACAACACCAAGCGGCACACTTACTTTCTTTATTTCAAGACCGTTGGGGCGTGTAAACACTTCCCCCTTGTCAAGAACGTCTGGAAGTGCTTTTACTTTGAGCACCGCCGCAGAAATTGCATCTATTCTTTCCTTTGTTAGAGTAAGTCTGTCAAGCATAGCCACAGTTATGCCTTTTTTCTTTGCGTTTTCTATATCTTTTGCATTTTCGCAAATGATTTCGTCCGCATCTTCTATGAGCTGACGGCTCATTATTTCAAGCGCTGTATTTCTTAAGGTTCCTGCTGTGGCAAGAGAAACGGATGCTTCTCTTGCCGCACCACATATCTGTACAAGTTCCATTTGAAAAACCCTTTCGGAGTGATTACTTTACGTTAAGTTCAAAAAATCTTGCTGTTCTGTCCTTAGGCATCTTTACGAAAATGATACCTGTGTTTGCGTTATCTACATATTCTGTAGTGTAAGTTGTGTATTTTCTTTATCATAAGTTTGTTCTGTTGACTGTTTATCCGAAAAATAAATCTTCAAGTTCTTTTATATTTCTTATTAAAAAGTCAGGCTTATGATCATCAAAGCTGTGTTCTCCACCCACTCCCCACAGAACTCCTGCGCAGGGTATCTGTGAGTTGCGCGCTGTAAGAACGTCCACATACGAGTCGCCGACATAAACCGTTTCTTCTCTGCTGACATCCATCTGCTCAAGTGCTTTTTCCACGCACGCTCTGTCAGGCTTTACAGGAAGTCCCTTTCCTGACCCGGACACATAATCGAATGTACCTGTCGGGAAACATTTATCTGTCAGCCTCTTTGTCTGTTTATCGGGCTTGTTGGAAACCACCGCAAGCTTTACTCCTGCGTTTTTCAGTTTTTCCATAAGCTCTGAAATTCCGTCATAGGGATGAGTTTTCTCGCAGACGTGCTCTGCGTATATTTCAAGATACCTGCCAAGCACCTTTGAGACGTTTTCCTCATCTCTTGTATCTGCCGGCAAGGCTCTTTCAATCAGGCGGTATGCTCCGTTATTGAGGTATGAAGCAACCTCCGCTTCCGTATGTATTGGGTATCCGAATTCGAGCATTGTGAGGTTTACCGACTTTGTGCAGTCTGCAACTGTATCGAGAATTGTGCCGTCCATATCGAAAATCGCACAGCCGTATCTGCTCTTTTGTGTATCTGCCATTATTTTATTTCCTCGGTAAAATACAGTTTTTTGTAAACCAGCATATTCTTTGATACCTTTTCAACATACGCCGCAGTTTCGGGATACGGGATGTTGACTAACTTTCCGTTCTGGTTGTATTCGTTGTTCTTAAGCCACTGTGATGCCTTGGTTCTGCCTGCATTGTATGCGGCAAAAACTGTGTCCCATACGCCGAATTCCGTATAAAGAAGGCTAAGGAAATATGTGCCGTACTTTATGTTGATTTCGGGCTTGTACAGAAGCTCAGGTGACGAGGATACCTCCTCTCCCGATTTTGACACCAGCCACTCAAATGTTTCAGGGGTTATCTGCATAAGACCGATTGCGCCTTTGTGCGATACTGCATCACTCTTGAAGGAGCTTTCTGTATTCATTACGGAATATATTACCTCTTTGGGTACTGCGTATTCTTCGGAATACTTTTCAACCGTTTCGTAATACGGCAGGGGGTGAGTTTTCTCAAGAATAAAATCTTCTATGAAAACCCAGCAGGTTGCAAACACTGCTGCAACAATAAGTATAAAAATAACTATTACCGATTTTCTCATTCCGTATCACCTCCGGTCAAACCGTATTTACTATATATTTCCAGAATAAGTTTATCTGCCTGTGCTAAAAAGTCCGTATCGCTCTGATTATTTTCAAGAATATAATTACAGTTATCTTTGAAAAAATCCGAATCCTTTCCCGAGGCTATTCTGTTATCCGCCATTTCCTCGGTTATTCCGTCACGCATTATTATTCTCTGCTTTCTTGCGGATTTTTCTGCAATTACGCCCACGGTGACATCACAAAGGCTGTCTTCTCCGCTTTCAAACAGCAAAGGTGCATCAATAATAGCCGCTTTATATCCGTCTTTTTCGGCTTTGCACAAAGCTTCTCTAACTTCGGCTGTTATATAGCGGTGAGTAATTCCGTTAAGAACAGAAAGCTTTTCTGTATCTGAAAAAACTATTCTTCCAAGTGCTTTTCTGTCAAGGCTTCCATCGGGATTTATAACACCCTCTCCGAAATACGCCTTTATTTCTTCAAGACACGGTTTTCCCGGCTCAACAACCTGTCTTGCCGTTTTATCAGTGTCAATATGAAGTGCTCCGTGTTTTTCGCTTGCATTTCTGCCGAAAAGTCCTTTGCCGGCACCCGAAGCCCCGGTAAGACCTATAACTATCATTGTTTCTTCACCTATTGCTTCTTGTTTTTCTTTTTCATAACAGCGTACACAACCACCGCTGCAATAACTGCAATAACAAGTCCTACGCCAAGGCCTGCTATAAAGCCGCCTGCTATAAGTTCAAGCGCAGTTTCAACCCCTTCAGACACAATTACAGCTGTGGGTCCGTCTGCTCCGCCGATTATTCCAATACTTTCGTTCATAATAATCTCCTTATCTGTCAGTTGCATTCTTTCACATTGAATCCTGCCGCCCTCAGGAGCCTGTTGTATATGGCAAGGGAAATTCCCTTTGTATCCTCCGGCAGAAATGCGTATATTATATCTGCGTCAAGTGCGTTTGTGTCACGAAGCAACGAAAACAGCTTCTTTGCGTATTCTCCGTTATCCTGTCTGCTTCCTGCTGCAAGTGTCTTTGCACTAATACTTTCAGTATCCTCGTCATAACAGATTACAGCGCACTTCTCGGCATCAGCTCTGCCGTTTACATATTCTATGCACTTTTCTCTGCCACCTTTCAGCAGAACAACAGGTTTATCCGGAGCGTAGTGCTTATACATCATTCCAGGCGACAGCACCGCGTCCCCTGGTTTCAAGCTTTCAAGCACTGCTCTTGACATATCAACTTCCCCGAGCAGGTCACTCAGTGTTTCATATGTAATTCCGCCAGGACGAAGCAAGGTAGGGTTGCTCTCACAAAGTGTTATGATAGTAGACTCAAGACCTACTTCGCAGTCTCCTCCGTCGATTATCACATCAACTCTGCCATCCATATCCTCTATGACGTGTTTCACGCAGGTAGGACTTGGCTTGCCCGAAAGGTTTGCAGATGGAGCCGCAATCGGCACTCCCGCAAGGCTTATCAGCTTTCTTGCAACAGCTGACTCAGGCACACGCACCGCAACTGTGGGAAGCCCCCCTGTTACGGTTTTTGGCACGATATCCTTTGCAGGCAGAATTACAGTTAAGGGTGCCGGCATAAGAGATGTGAGCTTTTCGAGCTGTGTCATACCGTCGGTTTCGCAGAAATCCTCTATTTTATCCTTACTGTCAAGATGGATAATAAGGGGATTATTCTGCGGTCTGCCCTTTGCCTCGTATATTTTCTTTGCGGCAGTTTCGTCAAGGGCATTTGCGCCGAGACCGTATACTGTTTCCGTTGGAAAAATTACAAGTCCGCCTTTTTTTATTATTTCTGCGGCAAAGCGGAGGTTTTGTTCGTCCTCCGGAGTATCCGCATTCTTTGTTACCTTTAAAACTTTGGTTTTTTCCAGTATCATTTTAAATTATACCTGTGAGTTCTGCAATTTTTCTGCTCTGTCGGCAGTGATGAGTGCATCAATTACGTCGTCAAGTCTGCCGTCAAGAATTGTTTCAAGTGAATAGAGAGTAAGGTTGATTCTATGGTCGGTAAGTCTGCCCTGAGGGTAGTTGTAGGTTCTTATTCTCTCGCTTCTGTCACCGCTTCCTACCTGGCTTCTTCTTTCGGAGGCAATGGCATTCTGCTGTTTTTCACGTTCCATATCAAGAAGTTTTGTCTTGAGCATCTTCATAGCCTTGTCTCTGTTCTTGAACTGGCTTCTTTCATCCTGACATTCAACAACAACGCCTGTGGGCTTATGTGTTATGCGGATAGCAGAGTCAGTCTTGTTAACGTGCTGCCCTCCTGCACCGCCGCTTCGGTAGGTATCTACTTCAAGATCTGCAGGGTTGATTTCAACTTCAACGTCTTCTGCTTCGGGAAGAACTGCAACCGTTACGGCTGAAGTATGGATACGTCCCTGAGTTTCTGTTTCGGGTACACGCTGAACACGGTGAACACCACTTTCAAACTTGAATCTTGAATATGCTCCGTCACCCTCAACCATAAAGGAGATTTCTTTTACACCGCCAAGTTCGGTTTCGTTGATGTTCATTATTTCAATCTTGAATCCTTTGCTTTCGGCATACATTGTATACATTCTGTGGAGTGAATGAGCAAAGAGCGCCGCTTCTTCACCGCCTGTACCTGCACGGATTTCAATAATTACGTTTCTGTCGTCGTTTTCATCCTTGGGAAGAAGTAAAATCTTGAGTTCTTCGGTGAATCTTTCAATATCAGCCTTTGCTGTCTTCATTTCTTCTTCGGCAAGCTCCTTGAGTTCGGGTTCAAGTCCGCCCTCGTCAAGCATTTCCTTTGCGCCTTCAAGATTTGAAACCGCGCCCATATACTCTCTGTATTTTTCAATAATGGGAGTAAGGTTCTTATGCTCCTTCATAAGGTTCTTATACTTTTTCGTATCGTTTATAACCTCAGGCTGCATAAGGAGCTCATTAATTTCTTCGTAGTGCTTTTCTGCCTCTCGCAGATTTTCAAACATTTAGATTTCCCCTTTCGGAATTATGCTTTTTATACTTTTTTCCAGTTTTACTCTGGGTATTATCATTTCCCTTTCACAGGAAGTGCATTTTACTTTTATATCACTGCCGACCATAAGAACAAGGAACTGTTTTGCAGTCTTTGAACAGGCGTGATTTTTTTTCATATTAAGTGTATCTCCTGGTTGGAACACTTTGATTTCAGGCATTTTTGCCACTCCGTTTCAGATATGGTTTCAGTCTTCCTTTGTTGTGTGTGATTTCAATGCAAGTATATTGAAAAATGCAAACACCACAAGGGCAATTGTTACATATGTCATAAATATCCCAAAATTATCTACGCTGTCAAAGTGGGCAACCTTGGTATTTTCCGCAATCCTCTGCGCCATCATCTGAGCTGTGATTCGAGGTCTGTCGGTTATATACTGTGCAACCACCGTATGCGTTGCCGCAAGATGTGCCGCACACGCATCAAAGAATGAGGTCATCGCCGAGGACAGTGCCGCAAGTCCGCTTAAAACTATCACGGTCATAAGCTTTCTGTCGTGGTTTCCCATCTTTTCGTCCATATACAGTCTTTGCTGTTTTATCATCATTGCAATAATAAGCACTGTATAAATAACCGCAAACAAAAATCCTGAAATGCTGAACAGTGCAGAGTCAACGCCGCTGTTCCAGAAGCCGTTACTGTGACTTTCAAATGCAGATTTTTCTGCTGTAAGAAGTTCAAACAGTTCAGGTCTTACATATGCCGAAAAAACTGTATATGCTCCGCTTATCACAAGAGCCGCCGCACACAGAATCTTAGGAACTTTTATGTCGTCCCTTGCTCCTGCAAGGCATACAAATGCGAGTATCATACAGATTACAGCCATAACATCGGGCAGAAAATCAAATCCGTCAATGTATGCTCCTGCAACGAATATTACGGACACCGCCGTAAACATAAGGCTTGCCGAAACTGCTCGGTTTACATATTTCTTTCTGTTGAGTTCGACCTCATCTGCATATGCTTCGCTGAGGTGTCCCATATAAATATAGTCCTTTGATATATTACGGAAAAACTTTACCGTCTGCACAGCAAACAGTATGCCGAGTGCAAGCTGAACAACGATACTTAAAAGAATCGCATAGGGTTTAAGGCTTGCCACAGACATTGTGTAGCTCGCATTTGCGCTTAAGTCCAGATCCTCCCCCTGCTTAATAAACTCAAACATTTCGGGCACAAAGGTTATTATGCACTTTACTGCCACAAAAATCATTGACAGTGCATAGATGTTATTTGTCAGGTTAGGTGTCTTGCCTGCCGCACAACGCATTGTTGTGTATTCAAAGCCTGCGTACAGCTTATGGATAAACGAACCCAAGAAAATCAGTTCCAGCACACCCGAAATAAAGGTATACGGAAGTGAGTTTGCCGGATGGCTGACAAGGGACAGGGAAAATGCAAATTTCAACACATGAATCCACACAAGGAAAAATGATATTTTTCTTGCATCCTCAAAATATCCGTCAACACACGCCGCCTTTTTCAGTCCGCAATATATGAGCAGCGCACCAATTGCATCGGGAAATATATCAAACAGCTGAACATTGGGATTTACAAAGAACATAAGTCCGGCAACTACAAGTCCGAAACCTACCTTTTTGCTTTTACTCATAGATAGTCCTCCGTGTTTCAGTGTAATGCTATATCTGCATAAGAATATATATCCTTTATGAGCGTACACTCGTCATCAGTGCCTGCACCTGTTGTCACAAGTTCAAAGATAAGTGCTTTCTCCCCGCCTTCGGGAAGGTCATGACGGAACTGACCGTCATTTTTGAGTATTTTATAGCTTACCTCATACACGCCGAAAACTGCCGGCACGCCGTTGTAATTGTAGCTTGTATCACCCGGGTCGGTTCTTCCCAGCTCTTTTATTTTTATATCATAAATTCTCTGCATAGGAAATTTTCTGTCTGCCGGATTCTTTTCAAATCCGTCGGGATTATCAAGATACTCCTTTGCAAACATTCCGTGATAAGCTTCGTAATCTCCGTTTATGACTCTATCAAAATAGTCTATGAAAAATTTCTGTCCTTCAGTGAGAACCATACTGCTGAAATATCCGATTACTGTTGACATGTCTCCGTTGGAAGTGGGTTTTACATATCTTATGAAGGTGTCTTTTTCAAGATATTCTTCATCCTCGAATATGTCCGCACTGTAGTCCGGCTCATAGTAATTTATGTAGCTCTTGCCGTCAAGAGTTACCGGCTTATCCGCATTGTTGAATTCTTCGTAACCATTCATCAGCCATTCACTGATGCCGTACAGCGCTCCGCACAAAATTCCGAGAACTGCAAAAACTGCAACAACAGTAATTACAGCCCTTTTGAGATTTTTCTTTTTATTTGCAACTATTGATTCTTTCTTTTCGCCCGAATAACCTTTTTTAGTAAACTTTTTATTCACTTTTTATTCTCCGAATTATATATTTCTCTTGGAGTTTGCCTTTTCAAGCAGCTTTTCTCCGTCAACTATCATTCTTTCGTGTGTTGCAGTGCC
>JAZOLW010000001.1:0-12757 GCA_045653405.1 Eubacteriales bacterium | reverse complement strand
AGGCAAGAGAAATTGCACTAAGCAGTTACGCCTGATGCAAATATCACTTTAAGCGAATATTGTTTTGCGTTGATGTGTAACCGCACGTAGAACCGACGGTCAATCTTGGAATTTACCCATTTGGTAAAAAGCAAGATATGGTTGGCAGTAAATTCCTTTGACCGTCGCGGGGTCAAGGGTTCTCCCTTGCGGTTTTTGGGTTCTTTTGTCCGAACAAAAGAACCTCGCCGAAGGCAAAACTCCAACAGCCTTGCAGCGCACATATAAAAAACAAAGGCGGTTTTTAAAACCGCCTTTATCTTTAGTCATTTTCAAGAATGTCAACAATAACTCTCTTGTTTTCTTTGTTTGCCACTGCGCGTACAACTGTACGAACAGCCTTGGCAATCTTACCCTGCTTGCCGATTACCTTGCCGAGATCGCTTTCGTCAACCTTGAGCTTGAGATAAACTGTGTCGCCCTCAACACTCTCAGTAACAACAACGTTTTCGGGATGGTTAACAATGGATTTTGCAAGGTCAGTCAATACCTGCTTCATTTGCAAAGACCTCCTTAAACGTCCGCATATGCGGATCCTGGTGGTTTAAGCATACGTCTTCGGATAACCGAAAACTATTGCTTAAAGAATACCGTTCTTCTTGAGAAGAGCCTTTACTGTGTCTGTAGGCTGAGCGCCGTTAGCAACCCACTTCTTTGCCTTTTCTTCGTCAATCTTTACAGTTGCGGGATCTGTAAGGGGGTTGTAGTAGCCGATTTCATCGATGAAACGACCGTCTCTGGGGTAACGGGAATCTGCTTCAACTACTCTGTAAAAGGGAGCCTTCTTTGCGCCCATTCCCTTAAGTCTGATTTTAACTGCCATTTTTGTTTTCCTCCAAAAATTATATAAATATATTTTATAACCGCTTGATTTCAAGCAAAATTATACTGAGTTGTTACACTTTTCAGTGTTTCTTTTTCTTTTTGTTGCTCTTGGCTTTTGCCTTGGACATTCTTCTGGCAAGCATCTTGCCTCCGAATCCGCCGAGATTTCCCGATGAAAGCTGCTTCATCATCTTTCTCATTGCATCAAATTGCTTGAGAAGCTTGTTTACATCTTCCACCTTCATACCGCTTCCTGCGGCAATTCTTATCTTTCTTGACGCATTGATGATATCGGGATTGTCCCTTTCTTCAGGTGTCATGGAAAGAATTATCGCTTCAATACGGTCTATCTGTTTCTCATCGACATTTATGCCTTTGAGAGCCTTTGCATCAACTCCCGGCATCATACCGAGAAGCTGGTCGATAGGACCCATATTTCTTATCTGGTCGAACTGTTCAAGATAATCGGTGAGTGTGAATGTCTGCTCTCTGAGCTTCTTTTCAAGCTCGGCAGCTTTCTTTTCATCAAGCGCCTGCTCAGCCTTTTCAATAAGTGAAAGAACATCCCCCATACCGAGTATTCTTGATGCCATTCTGTCGGGGTAGAAAGGCTCGATGCAGTCCATCTTTTCGCCTGTACCGATGAACTTTATGGGCTTACCTGTAACCTGTCTTGTGGACAGTGCCGCACCGCCTCGTGTATCACCGTCAAGCTTGGTAAGGATAATACCTGTGATATCAAGCTTTTCGTTGAACGCCGCCGCGGCATTTACTGCGTCCTGACCTGTCATAGCGTCTACAACGAACAGGATTTCAGTGGGATTAAGTTCATCCTTAATCTTTTGAAGTTCGCCCATTAACTGTTCGTCTATATGAAGACGACCTGCTGTATCGAGAAACAGCATATCGTGTCCGTGCTTATTTGCGTGGATAAGTGCTTCACGGGCAATTTTTACAGGGTCTTGGCATCCGTCTATGGTGAATACCGGAACTCCGATGCTTTCACCAACAACCTGAAGCTGTTTTATGGCCGCAGGTCTGTAAACGTCACAAGCCGCAAGCAACGGGCGTTTGCCCTGCTTTTTATACATCAGTGCAAGCTTACCTGTGTGAGTGGTTTTACCTGCGCCCTGAAGACCTGACATCATAACAATCGTAGGAGGCTTTGAGGAAATAACAAGCTTTGTATTTTCTCCGCCCATAAGTTTTGTCAGTTCTTCATTTACTATTTTTACTATCTGCTGGGAAGGAACAAGGCTTTCCAGCACTTCACTGCCGACTGCTCTTTCGGTAGTAGTTTTGATAAAATCCTTAACTACCTTATAGTTTACGTCAGCCTCAAGGAGCGCAAGTTTTATTTCGCGCATACCCTCCTTGACGTCAGTCTCAGTAAGCTTTCCTTTGTTCTTAAAGGACTTAAAGGCATTTGCAAGTCTGTCTGTTAAACTCTGGAACATATTTCTCCTTAATTCTTCAGCTTATTCAAAGCTAAACGTTTCCTGTATCTCTTTGACAAGCTGTAAAAGCTCGGGACTGTCTTTTACCGCCGATTTCTCGGAAAGGACAGCAAGCATCTCTGATGCTTTCCGCGACTTTTCCATAAGCTTTAACTTTTCTTCAAACGAGAAAAGCTGGCTTTCGGCGTGTTTTATCTGGTCGCGCACTCCCTGACGGGAAATGCCCGTGTTTTCTGCTATTTCTGCGAGAGAATAATCTTCGTTGCAATACATTTCAACTGCATCTCTTTGCTTTTCGCTGAGAAGTGAACCGTATATATCGCAAAGCATTGAAAGTTCAAGTTTTTTTACGCCCATAATTCTCTCCGTTTCGTATCTGTAAAGCGTTTTACTTTACACACCTTGGATATTATATAGCATAGTATCCGTTTTGTCAATAGAAAAAATGAGAAATTTTCGATTTTCTCAAAAATTTCTCACTTTTCTCAATTACACTTATCAAAGCATATTGCTTCTTGCAAAACAGATAAGCTTTTCCGCAAGGTCTTCACGGTAAATTATGCTGTTTTTTCTAAGACTGTTTACTGTTACGCAACCTGCACTTGCCGAGGAGTGCACATATTCTCCGTCGCCTATGTAAAGCGCCATATGCCCCTTGAAATAAATCAAGTCGCCTTGCAAGGCACGGTCACTGCTTATTTCGTGTACATATCTTGTGTCTGCGTATGAATCCCGCCACAGAGGAATACCGTTAAGAAAGTATGCCATAAAGCACAGCCCCGAACAGTCAATTCCCGAAGGACTTTTTCCGCCCCAGCGGTAAGGAGTACCGAGATAAAACAGTGCGCTGTCGCATATTTTTCTGCGTATATCCGAGTTTCTGTCGATTATTGCTCCGTCATTCTTTTCGTAAATGCTGATACCCGATGCAGGAACATAGCATTTATGCTTTTTATATATAACCGAAAAGAACCTGTCTGCTCGTGACAGACAGTGCCGGGAATAGAGGATGCTTCCTCTCGGGAGAGTAGTTACGGGACGGTACTTGTATGCCCCCTCTGTTAGCAGGTCGCAAAAAGGGGCAGTAACAATATAGGGTCTTGCCCCGTCAGGCTGATTTTCCTCGCACAGATACTTTTCGTGTACGTACCCGCCGTATCCGTAGGAGGTTTCGCATCTGTAGTAATCTCCGTACATTGCAATTTTCTTAAGAGTTGTTCCGTACAGCAGTTCATCGCTTACCTCGCTTGTTATGTCGGGTGCTGTGTGCATATATACCGACGGAAAATTTATAATGTATTCTTTGTTGTCCATAAGCCACTTCCTCAAAGTATTTTTACAATTATATGCAGTAAAGTGCAGAAAAATCACACATATATAAAAAATCCATCAATTTATTTGATAAAATGCCGCTTGGTGCTTGAAAAATAAATATTCATATGATATAATTATTTAGTTAAAATATGTATTTTTTCAGACCTTAAGAGATTTGGAGTGTATTTTAATCCATGAAAAAAGCAAGACCCTTCAATAAAAAGATTTTTGCTATGCTTATAGAAAAGGCAAGAGGAGAGAGAACAACAAAGCAGTTTGCCAACGATTGCGGCATAAGCTATGTTCAGCTTCACAAGCTTGAGCTTTGCGCTCAGGAAAATGCACCCGGCATAAAGCTTATGACAAAGCTTGCCAACAACAGTGCAGGCGGAATTGATCTTGAAGACTATATGCTGGCGGCAGGAAGAAAAGACGACGAAGAAGAAAAGGTGCAGAAAAAGGAAAAAAGCCTTGATATTCAGGAAATGTACGAAAACTTAACGTCAAGTCAGCAAAAGACAGTCTATGACTTTATGGACTATCTTGCAAATTACAAAAAATAACTCCCGAATGACGGGAACATTATATTACGATATCAAACAATAATGGAGGCTCATTATGTTTCAGAAACCGAAAGGTACAATAGACATTCTTCCAAAGGAAACAGTTATATGGCACAGAATGGAAGAAGTAATACGTAAATGCACTAAAAATGCAGGCTTCAATGAAATCAGAATTCCTACCTTTGAAGTGTCCGGCGTATATAAAAGAGGCGTAGGCTCAACAACAGATATAGTACAGAAGGAAATGTTCACCCTTTCCGACAGAGGCGACAATGTGGAAATGTGTCTTCGTCCCGAAGGAACAGCCGGTGTTGTAAGAAGTGTTATTGAAAACGGTCTTTACAACGAAGCAATGCCCTTGAAACTGTATTATGTGGGACCTTTCTTCAGATACGAAAAGCCCCAGGCAGGAAGAAGCCGTGAGTTTTATCAGTTCGGCGTTGAAATGTTCGGTGCGGAAAGTGCATATGCCGATGCAACTGTTATTTCCCTTGCAGATGATGTGCTTAAGGAACTGGGCATAACGGCAGAACTCAACATCAACTCCATAGGCTGTCCCGAATGCCGTCCCCTTTACAGAAAGGCGCTTGTAGAATACTTTGAAAGCAAAAAGGGCGAGCTTTGTCCCACCTGCGAAGAAAGACTGCAGACAAATCCTCTGCGTATTCTTGACTGCAAGAGCCCCATATGCTCTGCAATTGCGGCTGATGCACCCAAGACAGTAGACCACCTCTGCACAGAATGTAATGCACACTTTGATGCACTCAAAGCATCCCTTGATGCTCTTGAAATTAAATATACAGTTAATCCTATGATTGTAAGAGGACTTGACTACTATGTCCGCACAGTATTTGAATTTATTTCAGACGATATCGGTGCACAGAGTACGGTCTGCGGCGGCGGAAGATACGACGGGCTTGTTGAACAGCTTGACGGACCTAAGCTCTGCGGTATCGGTTTCGGTATGGGACTTACACGTCTTATTCTTGCTCTCAAGGCACTTGAAGAAAAGGGAAGCGTTACACTCCCCGAACCCGAAAAGCCAAAGCTTTATGTTGCTCCTATGGGAGATAAAGCGGCAGTGTACGCACTTAAAGCAGCAGAACAGTTAAGACGCGCAGGAATATATGCGGAATGTGATATCTGTTCAAGAAGCTTAAAGGCTCAGATGAAGTATGCCGATAAGATAGGTGCACAGTATGTTCTTGTTGTAGGCGACAACGAGCTTGACAGCGGCGTAGCACAGCTCAAGAATATGCGTGACAAGGACGACAGACGTGATGTTGAGCTTGAAAAACTTGCAGAAATAATAGAAAACTTATAAGAACTTCGAAAGAAGAAAGGAAGATAGAAATGGCAGAATTTCTCGGAAACTCAAAGCGTACCGATTATTGCGGAGATGTTCGTGACGGACACGTTGGAAAGACAGTTACCGTAATGGGTTGGGTACAGAAGACAAGAGACCTCGGCAGTCTTATATTTACAGACCTGCGTGACAGAACAGGTATTGTTCAGCTTGCGTATGATGAAAACACAGATAAGGCAGTTTTTGAAAAGGCGGCATCTGTAAGAAGCGAATATGTTCTTTGCGCAACAGGTATTGTCAGAGAACGTGACAGCAAAAACCCCAACATTCCTACAGGAAATGTGGAAATATATGTATCGGAACTCAAGGTGTTGGCAGAATCACAGACTCCTCCCTTTGAAATTGTGGAGAACTGCCGTGCAAACGAAGAACTTCGTCTTAAGCACCGTTATCTTGACCTTCGCAGACCTGACCTTATGAACAACATTCTTCTGCGTCACAAGCTTGCAAAGGTTACAAGAGATTACTTTGATAAAAACGGCTTTATTGAAATTGAAACACCCATCCTTATAAGAAGCACACCCGAAGGAGCACGCGACTACCTTGTTCCCAGCCGTGTTCACAAAGGCTCTTTCTATGCGCTTCCCCAGTCACCTCAGCTTTACAAGCAGCTTTCAATGGTTGCTGGCTTTGACAGATATATGCAGATTGCACGCTGCTTCAGTGATGAAGACCTCCGTGCTGACCGTCAGCCCGAATTTACACAGATTGACCTTGAAATGTCATTTGTTGAAATGGAAGACGTTCTTGCAATCGGAGAGGGCTATATGCAGACCGTTTACAAGGAAATCCTCGGCGTTGACATCAAGCTCCCGCTTCCAAGACTTACTTACAAGGAAGCAATGGAACGCTTCGGAAGCGATAAACCCGATATCAGATACGGTATGGAAATAGTTGACCTGTCAGATATCGTTAAGGACTGCGGATTCTCTGTATTCTCAGGTGCTGTAAACGGCGGCGGAAGCGTAAGAGCAATAAAAGCGGATGACGCAAGCACAGTTCTTACAAGAAAAGAAATTGACAAGCTTACAGAATACGTTAAGGGCATCGGTGGTAAGGGTCTTGCGTGGATAAGATGGACAGCAGACGGCGTATCAAGTTCATTTGCAAAGTTTATGACAGAAGATGAAATGAAGGCAATCCTTGAAAGAGCAGGAGCAAAGCAGGGCGACGTTATTATGATTATTGCCGACACAAACAACGGCAAGGTTCTCTCTCAGCTCGGCTCACTCAGAACTGAAACATCAAATAAAATCGGTATCGAAAAGAACGGCATCGGACTTCTCTGGATTACAGAGTTCCCCTTCTTCGAGCTTGATGAAGAAAGCGGAGAATGGGTTGCAATGCACCATCCCTTCACATCTCCTCTTGATGAATGTCTTGAATATCTTGAAACAGACAAGTCCAAGGTAAGAGCTAAGGCTTATGACCTTGTTCTCAACGGAATTGAGCTTTCCAGCGGTTCTATCCGTATTACAAACCCTGAGCTTCAGGGCAGAATATTCAGCCTGCTTGGTCTTACAGAGGAAGAAGCGTATGAAAAGTTTGGATATCTGCTTGATGCATTTAAGTACGGCGCACCTCCTCACGGCGGTATGGGTATCGGTCTTGACAGACTTACAATGCAGCTTATCGGATGTGACAGTCTGCGCGACGTAATTGCATTCCCCAAGGTACAGAACGCATCAGAACTTATGACAATGTGTCCTGCGCCTGTTGACGAAAAGACTCTCGGCGAGCTTGGAATCAAGACAGAAGTAAAAGAATAAAAAGATAACGGTTGTGGTTTTTGCCACAACCGTTTTTGTATATAGGAAAGTGTCTGCGAAAGTGTGGACGTTAGGGTTAATTACAGCTTTCAACATTTATACTGTAAATCGACCAAAACCTGAATCCGCCTTTGCTTTCTTTCAACGCAACCGTAGCAGAGCCGATATACGCTTGCATATCATTCTCGTCAAAAACCGCATATTTAATTTCGTATTTGTTTTTTTCAATCAATGAAATTGAATTCACTTTGGTATAATGGAAAATTCCACCGCCTAAGGCTGAAATTTTTTCAGGGGTATAGTAGTATCCGTCGTGATAATAGCACTGACTGCCGTCATCAAAGTTAAATGCGGTGTCGTGATTAACCTTTCCGTTCCACACTCCCTCAATTAGCCAGTCAATATATGCTCCCGAGAACTTGTTGTACCCGATTACATCTCCGGGCTGCAACAGACTATAAGCTAAGTCTATATCAACTTTTCCGTTGTCGTCATAGGCTTTTTCTGATATTTTTCCGAATACTCCGAGAGGGTCGTTTCCATACACTGTGATACTCCAGCAAGCGTTGCCGTATGGAAAATCCAAAGGCCTGTCAACAAATTTTGCGATTTCTTCCTTGTACTCAGGACAAACATATTTCAATTGGTTGTAGGAAAACAGATTGTTGTACATATCTTCCGACGAATAATCGTAATTATCAAAATAAGTTGAAAATATGGGATTAAGACGCAGTTCTATTTCGCCCATTTCCTCCTCTGTGGGAGTTACGATTTTATATTTATCCTCAACTCCGCAGGAGGTGAGTGCTGACAATATAAACAGTGCAATAAAAAATGCGATTAGGTATCTGTGTTTCATAACAAGCTCCTGAATAAACGTGTATTTCTGAGAGATTCTTTCTATCTTTATTATAATTATTTTTAAATTCAAAGTCAAGCAGAACAAAAACACCCCGTGCAACAGCACGGGGTGTCCGTAATAGAGTTAAATTCAGATATTCAATTTCTTTTTATCAAGATTTCTTTCGATAATCTGAATAACTGTTACGATTGCAACCAGTACAAGACCTACTGTATCAGTAGTAATACCGGGATAAATCATAAGCAGACCGCCGATAATGAGAGGAATAATCTCGTATATTTTCAGCTTTCTGAACATATATCCCTCAAGTGCCGCAGACAGAGCGAAGATACCAACAACAGAGGTTATGATAATAAGAATAACTTCGGAAACTGTTGCTTCAATAAAGAGCATCTTGGGATTGAATGCGAAAATATAGGGAATAATGAATGCAGTTATGGCAAGGCGAGTGGCGTTTACACCAGTCTTTAGCGGATTGGAGTTTGCAATCGCACTTCCTGCATATGCCGCAAGGGCAACAGGAGGAGTGATGTCTGCCACGATACCGAAGTAGAATACAAACATATGCGCTGCAAGTAACGGAAGTCCCATCTGTTCAAGGATAGGAGCTGTAATAGTTGCCATGATGAGATAGTTTGCGGTTGTGGGAACACCCATACCGAGAACTATACAAGTAAGCATTGTAAGGAACAGTGCAAGGAACAGATTATCCTGTGCAATGGGAACGATTACGTTGATAAGTGTTGAGCCAAGGCTTGTGATGGTAACAACACCTGCAATAATTCCTGCAAGACCGCAGGCAAGGGAAACGCCCATTGTATTTCTGATACCTGTTTCAAGAGCATCAAGGGAAATCTTGCCGGATTCTTTAATGTTTTTACCAAGGAATGAAACAACGATGTACACAAGTCCTGCAATAATTCCGATATCTTCCATCTTGTAGCCGAGAACAAACTGACCTACAGCATAAATGGCTACAGGAATTGCAAGGAGAACAAGGTCGACTACATCTCTTGAGGAAGCTGTTTTCTTAACAAGTCCTGAAAGCACCTTTACAAAATCGGTAATCAACATAATGAGCATTGTTGTTATAATTGCCATACAAGCACTCATTGCAGGAGTTTTACCGTTTGACATAAGAGTAACAAGCACGATGATAGGAAGGAACAGATATCCTTTTCTGAAAAGCAGCTTGAAGAAGTTGGGGATGCTTTCCTTGGGAAGCCCCTTAAGTCCCAGCTTCTTTGCTTCAAAGTGAATTATCATAAATATTCCTGCAAAGTAGAGAACTGCGGGAAGAATAGCTGCAATTGCAATTGTTGTATAAGGAATTCCTGTTATTTCAGACATAAGGAATGCCGCAGCGCCCATGATAGGAGGCATAATCTGTCCGCCAGTGGAAGCTGCCGCTTCAACGGCTGCTGCAAATTCGGGTTTATACCCGATGCTCTTCATTACGGGGATTGTAACGCTTCCGCTTCCAACAGTGTTTGCAACAGAGCTTCCCGAGTACATACCTTCAAGTGCGGAGGAAATAACTGCAACCTTTGCAGGTCCGCCTGACGCATAGCCTGCAATAGAATTTGCAAGGTCAACGAAGAATCCGCCGATACCTGTCTTTTCAAGAAACGCACCGAGGATTATGAAGAACACGATAAATGTTGAACATACATTAAGGGGTGTTCCGGGAATACCGCTTGTTGTATAGAAAAGATTGTAAAGAATTGAGCTGAGGGATTTTCCGTAGTAGAAAGCGTATGCTATAAATCCGCCTGCCACAAAGAGAATCGGCACACCGACAGCGCGTCTGCAAAGCTCAAAAAGGAAGAGTATACCGATGAGAGCCATTGCTTTATCAAGGTCATTGATAAGAAATGCACGGCGGGTGATTGCATCAAAGTTGAATGCATAGTAGAAGTAAGGCATACTTCCCACAACTGCAAATATGAAGTCATACCAGGGAATGAAATTCTTTTTCTTGGTCTGCTTCTTGTAAAGCGGGTAGATAAGGAAGCCGAGAAACATTATTATACCGAGAAAAGCAGACATTCTTGCCTGTTCCGGTAAGGTTATGAATCTTGTACCGAACACGAAAACAACAAAAGCGAGGAACAGAGCCTTCATTATTATGGAAGAAACTCCGGAAAACTGTCTGACATTGGATTCTCTGTCGAATTCGGCCATCAACTCGTCAGTGCTTCTAACGTTTTCGTTTGCGTTTAAGTTTTCTGACATTTTTTACCTCCTGAACGGATTATTGTTATCTTAATTCAAATGCGACGTGTGAATTTTTGCCGCAAAGTTCTGTTAAACTTATAGACGCCCCTTCAATATACAGCACGTGGTCATACACCGTTCCCACAATATATTTTACCTGCGGAAACACCGTGTCAAAGCCTGATACCACCATATTTCCTTCGCTGTCATATTCAAGCCTTTGTCCGTCTTCAATTTCTGTCTGCACCCCTGCGCCGAAAGCAGAATAAACTGTTCTGTCTGCCACAATTTTGCCACTGCGTATGACAAAAACATCTTTTACCGGACTTTTATTTACGGAATGTATAAATTCAACAGCAAATTCCGAGCCTTCCCTTACCGAAAAGGTTTCATAAACTTCTCCGGTCTCGGAATTAAACAGTACCAGCGTGTCACGTTTACTGCACGCCGGCATAAAAAATGTCCCAGCCGTAACCGCAAGTGCAATCACGGCTGTGACAAATCTTTTGCTTAACAATTAGTTGAGAGAACCGATTTCCTTAAAGTACTTGAGAGCACCTGCGTGGAAAGGAACTTCTGCAGGGATACCGTCAACTGCCTTTACACTGTCAAGCTCAGCACCCTTCTGGTGTGCTGCTTTGATAGCATTCTTGTTTTCAAAGATGTTCTTTGTGATGGTGTAAACAGTTTCTTCGGAAAGGTCGTTGTCAACAATGTAAGTAGCCATAACTGCAACAGTCTTAACGTCTTCTGTCATACCGTTGTATGTGTCAGCGGGAATAACCTGCTGTGTGTAGAAGCCGTACTGTTCGCTAAGAGCAGCAAACTTGTCGTCATCTACGGGAACAACAACGATTTCGTTGCTCATAGCAAGGTCGGTAATAGCTGTTGTGGGGATACCTGCAACGCAGAAGAATGCGTCGATCTTTTCATCCTTGAGAGCGTCAGCAGAGGGGCCGAAGCCGAGGTTCTGCTTCTGGATGTCAGCATCCATATCAATGCCGTATGCAGCGAGGATCTGCTTTGCGTTGAATTCAACACCGCTTCCTGCGTCACCAACGGAAACTCTCTTGCCTGCGAGGTCAGCAACAGAAGTGATGCCGCTGCTCTTTGAAGCAATAATCTGGCAGAGTTCGGGGTAGAGTGTAGCAACAGCAGAGAAGTCCTGAGTTGCAGCGCCTTCAAAGAGGTCTGTGCCTGTGTAAGCGTAGTACATAACGTCGTTCTGAACTACAGCCATATCAACTTCGCCTGCCTGGATGAGCTGGATGTTAGCCTTTGATGCACCTGTGGACTGAACATCAAACTTGATGCCTGTCTTTTCCTGAAGCACCTGGCCCATAGCCATACCGTAAGCATAATATGTACCTGTGTTACCGCCTGTAGCGAGAACGATCTTGTCAGCAAGACCTGCGTCTGCGTTTTCGCCGTCAACAGCGGGAGTGTTGTTGCAGCCTGCAAGCATCATTGTAGCGAGCATAAGAACTGCGAGAAGAAGAGCGAGACTCTTTTTCATAATTAATTCCTCCAAATTTTGTTTTTTGAATTTTCAAAACAAGAATAATTCATTTAACATTATAACCACAAATCCAATTATTGTCAAGAGAAAATGAAAAAATGATTTTTCAAATATTTAATTTTTGACGTATTTAACATTGATTTTACACATTTTTCGGCAAAAATGACATTAAAAATGAATTTTTGAAAATTCAAATATTTAAAAATTGATGTTTTTACTTGCAAAAACAGTCAAAAATGAAATTTTTGAAATTAAAAAATCAAAATATGTTTTTCGATAAAAGAGTCAATGGCACTCATAGATTGACGTCAGAAATGAAGTTCTTCGAATTTCATTTCTGACAAAATAAGAGGCTTTGCCTCCTTTTCCTACAAGGGAAAAGTAACTCGCCGAAGGCAAAACCCCGCAGTTGATTTCAACTGCGGGGTTGTTATATTATGCAATTCTAATTCTTGACGCTATTTCCTTGATAAACTCTGATGTGTTTACAGCCTTTGTTTCAATTCCCTCAGCAAGATTTACAAGATCCTTTGTCATTATACCTGCGTTGAGCGTTTCAATACAAGCATTTTCAAGAGCATCCGCAAACTTAACAAGGTCTGAAAGTCCGTCAAGTTCGCCTCTCTTGCGCAGAGCTCCCGACCACGCATAAATTGTAGCCATAGGATTAGTGGATGTTTCTTCACCCTTGAGATATTTGTAGTAGTGACGGGTAACAGTGCCGTGTGCCGCTTCATATTCATAGTTTCCGTCGGGGCTTACAAGAACGGAAGTCATCATTGCAAGTGAGCCGAATGCGGTGGAAACCATATCGCTCATAACGTCA